>NZ_JBEPLY010000002.1:0-491972 GCF_040545495.1 Martelella mangrovi
CGACATATCCGCCGACCTCCATCGGCAGATAGTTTGAATCAGACCGCGTCTGATTTGCATAGACCCGGATTCAATCAGTCAGGGAAATGCTCTAATTCAGAAAAACTGCTAGAAAAAGGCTGGGTTCAGGCTCCAATAAAGCTCGTCCCGCGTTCTGTCGTCATACCGGCCTTGAGCCGGTATCCAGGGCCGCTTGCTGTGCGCTTCCAGAAGGAGTCTTTAAGGAGTCTTTGCGCGCAAGGACCTGGCCCTTGCTGGTTTCCGGCTCAAGCCCGAGGATGCCCCGGAGGGAGGAACAGCTTTACCAACAAAAAACCCGGCACAATGGCCGGGTTTTTCGTATTCTGTCGTCTGGTCTGAAAATCAGATGCCAAGACCGCCGAAGCGCTTGTTGAACTTGGAAACGCGGCCGCCGCGGTCAAGCAGCTGCTGCGAGCCGCCGGTCCATGCCGGGTGCGACGTCGGATCGATATCGAGGGTCAGGACATCGCCTTCATTACCCCAGGTCGAACGCGTTTCGTATTCCGTGCCGTCCGTCATGACGACCTTGATCATGTGATAGTCGGGATGAATATCAGCCTTCATAACTCTCGTTCCTGCAAGCTTGTTTAAACCCTGGCCGCCATTGCGCCCACCGGGGCTATTGAATAAACAAAGCCGTGAGACCCCAAAAAAAGCCACGGCTGTCGATTAGGTTGCGGTCGCTATACAGGAACGTGAGCCGAATAACAAGAGCCGCCGGATGCAATATCCGGCCTCGGCGAAAGTGAAGGAAATACCCGTGAGCAGAAATGCTGAAACACGTGGTGGCAGAGCGAAAGAGCTTCGGCCGCTGACTGCGATTTTACCCTATATCACCGCCTATCGCGGCCTTGTGGCCGGCGCCCTCACCTTCCTCCTGATCGCCGCTTTCGTAACGCTCACCCTGCCCGTTGCCGTGCGCCGGGTGATTGACCACGGCTTTTCGACAGACGATGCCGAACTGATCAACAACTATTTTCTTGTGCTCGGGCTGATGGCGCTGGCGCTCGGCATGGCCAGCGCACTGCGTTATTTCTTCGTGATGATTCTCGGCGAACGGGTTGTCGCCGACCTGCGGCGTGATGTTTTTGCCCATGTCGTGCAACTGTCGCCCGCCTTCTTCGATGTCAATCAGTCAGGCGAGATCGTCTCACGGCTGACGGCCGACACGGTGCAGATCAAGTCGGCCTTCGGTGCCAGCGCCTCGGTTGCGCTGCGCAATCTGATCATGGGCATCGGCGCGCTGATCATGATGATCTACACATCGCCGCGCCTCTCCGTGCTGGTGATTGCCGCAATCCCGCTGGTGGTGCTGCCGCTGATCGCCGCAGGACGCCAGGTGCGCACGCGCTCTCGCGCCGCGCAGGATCAACTGGCCGATGCGACCGCCTTTGCCGGTGAAGCCATCGGCGCAACCCGCACCCTGCAGGCCTTTACCGCCGAGGGCATGGCCTCAAACCGCTATGCACGCGGCGTGGAAAACGCCTTCGCCGCCGCCCGTTCGGCGCTGAAGGCACGCGCCGCGCTGACGGCCGTGGCAATCTCCACGGTGTTCTGTTCGATCACCGCAATCCTGTGGTTCGGTGCCCAATCCGTGCTGTCCGACACGATGACCGGCGGCACGCTCGGCCAGTTCCTGATCTATTCGGTTCTGGCAGCCGGCGCCCTTGGCCAGCTCTCGGAAGTCTGGGGCGAGCTCTCGCTTGCCGCCGGGGCCGCAGAACGGCTGAGCGAACTTCTGCTGGAGCCATCTTCGATCACGGCGCCTGCAAACCCGGTGGCCCTGCCCGCACCGCGCGGCGCGCTTGAGGCCGATCATGTCTGTTTCCGCTACCCCACCGGCGGCGCCAAAGCCGGCGCCCTGAACGGGCTGTCATTATCCGTTTCGGCCGGAGAGACCGTTGCCGTCGTCGGCCCGTCGGGGGCGGGAAAGAGCACGCTGTTTTCGCTTCTGTTGCGGTTCTACGACCCCGATGAAGGGGCGATCCGGCTTGATGGCGTCGACCTGCGCGAAGCCGACCCTGCGGCGGTCAGGGCCCGGTTTGCACTGGTGCCGCAGGATGTCGCGATCTTTGCCGCCAGCATTCACGACAATATCGCGCTCGGCCAGCCCGAGGCATCACGCGAAGATGTACGCGCCGCCGCCATTGCCGCCCAGGCCGACGGTTTCATCGAAAAGCTCGAAAACGGCTATGACACGATGGCGGGCGAACGCGGCATCACCCTTTCCGGCGGCCAGCGCCAGCGCATCGCCATCGCCCGGGCGGTGCTGCGCGATGCGCCCGTCCTGTTGCTCGACGAGGCGACATCGGCGCTCGATGCCGAAAGCGAAACGCTGGTGCAGGCCGCGCTGGGCGGGTTGATGAAGGGTCGCACAACGCTGGTGATTGCCCACAGGCTGGCCACCGTGCTGTCGGCCGACCGCATTCTGGTGATGGATGAGGGCCGCATCGTCGAAGAAGGCACGCATGAAACGCTGGTAGCCCGTAACGGGCTTTATGCCCGGCTTGCGCGCCTGCAGTTCAACACCGAGGAAACCGTCTGAGGATCAACCCTCAGGCTTTCGGCCGGTGGGCATGAAGGTTGCCGCAAAGATCAGTGCGATGCCGGCCCACACGATCGGCTGCGGCCATTCGTCGAAAACCACCAGCCCCATCATCACGGCCAGCGGCAGAGCCATGTGCAGGGCGGGCGTGAGCACCATCGCATCGGCCATCGAAAACGCCTTCAGCATGCAGAAATTGCTGGTATTGACCAGCAGCGCCGATACGCACAGAAGGCCCAGATCAGCAAGCCCGATCGGCGACCGGAAGAACAACAGCGCCGGAGCGGCAGTCATGCTCGCCATCAGCACATACATCCAGAACAATGCCGGCACGAAAGCCTCGTTCATCGCCAGCATCTTCAAAACGATGTTCTTGGTGGCAAGCGCCAGCGCCGCTGCGACCGCCACAAGCCCCGCCACCTGAAACGCCTCGCTGCCCGGCCTGAGGATCAGGAGGGCACCGAACAGCCCAAGGGCAACCGCCAGCCAGCGATGCCAGCTCGCCTTTTCCTTCAACAGCAGGATCGCCAGCGGAATGACAAAGAATGTCTCGAGCTGGAACAGCGAGACGGCAATCGCGAACGGCAGCAGCGACAGCGAGGTGAAGATCAGAAAACTGACAACAACCCCCACCCCCGCGCGGATTGCCAGAAGACGCGGTGAACGCAGCCGGAAACCGGCAGAGCCCTTCATGGCGGCAACCGGCAGCACCATCATCGCGGCCAGGCTGTTCTGCACGAAAATCAGCATGACCGGCGCGTGGCGGGCCGTCAGCACCTTGGTCAGCGTATCGATACAGCTGAAGGCGGCAACGCCGGAAATCATCAGAAAAATCGCAGCAAGTCGGCGACCGGGCCGCCAACGCACGACCCGCATAGGCAGGACGAAGGTCATCATCTACTCCTGAACAAGCATCTGTTCGTGTCGGGATGCTTCCTGGAGGGGCCCTCGTCCGCTTGTCAGGAAGAACAGCGCTTTACAAAAAGCGCGGCGGTTGGGCAGGCATGCCGTACCACCCTTGCGGAGACCGCAAGATAGAAAAGAGCGCAGCCAAAGGCAAGTCCGGGCGGACATATCCGGTCAATGCCGCAGGCAAACATGGTTTCGGTTTTTCGAAACCTCAGCGCTCGGTCAGCTTGAACTCGATACGGCGGTTCTGTGCACGCGCTTCGGGCGAATTGCCGGGTGCAATCGGCTGATATTCGGCAAAACCGGCAGCCACCAGCCGCGTGGCGGGCACGCCTTGTGAAATCAGATAGCGCACGACGGAATTCGCACGCGCCGACGACAGTTCCCAGTTATCGGCAAACTGACCGCCGGCCCGGATCGGAACATCGTCCGTATGGCCGTCAACCCGCAGCACCCAGTTGATATCCTCCGGTATTTCCGGCGCAATTTCGAGAAGCGCGGTGGCAAGCTTGGCAAGCTCGGCGCGGCCGTCATCATTCAGCTCATCCGAGCCGGAGGGAAACAGAACCTCGGACTGGAACACGAAGCGGTCGCCGACGATGCGGATATTCTCGCGGTCGGACAGGATCTGCCTCAACCGCCCGAAAAAGTCGGAGCGGTAACGGTTCAGCTCCTGCACCTTCTGCGCCAGAGCGACATTGAGGCGCCGGCCGAGATCAGCGATACGGGCCTGCGAGGCCTCGTCCTTGGCCTCGGACACTTCCAGTGCCTCCTCGACGGCGGCCAGTTGCGCGCGAAGGGCGGAAATCTGCTGGTTGAGCAGCGCCAGCTGGCTCTGCGCCCGCGCCGTCAGCTGTCGTTCGGCCTCAAGGTCTTCCGAAAGCGCGCCGATACGGGCCTGAGCGGCATCGCTGGCGCCCGCGCCTTCATCGAGCAGTGCCTGCAGGCGCGAACGGGCGGCCTGCGCCGTGGCCAGCGAGGCCTGCAGCGAGGCAATCGTATCATTGGCATCCTGCGTATTGCTCTTTTCCAGCGCCAGAAGCTGTGTCAGTTCGGCAATCTGGCTGTTCAGCCGGTTCAGCACCTCGTCCTTGCCGGAAATTTCGCGCGTCAGGATGAACTGGCCGATCACGAACACGGTCAGCAGGAACATGATCGCCAGAAGCAAGGTCGACAGCGCGTCGACGAAACCGGGCCAGTAGTCGACACTGCGGTTGGATCGACGATTGCGGGCCAGCGCCATGATTACCGGTCCTCAAGCTTGTCGGTGAGGCGCTGGAGGGTGCGCCGCAGTTCCTGCGATTCCTCGTGCTGCGCCTCGATCCAGTCGCGCAGCATCTGCTGTTCGTTGCGCATGTTCTTGACCACGCCCTGAATGCCCTCGGCAAGCTGCGCCATGGCGGGCACCGAAGCCGCGCCTGCGCCATTGGCCTCGGCGATCCGCCGCAGTTCTTCCGCCAGCACCTCGAACTGTTCGGAGGAACCGCTGGCAACGCCTTCAAGCGCCGGTGCGAGATCCGAGGTCACGTCGGTCATCGTCGAAAGCCAGTTTTCCAGCTCCATGTAGAAGCGGTTCTGGGCCCGCCCCGCCTGAAGGTCGAGGAAGCCGAGCACCAGCGAACCGGAAAGACCGAGCAGTGATGAGGAAAATGCCGTTCCCATGCCGGAAAGCGGCCCGGCCAGTCCTTCTTTCAGCGCATCGAGAACATCGGCGCTGTCACCGGAATTCGGATCGAGGTTCTGAATGATATCGCCAATCGACCCGATGGTGCCGAGCAGGCCCCAAAACGTGCCGAGCAGGCCGAGAAAGACCAGAAGGCCGACGAGATAGCGCGATGTGTCGCGCTGTTCGTCAAGCCGGGTGGCAATGGAATCGAGAATGGAACGCAGCGACGAGGTCGAAAGCGCCATGGTCTGGCGGCTGCCGATCAGCGCGCGCATCGGTGCAAGCAGCTTGGGGTCGCGGCCGACTCGGTCGGCACTTCCCGCAGCGCGGAAGGAATTGAGCCAGGTGACCTCGCGCCGCAACGCCAGAACCTGTGAGAACACCATCAGGATACCGATCAGCAGAACCCCGAGGATCAGGCCGTTCAGCCCCGGATTGGTCATGAAGGCCGAATGGGCCTGCCGGTAAAGGATGGCGACACAAAAGCCGATCAGGATCAGGAAGATGACCATGGTCCAGACGAAGGTCATCGGGCTCGACATCTTCTGGGCGTAGCCGCGCGGCTGAGGCTGGCGCCGATCGTCCTGTTCGAGTTCGAAATCCGACATTTCGCCCTACCCTCCGGTCATCGATGGCTGCGCCGGTACATTGCTGCACGGCCGAACGGACCCGAAGCATTCCTCCGGGCCGGTTAAAAGCTCTATTCGAAAATGGCGGCGATTTGAAGAGCGATGCACGCAAAACCGGTTTCAGTCCACCGGAAGCGGCAGGCTCTATTTTTCCAGACGACGCTGAAGCTGGTCGAACAGTGCAATCCGCATCAGCTCGTTACCGGCGACGACACTGCCGGTTTCAAGGCATTGCTGGCCGCCCTTGGTATCGGAGACGAAACCGCCCGCTTCGCGCACCAGGATCAGGCCCGCGGCCATATCCCAGGCCGAAAGCGCCTCTTCCCAGTAGCCGTCAAGCCGGCCGGCAGCGACATAGGCCAAATCAAGCGAGGCAGCGCCCAGACGACGGATGCCGGCAACCTCGCCCATGACATGGCGCAGTTCCACAAGAAACTTGCCATGCTGGCCGCGGCCGAGATGGGGAACGCCGCAGCCGATAACCGCATCGGCAAGATTGCGCCGTGCCGATACCCGGATGCGCCGGTCGTTGCAAAACGCGCCGCCGCCCTTTTCGGCAACATACAGTTCGTCGAGGATCGGATTGTAGATCACGCCGGCGACCACTTCGCCGGAGCGCTCCAGCGCAATCGAAACGGCGAACTGGGGAATACCGTGGAGGAAATTGGTGGTGCCGTCGAGAGGATCGACAATCCAGCGATGCTGGCCGTCGGATCCGGTCTCCTCTCCGCCTTCCTCACCCAGAAAACCATAGGTCGGGCGGGCGCGCATCAGTTCGGTGCGGACGATCTTTTCCGCCTTGATATCCGCCTGGGACACAAAATCGGCGGGTCCCTTGACGGAAACCTGCAGGTTCTGCACTTCGCCGAAATCGCGGGTCAGCGACCGACCCGCTTTCAGGGCGGCCTGAACCATCACATTGAGAAGGGCTGAACGGGCCATGACCAGAATTCCTTGATTATTGCACCGGCGCGGAACCACCCGCGACCGGCAAACAGGCTGTTGGCGGGTTCATGACCACAGAACGGACCGGAATTCAAGGCCTGTCAGGCATTTGCACGCACAGGCGTCTCGTGAAGAAGAGGCAGGCTGAGGATTTCCGTGCGGTTTCTGCCGGCGTTTTTGGCCTGATAAAGCGCCCGGTCGGCATGATCAAAAGCGGTTTCAAGAGGAACGTCGCCGACGGTAAAACCGGCAATCCCGGCACTAAGCGTGACGGAAAACGTCTCACGATCATGCGTGAAGACCAGCTTTTCAACGCGCGAGCGGATATGTTCGGCAATCCGCCAGGCATCATCAAGCGAGGTGGAAAGCAGCACGACGGCGATTTCTTCTCCACCATAGCGCACAACCAGATCGGAGCGGCGCATCCGGCTGGTGACCGTTGCGGCAACGCGCTGAAGGACTTCGTCCCCGCGCGGATGACCATAGCGGTCATTGACCAGTTTGAAACGGTCGATATCGAACAGCACGACGCAACCGGCGCGCCTGCCGGGTGCAAGCATCTGCCCGATGCGCCCTTCAAACTGCTTCAGCGCGCGCCGGTTGAACAGGCCGGTCAGCGGATCGCGCTCGGCATTGAATTCAACATCGCGCAGATATTCGGCGCTACGCCTCGTCCTTTCCAGTGCCAAGCCGAGCACGACAACACCGAGGATATTGACGATCGTGAGCGGAACGCTGACGCCGGCGATCAACAGCATTGCAGTGTCAAAATCGATGAGAAAGACCGAAAACGCCATCAGCGCCGCAAGACACCCCAGCACCAGAAAGCCGCCGGCTGTCCGCTTCTGCGGCATAAACCGGATGAACACGATCCCGGCAAGAGCGGCAATGACGATACCGACGACACCGGCCAGCATTCCATCTCCGCCGACCAGTATCCGAAAAGTCGCCGCGCAAGCAGCAGTAAGGACCGCGCCGCCGACCCCTGCAAATGGCCCGGCAAGCGCAATGAACACGGCTCTGGCATCAAAGACATAGCCGGCAGGCAGAACGATAGGGGTCGTCATCGAAGCCAGGGCGCCACAGGCCAACACCGCCGCGCTGGCATAGCCTTCATACCATTTCCCCCGAAAATGGCGCAGAATCAGGCCATATGCCATCACGACAAGCGCGCCCAGCCCGAGGCTGGCAATCATCTGTCCGACAAAGTCAAACTGCAGCACAAGGCCATTCCCCCACGAACTCCACCACCTATACGCGATAATTAGTATTTTATGTCATAAAACGTGCGTAACGTACACGTCAAAAAATGGAAATGACACAAAAAATACAAGTATTACTAGTAACGTCGCACGATCGCTCGAGATCGCAATGTAACTTTGGCACGGTTTTCTGGAGAAAGCGACGAGAGAAGTTGCTCCATTTCCTCGTTTTTTAGTCCAACATTACGCGCCGTCAGATAAAACATTGCCGCCGCCTCCCGGTCGACGGGCGTTCCGATACCGTTCAGATAGAGATAGGCCAGCCGGCTGGCGGCCGCAGCATTGCCGTTGAGTGCGGCGCGGTGCATCCAGTCAAACCCTTCCGGCAGGTTGCGCGGCATATCCGTCCCGTTGATCAGTGCCAGCGCCAGGTCGAGCTGGGCGGTATCGTGATCGGCATTGGCAGCACGGCGCAACCAGTAGCGCCAGAGCTCCCGCTTTTCCTCCGGTATCCCCTCAAGCGCGCGATAGATCTGGGAGAGCGCATACTGGGCATCGGCAATATCGGCCTCTGCCGCCATTTCATACCACGGCAAAGCGCTCCGAAGTCCTTCCGGACCGGGGTCTTCCTCAACCAGGATTGTCGCATGGTTGAAGGCCGCGAGCGGATCGCCCGCTTCTGCCGCCTGCCGCACCAGATCCCGCCCGGTCTGGCGCTCGTCCTCGTCATCGGAGCCGAGCAGGAACATCCCGTAGCGATTGACGGCAAATGGCGCGCCGCTGTCGGCGGCCATCCGATACCAGGCTTCCGGCGGCCCTGCCCGGTTTTCGGCAATCAGCTTGCGCTCGACCAGTTCGGCAATCAGGGTTTCCGCACGAGGATCGCCGCGGCCGGCGCGTTGCATCGCGGCCTCATAGGCGGCATCGAACAATCCGCGCTGATAAGCCCCGTAAGCCTCATCCACCGGTCCGTCATACGGTGTTTCAGGCTCACCGGCCTCGGTATTCTCTGTGTCGTCTGGCGTCTTTGCAATGTCGTCCGCCGTCGCCGCCGTCACCTGGGCAAATTCGAACGCATAGGCCTTGTCCGGGTCGCCCGTCTCCATGCCCGGCGGCAACAGCGCGCCGCCGAGGCGGGGATTGCCGGGCGCACCGGCAACCAGCCCGGCATCCGTTGCAAACTCCCGCGCCGTCAGCGCAAACGAGCGGCCCGGAAGCACCAGAGCAAAAACAGCGGCAACAACAACAATGCGGGTGCGGACGGTCATAACCTCTTTAATAATCAAAACGCGGCGCTTTTTCGTCGAGCACGGCATTGATCTGGGCGACCATCCCGGCTGCTCCGCCGGGCGCTGAGAAAACCGCCTTGCCGACAGCAACGAATTCCGCCCATGTCAACGCAGCCTCGATCACGCTTGCCGGTTCGCTTCCCGCCATCACGATGCAGGGGATTTCGACCATCGAGGCCCACCATTCGCCAAGTTCCAGGTTTTTGGGATGGGTCTTGGGCCGCGTATCGCCGTCCAGCATGCCGAAAAACACGTAATCAGGGTTCAGTTCCCCCAGTTCCAGCGCCTGATGGCGATCCTTGGGTGCACTGGCGCCGACAATCATGCGCGGCGAAAACCGGTCCATCGCATCGGCAAGAACGCCCGGCCCTCCCTCGATGTGAATACCATCGGCCTTGGCGCGCCCGGCCACACGGGTATCACCGGCAATGATGGCGGCGGTATCGTAGTTCTGAATCACCGGAACGATCCGTTCGGCGCGTTTTTGAAAAGCCTCGACGGGTTCGCCGTATTGCGGAAGGATAACCGATGCCACATCGCCGCCGCGCAAAGCGTCGGCAATCGCTTTTTCCTGCGCTTCCATATCCGCGATTTCCGGCGCGACAAGCACCAACCGGCAACGTTCCTGTTCCGTATCCATGTCTCTCATCCCCTTGCAGGCGCGCCGAAGGCGGGTTCGCCCTCTCGCCATTTCGGGATAAATCCGTTAGAGCGGAGTTTCAACAGGTGCTTTGATTTCATGCTTCCCGATCCAATCTTTTATGCGGCGGCGATCCCCGCCGTTCTTCTTGTCGGCCTGACGAAAGGCGGCATGGGCGGCGCGCTTGCGCTGCTCGGCGTTCCCATTCTGACATTCGTCGTCGAGCCGGCAACAGCAGCGGCCATCATGCTTCCGATCCTGATTGTCATGGATGGGGTCGCGCTCTGGTCCTGGCGCCAGTACGGACACTGGCCGACATTGCGCATCCTGCTGCCGGGCGCGGTGATCGGGACCATTTTGGGATGGTACACGTTTTCCGTGGTGCCTTTCGAGCTGACGCGGATGCTCGTCGGCCTCGCCACCGTCATCTTTGCCGGAAAATATTTCTATGATCGCTGGAAGCCCGGCGAAAAAATCGAAAAGCCGCCGGCCGGCCAGCGCCCTGTCGCCGCCACGATCTGGGGCGGCATCGCCGGTTATACCAGCTTCATCTCCCATTCGGGCGGACCGCCCTATCAGATCTACACGCTGCCGCTGAAGCTTGACCCGCGCTCCTATACCGGTGCCAGTGTCCGCTTTTTCGCCATCGTCAATGTGATGAAGCTTTTGCCTTATTATGCGCTCGGCGAACTCGGCGCGCCGAATCTGGCAGCATCGGCCACCCTGTTGCCCTTCGCCGTGGTCGCCACCGTTGCCGGTGCCACGATCGTCAAGCGCATGCGCATGGAAGTGTTCTACCCGTTCATGTATGCCATGGCGTTTCTCGCCGGCATGAAACTCGTTCTCGACGGGTTTTAAAAAGGGAATGCCGCGGCCACCGTATCAGTTGGCCGCGTTTTCTTTCCCGGTCGGGTCTACTCGTCCGACGGCGCGCGAATCATGCCGAGCGCGATCATATAGGTGTCGAGCACGGCTTCTTCTTCCATGCGCTCCTGCTCGTCCTTCTTGCGCAGCGAAATGATCTTGCGCAGCGCCTTGGTATCAAAACCGGTGCCCTTGGCTTCGGCATAGACATCCTTGATGTCGTCGGCGATGGTCTTCTTTTCTTCTTCGAGACGTTCAATGCGTTCGATGATCGAGCGCAGCTGATCGCGCGCAATGCCGTGGGCGTCGTCGGCCATGGTCAACTCCTATTTCGCTGAAAAATGCGTGGGCTCCTGCCTGCCGAAAACAGCGCGACAGGTCAAGTTCCTTCTTCGCTTGTCCCGTTCATTCACGCGGTTTGTTGTTTTCAAAACCGGCTTTCTGTTCGGCACTCGCCTCGCGCTGATAACGCGCCTTCCATTCATCATAGGGCATGCCGTAGACAATTTCGCGCGCCTCCTCGCGGGTGAGCGCGATATCTTCCGCCTCGGCGGCATCCCGGTACCAGTTGGACAGGCAATTGCGGCAAAAACCGGCAAGGTTCATCAAATCGATATTCTGTACGTCGCTGCGCTCGCGCAAATGCGCAACCAGCCGTCGGAAGGCCGCGGCCTCGAGATCACGTTTCTGCTCTTCGCTCAGTCTGGTCATGTCAGCCTCCGGGTCTCGTTATCTTACGCGTGAAGGATAATGGCGGCGCTCGTGCAGCGCCGCGTCCGCATTCAGCGCCGCAATGACAGGCTCGAGCCGGTCCGCCCACAGGGCAACCCCCTCATCATCGGCGATCAGGTCCTGCCGCACTTCGAGCAATGCGTGGGCAATGCCCTTCGTCATGCAGTGCCGGTTCATCGTATCGCCCTTCAGCGCACCGTCATAGGGCTCGTTGTCGCCCACGACCACGCCGTCGATGGCTGCAAGCATGTCAATCAGCGGTCGGACGGCCCGCGGGTCGCCGTCCCACAACACGCCCGCATGCCATGGCCGGGCAATATCCTTCCAGAACGGTGTGAACGAATGAACCGAAATCACCAGCGGCGGCCTGCCGGCAGCCGCCTCTGCCTGCGCGATCGTCTCATCGACGGCATCATGATAGGGCCGGTGAAAGGCGTCGAGCCGCCGTTCCCGCTCTTCGGCCGACAGCGGATGATTGGCCGGAATAATGGCGCCGTCGGAAATCTTCATGATCAGTGTCGGATCGTCCTCGCCGCGGTTGGGATCGATCAGCAGGCGGGAAAATGTGGACAGCACCGCCGGACAGGCCAGCCGCCGGGCCAGTGTGCGGGTCAAAGCCTCCACGCCGATATCATAAGCCACATGGCGCCGGAAAACACTGCGGTCGAGACCGAGATCGTCATACTCCCCAGGCACGGTCGCCATGGCATGGTCGGCCAGCAGGACTAAACCCGTGTCATATTTTCCCTTTATTCTCTCATAAGCGTTGATGTTCGGCATGGATATCCGCCGCAGAATTAACAATAATGCGGGTGATGGCATAGAGTCGGCACATTCGGCAAGCTGCAACCGCGCCATTTGCCTCGCTTGCTGCGGGGCTTTATGATAGAGGCTGCAAATCGATTGAATGCGCCTCCCGCACGGTGACGCAAAACGAGATCTGGTACATGCGACTGAAACCGAATCATCCACGAACCGGCCCAGCAAACCACGCACCCAAGAGCGTGACGCGGGCATTGACCTGCTCTGGCCTTTTCCTTGGCGGGCTTTTCATGGCAGCGCTCTGGCCGACCGATCAGGCACATGCCGAATTCCGGGTCTGCAACGATACGGCCAACCTCGTAGGCGTTGCAGTAGGCTATCGCGGTGAAGACGGATGGATTTCGGAGGGCTGGTGGCAATTGCCGGCCACCACCTGCGCAACCGTCGTGCCCGGCCCCTTGCAATCGCGCTATTACTATCTGTACGCCGAAGACGCTTCCGGAAGCGGACGCTGGACAGGCTATACCAACATGTGTGTTGCCGAAGAGGAATTCGAGATCACCGGAGTCCAGGACTGCTTCACGCGTGGCTATCAGCAGATGGGATTCAGCGAATACGACACAGGGCGGGAGGAGAGCTGGACCGTTCAGCTTTCCGAAAAGCCCAGCACCCAAGAAAGTCAGAACTGATGAGACGTAACAGAAAAGTCAAAATCCTCGCCACACTCGGCCCCGCCTCGTCTGAAGAAGAGCAGATCCAGAAGCTCCACGAAGCCGGAGCAGACCTCTTCCGCATCAATATGAGCCATGCCAGCCATGACCTGATGCGCACGCTGATCAAGCGCATCCGCAATGTCGAAGCCCGTCTCGGCCGTCCGATCGGCATTCTCTGCGACCTGCAGGGTCCGAAACTGCGCGTCGGAAAATTCCTCGACGGCAAGGTCGAGCTGGAAATCGGCCAGACCTTCACCCTCGACGACAAGGATGAGCCCGGCAATGAAAAGCGCGTTTTCCTGCCGCATCCGGAAATCCTGCAATCGGTCCAGCCCGGTCACCGTCTGCTGATCGATGACGGCAAGCTGCAGCTGCGCGCCGAAAAGTGCGACGGCAAGAGCATCGAATGCACCGTTGTCGCCGGCACCACGATTTCCGACCGCAAGGGCGTGTCGCTTCCCGACACCCTGCTCGGTGTCGGCGCGCTGACCGACAAGGACCGTGCCGACCTCGATGCCGTTCTGGAAACCGGCGATGCCGACTGGGTTGCGCTTTCCTTCGTCCAGCGCCCCGACGACCTTGCCGAAGTGCGCAAGATTGCCCGTGGCCAGGTCGGCCTGATGTCGAAGATCGAAAAGCCGCAGGCCATCGAGCGCATCGAGGAAATCATCGAAATGAGCGATGCGCTGATGGTGGCGCGTGGTGACCTCGGCGTCGAAATGCCGCTGGAAACCGTGCCCGGCCTTCAGAAAAAGCTCATCCGTCTGTGCCGCTCCGCCGGTAAGCCGGTTGTCGTCGCCACCCAGATGCTGGAATCGATGATCGAATCGCCGGTTCCGACCCGTGCCGAGGTTTCCGACGTCGCAACCGCCGTTTTCGAAGGCGCCGACGCCGTCATGCTGTCGGCTGAATCGGCTGCCGGCAAGTATCCGGCAGAAGCCGTTGCCACCATGGCGTCGGTCGCCCGCACCATCGAGCGCGAGCAGCTTTATCCGCAGATTCTCTACGCACAGCGCCCGCAGCCGGAAGCCACCGGCGCCGACGCGATCTCGCTGGCCTCGCGTGAGATTGCCGAAACGCTGAAACTGACGGCTCTGGTCTGTTACACGGCATCGGGCACGACCGGCCTGCGCGCCGCCCGCGAGCGGCCGAACGTTCCGATCATCGCGCTGTCGCCGGTGGTCAAGACCGCCCGCCGCCTCTCCGTGGTCTGGGGCCTGCATTGCGTGGTCGCCGACGAGCCGACGGACCTCGACACCATGGTGGACGGCGCCTGCCAGATCGTTGTTGACGAAGGCATCGGCAAGCCCGGCGACCGGATCATCATTTCGGCCGGCGTGCCGCTTGGCACCCCCGGCGCCACCAACATGCTGCGCATCGCCTATATCGGCATGGACGGCCGCTCCGGCGTCTGATCCGGACAAAAGAACAGATACCAAACGGAAAGGCCGGGCGTGAAAATGCCCGGCCTTTTTTCTTTCTCATCGACGAAGGCGGCACGAGAGCGCGCTGCTGCGGTCGCCCCCCCCCCCCGATAAACACAAAGAGGCCGGACGCTGTTGCGTCCGGCCTCCCGATTTTCAGTTTTAGGTCCTGAGCCTAGAAAGTCTGCGTGAACGAAATCTTGAAGGTCCGGCCGGGCTCCGAATAGAAGGCCTGCGGCTGTTCAAGGGTCGTGTCCTGCAGATCGAGCGCGTCGTAATAGGTCTGGTCGAACAGGTTGTAGACGCCGGCCTGAAGGGTCATGCCCTCGAAGCGCTCGGGCGCCCACCATGCGGTGACGTCGACGATGCCGTAACCCGGCGCCTTGAAGGTTGCCGTCGAACCGTCCGGCACCTTGGCCGACAGGATCCAGTTGGAGTTCACGCCCCAGGTCTCGTCGTTATAGCCGCCGCCGATGACCGCCTTGAGCGGCGCCACGGATGCCAGCATCTTGTTGGTATCCATGTCGAAGCCGCGGGCGAATGCCAGCGAGGCATGAATGTCCCAGTTGTTGACGAAGGTTTTCTGGACGCTCGCCTCGATACCGGCGATCTCGACGTTGTCGAGATTGACGGTCTGGGTGATCCCGAAGGGATAGACACCAGGCCCGACACCGACATCAGCCGGATCCACGGCCTGCGTGGTGATAAAATCCTTGTAGCGGCTGTAGAACGCGGAAATCCGGCCGCCTTCCATTTCATCACCGAAATTGGCGCCCAGTTCAAAGCCCCAGCTGGTTTCCGGATCGAGATCGGGATTACCGATCCTCAGATAGGTGCCCGGCGCGCCGTAATCGACGTAAAGCTCACCCGGCGTGGGCGCACGGAACGCGGTCGAGAACTGGCCGTAAAGCTGGGTAAAGTCGTTCAGGTCGTAGGTCGCGAGGATTTTCGGCGAAATCTGCCAATCGCTCTGGCCGTCCGGCAAGCCGTTATAGTTCGGGTTGCGGGTATAGGCTGCGGTTTCCTTCGGATCGTACTGGTACCAGTCGAAGCGAATGCCGGGGGTCAGCGCGAAGCCGCTGTCGCCGAAGGCGATTTCGTCTTGAGCATAAAGGCCGAGAACGTAACCGTCGACATCGGGCGAATCCGCCTGATTGGTGTGCAGGAAGCCACATGTGCTCATCGGCGGGAACGGGCCCGGTCCGCAATTGTCCTGACCGCTGGAATACTGGCTGGTCTGCGAATAATAGAAGTCACCGCCAATGGTGATGTCGTGCGCAAACGAACCGGTATCGAGACCCTTCTGCGCCCAGCCGGACCAGCCATAGCGTTCATCATTCGTTTTTGAACTGCGTGAATAAGGGCCGAAGGGGGGCGTTGTCGGACTGCGGGGGCTGGGCAGTCTGGTGCCGCTGCGTCCGCTTACACGTTCGCTCTTCAGCCAGTAGACCGTTCCAAAGGCGCTGTCGAACAGACCGTCATTGGCAATCGCTTCATAATTATAGTCGATCGAAACGCGGTCGCGGTGCTTGGTCTCGTGGCCGTCATAATCGTCAGGCGCATAGGTCGAACCCTGTTCGGTCAGCAGTTCGATATCCTTGTCCTTGTCGTAGCGCTCCACCGTAAGGCCGAGCGTGTGTGCGCCCAGGAACTGCTGACGCAGTTTGAACAGCAGGTTGTTCTCGTCGAAGCTTGCGGGGTTGGGCTCGCTGCGGGTGGCCCCGTAGCCGCCGACAGTGCCCTGGTTTTCCGTTTCGCTGCCCGAGCCGATATCCCCCTGGAACAGCACCGACGTATTGCCCGAACGCACGGCAAAAGCGCCCTGGGCATTGATGCCTTCGTCAGCGCTGTCATACATGATGCCGGTGCGGCCGCCCCATCCCTTTTCAGGATCGATCAGATCTTCCGGCTCCAGCGTGCTCAGCACAACCGTGCCACCGAGCGAACCGCTGCCCGAGCGCGAGGAATCGGAACCACGTACGATATCGATGGTCGCAATCGAATCGAAGCTGAAGCTGTCCATGCCGCCATTGGCGTCACGCGCACCGTCATCCAGATAGGGAATCTGGATACCGTCGATGACGGTGGAAACGCGTGGCCCTTGCATGCCGCGAATGTTCACCGATCCGGCATCGTCACCGACGAAGGTGACGCCGGGTTCGAGAATACGGGTAAAATCATCGAAATCGGTGACGATGTTGGCGTCCAGATCGTCCCGCGTCGTTTCGGTGGCAAGCGGTGTGTCCGCGGTCCCTTCCTTGCCCTTGGTCGTCGTTACGTCGACCGGCGCCAGAACCGTGGTTGCATCATTCGTTGTGGCATCCTGCGCAAAGGCAGACTGTGTCAAAACCGCCGACGCGAGTGCAGTGCACGACGCCAGCAATACCGTGCGGGAAATCCCCATACGCATCACCCAATCCTTTTGTTCTCTTGAGAACCTGGCTGGCTGACGCCGGGAAAACCCCGAAACGGACTGGCTGGCTGGGCATTCGGATCCGGCAAAACACCGGATATCTGCGACTACCCGCTATTAAACATGACTTTTATTGTCAACATAAAATGCCTGATTTTCGTCATATTCCTTCATATCAGACCTTAGTGCGACATTATGGGAAACAAAAGCGCTGTTCCATGGGACATGGTTCGGCTATAAATCCAAAGTTGAAAGACGATCGGGCAAAACGCATTCGGAGCAGGAATATATGGGGGCAAAAACCGCGATCAGACGCAGTGCATGGACCGCGGGCGCATTGCTGCTTGGCAGCGGCGTATATCTCGGCGGGCTTCAGCTCACCGGCAATTTCCACGAAGTCCATGCCGGTACGCTCTATCGCTCGGCGCAACCGAGTGCCGGTGCCTTGGCCGACTATGTGAAACGTCATGGCATCAAGACAGTGATCAATCTGCGTGGCGCACATCCTGGTCGCAACTGGTATGATTCCGAGATCGCCGCCAGTGAATCGCTCGGCATCACCCATGTCGATTTTGCCATGTCGGACAGGGTGGAGCTGTCATTCGACCGCAGCATGGAATTGCTGGCCCTGATGCGCGACGCCGAAAAGCCGCTGCTGATCCACTGCAAGGCCGGCGCCGACCGTACGGGACTGGCCTCTGTCCTCTACCTTCAGCAGGTAGCAGGCGTGGACGAGGAACGCGCGGAATGGCAGCTTTCGCCAATCTACGGCCATCTCAACATCCCCTTGACCGGCCCCTACGCCATGGATGAGACATGGGAAAGCCTGGAAAAGGACTTCGGCCTTCCAAGCTGATCGGCTCTAGCCTGCATCAATGACAAACCGGCTGCGCTCTTCCCGAAAACGACGGGTCAGGAAGGCGCGCACCAGTGCAATGCGCGCCAGATTGCCGGTGTCGGGATGCGACAGCAGATAATAGGACCGCCTGAACCGGACTGCCGGCAGGATGCTGACAAGGCCGGAGCTGTCGCGCACCACAAAATCATGCAGGATGCTTAGGCTTGTTCAGACATTTGGAGCCGAGTTGCGCTGAAGAGCCGTTTTACCGAGGTGGAAATTAATCAGGTGATCAATTGCCGTGCTGGCACATCTATGGTCTATGTCGCCCATAACTTTTTGATTCAGAAAGGATGATTGCGCGATGAAAACCTCCGATTTCAAGGCGCTGGCGATTGGTTTGGCTGTTTCGGGAATGATGGCTTCTTCTGTTTTTGCATGGGACCTTGGCGATTTGAGAGGCGTCTACACCAATGCGGATGCGGAACTTGTTTCCAGCTTCGGCTTTTGCGGCAATGGACAGGGTGCAGCCGGAAGCGACGGCTTCATGGTCAACAGGACCTATACCGTAGAAGGCGATCTGGTGAAAATGAATGCTAATGGTCAGTTTGTGTTCACGCTGAGCGCGGATAAAAAAGAGCTTATCCCAGCCGATGACTTCACCAGAGAGTGGGGCGCCGCGGAACCTTATGTCCTTGATACTGAAGCGAAGATCGACTGCTGACTTTTTGAACGAACCACGAATGCGAATTTGTGGAGGTCCGCTTCGGCTGGCCTGTTTTTTTTGATTTCGCGGTTCAACATGAGTGACAAAAAGATCAGAGTCGACGAAGCTCCATTTCTCCACAATGGTCATTTCGATATGTCAGGAGTTGCCCAAATCGAGTATCTCTTGACACCACGCACAAATGCTCGTCTTTGAGCGGCATCATTCGACCATGAAGCGGCGGCGTTCTTCGCGAAACCGCCGTGTCAAAAAGGCGCGCACCAGTGCGATGCGCGCCAGATTGCCGGTATCTGGATGCGACAGCAGATAGTAGGAGCGCCGGAAACGGATTTCGGGCAGGATGCTGACGAGCCCCGGGCTGTCACGCACGACGAAATCATGCAGGATGCCGATGCCGATGCCGGCGCGCACGGCCTCGATCTGCCCGGCAACACCGGCACAGCGGAACAGTCGGCCCGCCGAGCGGCCGAGATGATTGGCATAATTCAGCGACGAGGCATAGGCGTAGTCCTCCACCCCCGTCACCGCGACATGACCGGCAAGCGCGTGCTCATCCTCCGGTGTGCCGAAACGGTCGAGGTAGGAACGCGCCGCATAAACACCGAGCGTATAATCCGTCAGTTTCGACACGACCAGCCGCCCCTCTTCCGGCGGATCGAGCGTGATCGCCAGATCCGCCTCCCGTTTCGACAGCGAGAATGTGCGCGGCAGCGGCACGAGCTCGATGATCAGTCCGGGGTGTTCTTCCTGCAAACGGCCGAGTTCACCGGCGAGGAAATAGGTTCCCAGACCATCCGGCGCGCCGACCCTGACGGTTCCGGCAAGGCTTGCACCGCGCGCCCGCGTATCCTCCGCAACCCCGAGGATTTCCGTTTCCACCCGCTCGGCAACCGACAGCAGACGCTCGCCGGCCTCCGTCAGCGTCGAGCCTGCCGGCGTGCGTTCGAACAGCGGTTCGCCGAGCGTATTTTCAAGAGCGTTGAGACGGCGCGACACCGTGGCGTGGTTGAGCCCGAGCGCCTGGGCGGCAGCCAGGATCTGTCCACGCCTTGCCACGGCGAGAAAAATACGCAGGTGATCCCAGTCCATGGCTATCCTTTAATTTCCGCACAACGGATTTGTAAACTATCCTGTTTCTTTGCAAAAATTAATAGACGAGAGTGTGCAAATCATTTGAACGCGAGAGCGACCCCATGGTCACCAACGGCTCTTCCTTGCGTCACCCTCGGGCTTGACCCGAGGGTCCATACGGCTTCGTTCCGTGCTATCGGATCCTCGGGTCAAGCCCGAGGATGACGCAGAAGAGAGCGGTTGGGCCTGTCGCCCGGAACAACGGAGGAAACACGATGAAATCCATCCAGCACTTTATCGGCGGCAAGGTGGTGGCCGGGTCCGGCACCCGCAGCGTACCGACCTACAATCCGGCAACGGGCGAACAGAGCGGCGAACTGTCGCTCGCAAGCCCGGCCGATGTCCGCACCGCCGTCGAAACCGCAAAAGCGGCCTTTCCCGGCTGGGCGGAGACCACGCCGCTGCGCCGCGCCCGCATCCTCAACAGGTTCCTCGGCATTCTCGAGGACCGCACCGCCGAGCTTGCCGCCGTCATCACTGCCGAGCACGGCAAGGTGATTTCCGATGCCATGGGCGAAATCCAGCGCGGCATGGAAGTGGTGGAATTCGCCACCGCCGCGCCGCAGCTTCTGAAGGGCGAATATACCGAAAATGTCGGCACCGCCGTCGACAGCTGGTCGATGCGCCAGCCGCTCGGCGTCGTTGCCGGCATCACCCCGTTCAACTTTCCGGCCATGGTGCCGATGTGGATGTTCCCGGTGGCGCTGGCCTGCGGCAATTGCTTCATTCTGAAGCCGTCTGAGCGTGACCCGTCCGCAGCACTGCTGATTGCCGAATGGCTGAAGGAAGCAGGCCTGCCCGACGGCGTCTTCAACGTCGTCCAGGGCGACAAGGAAGCCGTCGACGCGATCCTCGCCGATCCCGATATCGAAGCCGTCAGCTTCGTCGGCTCAACGCCGATCGCGCGCTATATCTACACCACGGCAACGGCGGCCGGCAAACGTTGCCAGGCGCTGGGCGGGGCCAAGAACCACATGATCGTGATGCCCGATGCCGACATGGATCAGGCTGCCGACGCGCTGATGGGCGCAGCCTACGGTTCTGCCGGCGAGCGCTGCATGGCAATCTCCGTTGCCGTTCCGGTGGGCAAAGAGACCGCCGACCGGCTGATCGAAAAGCTCAAACCCCGCATTTCCGCACTCAAGGTCGGCCCCGGCACCGATCCCGAAGCAGATATGGGGCCGGTGGTCACCGCAGCGGCCCGCGACAAGGTTCTCGGCTATATCGATTCGGGCGTCGAAGAGGGCGCCGATCTCGTTGTCGATGGCCGTAACCTGAAACTGCAGGGCTATGAAAACGGCTATTTCGTCGGCGCGACGCTGTTCGATCGGGTCACGACCGACATGAAAATCTACAAGGAAGAGATTTTCGGTCCGGTTCTCTCCGTTGCCCGCGCTTCAAGCTATGACGAAGCGGCGCAGTGGATTAACGACCACGAATTCGGCAACGGTACGGCAATCTTCACCCGCGATGGCGATGCCGCACGCGAATTCGCCCACAAGATCAGGGTCGGCATGGTCGGCATCAACGTGCCGATCCCGGTCCCGATGGCATTCCACTCCTTCGGCGGCTGGAAGGCGTCGCTGTTCGGCGATCACCACATGCATGGGCCGGAAGGCGTGCGCTTCTATACCCGGATGAAGACCATCACCAGCCGCTGGCCCAAGGGCATCCGCTCGGGCGCGGAATTCTCCATGCCGACGATGAAATAGACCGGCGCACGACCGCCATGATTTCACTCCACCCCGGCAGGGCGACCTGCCGGGGTTTTTCGTTGCGGCGGCTGGTTGTCTTCGACGTCCGCAAACAGGCGTCATCCCAACGCGTAATTTCGACAAAATCATCCTTTAGTTGCATCTACCCCCTTTCGTCACGACTAAGGAGAACGACGGATGGACAAGATCGATTTTCGCTTCGAAGACAAGGTTGCCACGATTACAATCGATAACCCGTGTACCCGCAACGCCTTCGATGCGGAGATGTCGAAGGCCGTGATCTCCTGCCTCGAACAGGCAGAGAAACTGGGCGTGCGGGTCGTGGTGATCAAGGCACAGACCTCGCACGGCATCTTTTCCGCAGGCCATGACCTGAATGAATACAGGCCTGACGATGACCTTGCGGATGATCCGATATTTGCCATGTTCGAGGCGATTTACGCCTCCCCGCTTCCGGTGATCGCGCAGGTCGAGGGCACGGTCTATGCCGGTGCGCTCTGGCTGCTGCTGGCCGCCGACCTTGTCTATGCGCTCAAGACCGCAAGTGTCGTCATGACCGCAAACAGGCTGGGCATTCCCTTCAATCCGAAAGACTACAGCCGGTTTCTGTCGGTTGCCGGCCTTCATTCCATCAAGGAACTGTTTCTGACGGCCGCTCCGATGAATGCAGAGGATGCCCGCTGCGCCGGTATCTTCAACGATATTTTCGAAACACCGGTGGCCCTTGACCGGCGTATCGGCGCGGTGGCGAACCGCATTGCCCGATGCACACCCCAAGGCATCGCCAACACCAAGCTGCAGCTCAACCAGTTGGCCAGCGCCGTGCCGCTGAGCGATGAACAGACGGCCGGCATCGCCTGCAAGCGCGCGGAACTGCTGAAAGATCCCGCGCTTCTCACCCGCACGCAAACACTGATGACCCATCTTCACGGGGCTTCGGGCAAAAAACACGGCCCACTCCCCCATCCCACGCAGATACGCGACAGGTGACGGGATCCGCAGGGAATTCGCGGTGAATCAAAGGCGTCAATAAAAATTCCCATCGACCTGCAACGCCCCTTATCGGGGCGTTTTTTTCTGATATAACAACGCCATCAAGAGCGACGGGGGCGTCCGCTGCAGCGGGCTGAGAAGCACCCTTGGAACCTGATCCGGATCATACCGGCGGAGGGAGTCACTCGGGCCTTCCGTTGTTCTGGTCCGTCCGGCTTTTCCGCCACAACTGAAAGGGAAACCGGAATGACAGACACCGCGACCATTCTCAAAGAAATGCGCGAAAAGGCGCCGCTGGTGCAGTGCATCACCAATTACGTGGCGATGAATGTCGCCGCCAATGTGCTGCTTTCAGCCGGCGCCTCCCCGGCCATGGTGCATTGCGAGGAAGAAGCCGGCGAGTTCGCCGGACTGGCCTCCGCACTCACCGTCAATATCGGCACGCTGTCACCCCTGTGGATCGGCGGCATGAAGGCCGCTATCGACGGCGCTACGGCCAAGGGCACGCCCTGGGTTTTTGATCCTGTTGCCCATTTTGCAACGGATTTTCGCAGAAACGCCGCCCGCGAGCTGCTTGAGCGCGGACCGACGATCCTGCGCGGCAACGCCTCGGAAATCCTGGCCTTTTCCGGCGCGACAGGCGGCGGCAAGGGCGTGGATGCCGGTGACAGCGTGGAAGCGGCGGAGGAAACCGCCCGCCGGCTGGCCTCCGAGCGCACCATGGTGGTGGCCGTCACCGGCGAAAACGACTTTGTCACCGATGGCACCCGCAGCGCACGCATTCACGGCGGTTCCCCGATCATGCCGAAGGTGACGGCGCTTGGCTGCGCGCTGACCTGCCTTGTCGGCGCGTTTGCGGGCGCCCGGCCGGACGACCCGTTTTCTGCAACCGTGGCCGCCCTGTCCTTCTATGCGGTCGCCGGCAGCCATGCGCATGACATCGCTGAGGGCCCCGGCACTTTCGCTGTCCACTTTCTCGATCAGCTCGCATCGCTGACGCCGGCGGAACTTGAAGCCGAGGCAAGGATTACCCTTCCATGAGACCGGTTTTCGACCTTTCGCTTTATCTTGTGCTCGATCCCGTGCTTTGCAGCACCCTCGGCATGACAGAAACAACCCGGCAGGCCGTGCGCGGCGGCGCAACCATGGTTCAGCTTCGGATGAAGGATGCCACGACCTCAGAACGGATTGCAGCCGGACGCAAGCTGCAGCAGGTTCTGGCCGGCACGGATGCCCGCCTGATCGTCAATGACGATGTCGATGCAGCAATCGCGCTTGGCGCAGACGGTGTCCATGTCGGTCAGTCAGACGACGACCCGATCGCCGTGCGCGAAAAAATCGGGCCGAACATGCTGCTCGGGCTTTCGATCGACAGCCGTGAGGCCGCACGGCGTTTCAACCCGGCCCCGCTGGATTATATCGGCGCAGGCCCGGTTTTCGCGACCCGCACAAAGCCCGGCCATGCCGCCCCGCTCGGATTTGACGGGCTTGCCGAAGTGGCAGGGCGGTCCGATCTTCCGGTCGTGGCCATCGGCGGGTTGAAAGCCGAGCACATACCGGCCACATTTCAGGCCGGTGCAGATGGCATCGCCGTCGTCTCGGCGATCTGCGGACAACCCGATCCCCATCACGCAGCGGTGGCCCTTTCAGCGGCCATCGGGAAGGCAAAGACATGATTGCGAATATTCTTTCAATCGCCGGTTCCGACCCGTCGGGCGGCGCCGGCATTCAGGCCGACCTCAAGACCTTTTCCGCGCGCGGCACCTATGGCATGGCCGCCATGACGGCGCTGACGGCGCAAAACACCCGTGGCGTGACCGGCGTGCATGAGGTGCCCTCAGCCTTCGTCTCCGAACAGATCACCGCAATCTTCGACGATGTTTCCGTCAGCGCGATCAAGATCGGCATGATCGCCAATGCCAATATCGCCGTTACCATCGCCGACTGCCTGCGCCACCATGTCGAGGTCCCGGTGGTGCTCGACCCTGTGATGGTGGCCAAGGGCGGCCACCGGCTCCTGCCGGAAGATGCGGTCGAGGCATTGAAGGAGCATCTGCTGCCGCTCGCCGCGCTCCTGACGCCGAACCTGCCGGAAGCGGCAGCCCTGCTGGACGAAGACGTCGCCACCGATCGCGACACGATGATCGCCCAGGCCCAGGCGCTGCGCGGTCTCGGGCCACAGGCCGTGCTGCTGAAAGGCGGACATCTGGACGGCGAAGACTGCCCCGATCTGCTGGTGACCGCAGAGGGCCATCAATGGCTTGAAGGCAAGCGCATCGAAACGGAAAACACCCATGGCACGGGCTGCACGCTCTCAAGTGCGATCGCCGCCGAAATCGGCAAGGGGCTTTCGCTTAGTGATGCGGCCACAGAGGCCAAAACCTATGTGGCCGACGCCATCGCCGCATCAGACGCGCTTGCCGTCGGCTCAGGCCACGGCCCGACCCACCATTTCCACGCCTTCTGGCCGTGATTTCAACACAGAGTGGTGGTTAACACTCAGCCACACCCATTTGAACGCCAACAATATCCTCTTCCCATTGGTTTCCTGCCGGCAGCACAGTATAGTGCCGGCAGGAAGAGAAGGAGGAACCGAATGAAGAAGCAGTTTTTGATTGCAGGCGCATTGTCGCTCTGTCTGGGCGCGGGCACCGTGATGGCACAGGATGCTCCGCAAATGCTTCGCCAGGACGACATGAAAGCCATCGGACAGGCCATGGGCCAGTTGGGCGCCATCGCCAAGGGCCAGAAGGCTTATGACCCGGTCGTCGTCGAGGGCGCTCTTTCATCGATTGCAACGCATGCGACCGACTTCCCGACGCATTTCCCCGAAGATTCGAAAACCGGAAACGATAGCGAGGCAAGTCCGGCGATCTGGGAAAACATGGACGACTTCACCGCCCGCTCTGAAAAACTTGCAAGCGATGCAAACGCACTGCTGGCCGATCTGCCTGCCGATCAGGCCGCCGTCGGCCAGGCGATGCGGACGCTCGGCGCAAACTGCGGCGCCTGTCACGAAATCTATCGCGTCAAGAACTGACGAACGCCGCCGCCTGGCCGATTTCACCGGTGGCGGGCGGTTTGTGAGGGAGCCAGAGCGTGAAGCGCATTACCATCGGGGTTCTGATCGTTGCCGCCCTGTTCATGGGGGCAGCGTTTGTGGTTGCGTTGACGCCGCCGAAGCTTGATCCGGACGACCTTCGCAACATTGCCGGGGCCAATGTCCAGAACGGCGAGAAGGTGTTCTGGGCAAGCGGATGTGCCGGCTGCCATGCCGCACCGGGCGCCACGGGTGACGACAGGCTGGTTCTGGCCGGCGGCCTGGGGCTCGACAGCCATTACGGCACGTTCCATGCGCCCAACATCTCCCCCGACAAGGAACACGGGATTGGCGACTGGAGCTTCTACGAATTCGCCAACGCGATGAAGAAAGGCATTGGCCGGCACGGTGAAAACCTCTATCCGTCCCTGCCCTACACATCCTATGTCCGCATGAACAATCAGGACATCAGGGACCTTCACGCTTTCCTCATGACGCTGCCCGAAAGCAGTGCACCGAGCAAACCGCACGACATCACCTTTCCCTTCAATATCCGGCTGTCGGTTTCCTTCTGGAAGCTGCTCTATTTTGACAGTGAATCACCGGCACAGCTGGAGAACGCCGCACCGGATGTGCTGCGCGGGCAGTATCTCGTCGAAGGCCCTGCCCATTGCGGGGAGTGCCACACACCGCGCAACCTGTTCGGCGGACTGAAATATGACCACTGGCTGGAAGGCGGGCCCAATCCGGAGGGCGGCGACGGCATTGTGCCCGATATCACACCAGGCTCCGGCGATATCGGCGACTGGACGGCAAGCGAAATCGCCGACTATCTCGAAACCGGCTTTACGCCCGATTACGACACGGTCGGCGGTTCGATGGTGGAGGTGCAGAAGAATATTTCGCATCTGTCACGCGCCGATCTGGAAGCGATCGGCGCGTATCTGAAAGCCATTCCGGCAAACTGAAGAACCGGCCCGCTCAGGCCAGCGTCTGCAGATAGCGCATGCCCGTCACCGGTCGGGCAACAAACTCCATCTGCTGATAAAACTGGTGCGCCCTGGTGTTGCCCGTGGCGGCGCTGACCGACATGTAGGCGCAACCGGCCGCCTTTGCAAAATCACGTGCGCGGGCAATCAGGTGCTGACCGACGCCATGATTGCGATGACCGTCACGCACGAACAGGTGATGCAGGTCCATGCCGCGCTTGCCCTGCTGGGCCCGGTAGAGCGGGGTCATGAGCGCGTAGCCCAGAAGCGTGGAGCCGCTGTCGGCCACAAGCGCGGTTACCCACGGCGCGGGGCCGAAAAGGTCGCGCTTCAGGCTGTCGGCGCTGGTTTCCAGCACATCGTCGTGAAATGCGGCCAGAAGGCCGATCATTTCGAGAATTTGGGGAATATCGGCCTCGACCGCTTTTCTGATGGTCATCAGAGCGGGTCGTTCCAGCGAAATTTCATCTTGATCTTCAGTCATTGTCGTCCCTTGGCTTTCCTTGCAGTGCCGTCCGGGACGTTATGTTTTCAACACCTTGCCGCCCCAGGCGGCCGGTGATGAACATGATCAATCACGGCCGCTCCTATTGGAACAGCCAAAAATACGCGCGAGAATGGGTCACGATCTTGATCATGAATTTCAGATGCGCCGAAACGCCGGATTTGTCAATTGAAAAAGTCACACATGCTCGCGGCTGCAAAGACCATGATCGGCAAGGGAGCGGATCACATAGCATTCGCCGACCGCGTGGCCCTCGCAATGGCTGGTGATGCGTGCAAGCTCGGCCTCCAGCCGCTTCAGTTGTGCGATCTTCCCGCACACCTGGGCCAGATGGTCGCGGGCAATGGCATCTGCGCGGTCACAGGGCTTTTCGGGGTGGGACGACAATTCCAGCAGTTCGCGAATGGCATCGACCCTGATGCCGAGATCGCGTGCATGGCGAATGAAGGTCAGCCGGCTTTCATCATCGGAGCCGTAGCGGCGCTGATTGCCCTCTGATCGCTCGGCCGGTGCAATCAACCCGTTCTGCTCGTAATAACGGATCGTCGGCACCTTGACGCCAGTGCGCCGGGAAAGCTCGCCAATGGAAAACATCGCCTCAAAAAACCTCTTGAACCTATAATAGTCGCTTGAGGAATTATGGTGCTGTCCGTGAGCAAAAACAACAGGTAACGGATAATGAATGCGTGCTGCGACCGCCACGCGGAACGCAAGCGCCAACCCCAATAAAAAGCCCGGAACAGCGTGTCCGGGCTTCTTCATTCACGACCTGATCAGCCGGTCTTATTTGCAGGTGGCCCGGGCCCAGTCCATGTAAAGCGACATCGCCTTTTTCGCCATCGGGCCAAGCGCATAATCGCGCTCATCGAGCTTGGTGACCGGCACGACCTTGTTGTAATTTCCGGTCAGGAACAACTCGTCGGCCTCCATGAATTCCTTGACCGTCAGCGTACGCTCTTCGGCGGGAATGCCGTTTTCGCGGAACAGTTTGAGGATGCGGCGGCGGGTGATGCCGGCCAGGAAGCAGCCATTGTCGGCCGGCGTCATCGGAATTCCGTCCTTGACCAGAAAGATATTGGCCGAAGCGGTTTCGGCGACATTGCCGTTGATGTCGCAGGCAAGGGCATTGTCAAACCCGCGGCTGCGCGCCTCCAGCATCATCCGGCCGGAGTTCGGGTAAAGGCTGCCGGCTTTGGCGTGGGTCATCGCGACCTCCGGCGAGGGGCGGCGGAAGGGCGACAGCGTCAGCGTGACCGGTTGGGTCGAACGCATCGGCGTTTCGAACAGGCAAAGCGCGAACCGCGTCGACGCAGGGTCGGCCGGCACGAGACCGGCAAGCCCGTGTTCGGCCCAGTACATCGGCTTGATATAGACGGCTTCCGCCCCCTTGAAGCGCTTCAGCCCTTCCCAGACCAGCGCCTCGATTTCCTCTGACGTATGTGTCGGTTCAAGCCCGAGCGCGTGCGCCGAACGGTTGATGCGTTTGCAGTGCTCGTCGAGATCCGGCGCCATGCCTTCAAAAAAGCGCGCGCCGTCGAACACGGTCGAGGCAAGCCACATCGCGTGCGAGGTCGGGCCGATCAACGGCGGATTGCCGGGAAGCCACTCACCATCGACATGGGTCCAGGTTTCCGAAGACGGGGAAGTATCGACTGCCATTTCATTCTCCTTGCAACGCCGCATGCTCTTCGAAAAGCGCCTGTACGATCGGTCACTGGGAAAACGGGCCGGAATGTCAGCGTGCGCGGGAAGAAGGCGGCGGGAATTCAATGCCGACAATCAAGACGTCGCTCGCACCAAGGTCAAGCAGAAAGTTTGCGCATGGCATTTTCGATGGCGGCATTGCCGCAGAACAAAAAAGCCGGCGGGATATCCGCCGGCTTTGGGGTCTCGGAAAAACCGTCCTCAGTCGGCAAGCGATACCGGGACTTCATAGTTCACGCGCAGGGCATGGCTGTAGGGGCAGACGATATGGGCCTGCTTGACCAGGCTATCGGCCGTTTCGCGGTCGAGACCGGGCAGAGAAACGGTCAGCTCAGCTTCGATGCCGAAGCCCTCGCCATCGTCACGCGGGCCGACGCCGACGCTTGCCGTTACCGTGGTGTTTTCCGGCAGTTCGACCTTCTTCTTGCCCGCGACATTGTGGAGGGCGGAGTTGAAGCAGGCGGCGTAACCGGCCGCAAAAAGCTGTTCCGGATTGGCGCCTTCGCCGCCGGCGCCACCCATTTCCTTCGGCAGGGCCAGGTTGACTTCGAATGCACCGTCTTCGGTGCGGGCGCTGCCTTCGCGGCCGCCGGTGGATGTGGCTTTGGTGGTGTAAAGCGTCTTGATCATGGCATTACTCCTTTGCGGCGACAGATCGCCTTTTCGAGAAAATTCCCGTTTCCTTAACGACGCAGCAGAACCGGTTTGCGTTCCATATCGCGTCGGGTATATTTTACATAGTGCACGATTTAATTGCTTACAATATTATTTTGCAAATTTTATTATCGGCATTACATTTCGAGCATGACCGATGATGACGACCTGACATTCCTGCCCCGCATCGACAACCAGCTCTGCTTTGCCGTCTATGCAACCGAGCATGCCTTTGCGCGCGCCTACAAGCCGCTGTTGTCGCAGCTGGGTCTGACCTATCCGCAGTATCTGGTGATGATGGCCCTGTGGGAACACCGCACGCTTTCAGTGAATGCGATCGGCACGCGGCTCGGTCTGGATTCCGGCACGCTGTCTCCCCTCCTCAAGCGGCTGGAAACAACAGGCTATATCGCCAGACGGCGAGCGCAGGACGACGAGCGGCGCGTCGAAATCACACTGACGCCGAGGGGCCGGGAGATCAAAAGCGACGCCGAGACGATCGCCCGCTCGATTGCCGCAAAGACCGGCTGCACGGCAGAAGAGGCCCGCGACCTGCACGCACGGCTGAACACGCTGCGCCAGAACCTGCTGGCGGCTGAAGGCGAACAGTCAGGGTAAAACGGCGCGCACACGGCCGACTTCGGTGCCGTTCCAGTTCCTCAGCCTGACATCGGCCCTTTCCGAAAGGCGGCCGGCCAGTTCGACATCATCGGAGAGAAGTCTGGCAAAAACGGCAGCCACCATGGCCTCGGCAGCGCGCGTGGTGCCGTCTTCGCATTTCAGCGCAATGCCGAGCCCCTGCTCCGGAAGTGCGGCACAAAACACGCCCTCGGCGCCGGTCTTGGCATAAATCCGTCCGGGGGCGAGTGACATCAGCGCGGTGCAGGCTCGTCCCGTGCCGGCCACATACCAGGGCTCGGCCATGGCGGCATCGAGGATGCGCCGGGCCGCCCGCGCGCGTTCCGGCGAAAGCCCCTCTCCGGTTGCCATGCGGGCAAAGCCCCGCGCCAGTGCCTTCAGCGGCACCGCATAGGTGGGAATATTGCAGCCGTCGGTGCCGCAGACATCGGCCCCGACAATCGCGCCGGTGACGTCTTCCATCGCCTCGCGTATCTGCGCCTGCAGCGGATGGTCGTAGCCGGTATATCCCTTCGGATCGATCCCCTGATGACAGCAGGCGCAGACGAAGCCCGCATGCTTTCCCGAACAATTGTTGCACAGCGCATCAGGCATCTGGCGCGTCCGGGCCTGATGGATGAGCACCGGCTGCTGAGACGACCAGTGCGCGCCGCATTCCAGATCGGCAACGCCGCGCCTTGCCCGCTCAAGCATTTCGGCAGCAAGGGCGATATGGGCATCCTCGCCGGAATGCGACGAGGCGGCCAGCGCGATCTCGCGTTGCCCGAAACCGTAGGTGTCCGCCGCACCGCTTTCGACAAGCGGAAGCGCCTGAATTGCCTTGCAGGCCGAACGGGGAAAAACCGCCGCGTCGATATCGCCTGCAGCATAAACCACGCCGCCTGCCGCATCGGTGACCGCGATCATGCCGCGATGGCGGCTTTCGGTGAGCGCTCCGCGGGTTACATCCACCAGAACAGGGTTTACCATGAAGCGAAGCCTCCCGGCGTTGTCATGTCAGTCATATGCCAGAACGATCTTGCCGATGTGATCGCCCGCTTCCATGTGCCGGTGCGCATCGGCAGCATCCTCGAAGGCAAAGACGCGATCGATCAGCGGCTTGACGCGTCCTTCTGCGATCAACGGCCAGACCTTGTCCAGAAGGTCGTCGCGAATGGCGCGTTTTTCATCTTCGGTGCGCGGCCGCATGGTCGATCCAGTCACCGTCAGGCGCTTGACCATGATCGGTGTCAGGTTGACGGCCTCGGCCTTCGGCCCGCTCAAGAACGCGATGATCGACAGGCACCCATCTCTGGCCAGCGCTGAAAGATTGCGCTGAAAATAGGCCGCCCCCACCATATCGAGGATGATGTCGACGCCCCGGCCATCGGTCGCCGTTTTGACCGCTTCGACGAAATCCTGCTGGTGGTAGTTGATGGCAACCGCTGCGCCGAGTTTCAGGCAGGCATCGCATTTCGCATCGGTGCCGGCGGTTGTGAAAACCCGGGCGCCGAAAGCATTGGCAAGCTGTATCGCCGTGGTGCCGATCCCGCTCGACCCGCCATGCACGAGAACATCCTGCCCCTCGTGAAGACCGGCCATCTGGAAAAGATTGGCCCACACCGTAAACAAGGTTTCGGGGATTGCGGCAGCGGCAACATCGTCCAGACCGTCGGGAACGGGCAGCACCTGTCCCGCCGGCACCGTGCAATATTCCGCATAGCCGCCGCCATTGACCAGCGCACAGACCCGCGCGCCGATTTCAAAACCGCTGACCTGATCGCCCATAGCGGCGATTGTCCCGGCAACTTCCAGCCCCAGCACCGCGCTGGCACCGGGCGGCGGCGGATAGGTGCCCTGCCGCTGGGCCACGTCCGGCCGGTTCACACCGGCCGCTGAAACGCGGATCAGCACTTCGTTCGGCCCCGGCGTCGGACGCGGTCCCGTGGCGACCGACATGACCTCCGGCCCACCGAAACCGCTGATCGTGATGTACCGCATCGAACCGTCTGAAGACATGAACCTCTTCCTTCGGTGTCCGTGACACCTGCATGGGCAGATCGCAAAGACCCGGCGCCGGCGATATCGGAAGACGTCAGCCGGTCCCGGGCCGTTCTTGTATATTTAGCCGTTGCTGCGCGGCTTCAGCGCCAGCGCAAAGATCACCAGTGAAACGCCGTAAACCAGGAAGTCGGCGGCGACGAACAGGCCCAGCAGCCAGAGGCTGTTCTGCGGAAAGTTCGAGGCGATCAGCACGGCTGCCAGAATGAGCACCAGGCCGGAGAAAATCATGAAGCCCCAGCCCTTGACCGGACGCATGGTCATGCCGAGGTAAAGACGGAAGCCACCGGCAACGGCCAGCGAGACACCGACGATGATGGTAAACAGGCTGGAGGCCAGCACGGGATTGCGCATCAGCATGATGCCGGCAAGGACATAGAGCAGCCCGGAAATCACCCAGAAGGCCACATGCCCCTTGCCGTGATTGTAGAAAAGCTGCGACAGGTGAACGACACCGGCAACAATCAGCATTGCGCCGAAGAACACCACCGACGCCACGGTTGCCACCACAAGATTGCCAAGCAGAATCAGGCTGAACAGGACAAGCAGCAGACCAAAGGCCATGACCCAGCCCCAGTTCCCCCTGACCTTGTCAATGTTCGGATTCGGCTCTCCTATAGTCGTCATGGTGAAATATCCCCTTCATCACCTTGAAAAATCGTCCAGACGATAGTGACGAAGGGCGATATAAGCAACTGTTCATCGCATCAGCCCGCATTTTCTGCTTCTGATTTCAATGCGCCTGATTGCGCACCGCGGGCCTGAGATAGATGACCCAGTAAGCGATCCCGACGAACAATCCGCCGCCGATGATATTGCCGATGGTCACGGGAATCATGTTGGCGACAATGAAATTGCGCCAGGTGAGATCGGCGAAATCGGCAATGTTCGCGCCCGAGGCTTCCCAGAATTCCGGCCCGGCGAGCGTCCTGGTCAGGATCGCCATCGGAATCTGGAACATGTTGGCGACAACATGCTCGAAGCCGGAGGCCACGAACATGGCAACCGGCAGGGTGATCGCCAGGATCTTGTCGGCCGCCGAACGACCGGCATAGGTCATCCATACGCCAAGGCAGACCAGCACATTGCACATGATGCCAAGCGCAACGGCCTGCAGGAAGGTGTGGTGCAGCTTGTGCTGGGCGATATGCATGTAATTGATGCCCAGAAGGCCGCTGTCGCCCTCATAATGACGCGCGGCCTGCATGATCATCACAAGCGTCATCGCACCGATGAAATTACCGATAAAGACCGTTGCCCAGTTGCGCGCGAGCGCGCCCCAGGTGATCTGGCCCGTCGCCTTGCCGACAATGGTCAAAACGGTGCTGGTGAAAAGATCGGCCCCGGTGAGCACGACCAGAATCAGGCCGAGGCTGAAGGCCAGGCCGCCGATGAACTTGTTCGCCCCCCAGCCGACATCGCCATTGCCGGTTGTCACGACGGTGTAGAATATGAACGCTATGCCGATGAAGGCGCCGGCCATCATCGCCGAAACGAGAAGCGAGACGGGATCCTTGTTGACCTTTGCAATACCTGCGGTTTCGGCCTTTTCGGCCATGACATGGGGCGGGAATGCATCGAAATTGAAATGCTGCATGCTCAGAAATCTCCGTCGGTAGACGCTTGGGAGGCGTGTGGCTGATACCTAGCAGCCCCCGCCGCCCGCGCGTTGATCTTGATCAGTTCGGCGCGCGCATCACAGCCAGCTACCCGGACGCATGCGAAGCTGCATAATGCGGGTTACAGGCGAATCATACGGGAAGGATCGTAAAATGCTGAAAATATGGGGCCGCGCGACGTCATCCAATGTTCAGGCCGTCATGTGGACCGTCGGCGAACTGGGCCTCGAATTCGAGCGTTACGATATCGGTCACAAATTCGGCGGCACGGACACGCCCGAATTCCTGGCCATGAATCCGAACGGCCTGATCCCCGTGCTGAAGGATGGCGAGGACGGAGAAGCGCTGTTTGAATCGGCTGCCATCTGCCGCTATCTTGCCGCCCGCTATGGCAGCGACGCCTTCTGGCCGGCCGATCCCGCGGCCCGCGCCCATGTCGACAAATGGGCGGAATGGGCCAAGTCCACCGCCGCTACCGCCTTTACCACGCCGATTTTCTGGCAGCTGGTGCGCACGCCCGAAAAGGACCGCGATCCGGCGGCCATCGATCGCGCGGTTGTCGCTTTCGACCGGCTTTTGGGAATGGCCGAGGCCGAGCTTGAAAAGCATGCCTTCCTCGCAGGCAATGATTTCACGCTGGCCGATATCATGTTCGCCCACGTGCTCTACCGCTATTATACGGTGGATACCGCTCGCCCGTCCCGACCTGCCGTTGAGGCCTATTATGCGGCAATGACCGAGCGGGACGCCTACCGCACCCATGTCATGGTATCCTATGCGGAGTTGCGTGCCTGATGACGGACACTTTTGAAAACGCTGCTGCCGGCAAAACTGGCCAAACCGTCCTCGTTGCCGGCGCGACGGGATATCTCGGACGACATCTGGTCACGGCCTTCCATAAGTCAGGCTACAAGGTGGTTGCCCTGGTCCGCGACCGAGCGCGTGCAAGGGATATGCTGCCGGAAGCAGACGAGCTTATCGAGGCGGAAGCGACAGCGCCTGCAAGTCTTTCGGGCATCATGAACGATGTCGATATCGTGATATCGGCCCTCGGCATTACCCGGCAGAAGGATGGCCTCACCTACCGCGATGTCGATTACGGCGCCAATTGCAACCTGCTTGAAGAAGCTGAACCGGCGGGCGTTTCCCGCTTTGCCTATGTGCATGTCTTCAACGGCGCTCAAATGGCGCCCAAAAGCGCGCTTGCCCGCGCCAAGCAGGATTTTGTCACACGGCTTGAACAAAGCCCCCTGCCCTCGACCGTCATTGCCCCGACCGGCTATTTCTCGGATATGGGCGACATCTTCAACATGGCCGCGCGCGGACGTGTCTACCTGTTCGGCAATGGCCGCCAGCGCGTCAACCCGATCGACGGTACCGATCTGGCTGCCGTTTCGGTCGATGCGGTGGAAAACGGAACGGCCTTCGTCGATGTCGGCGGCCCGGACATCCTCAGCTTCAACGACATCGGCACACTGGCCTTTACGGCCCTTGGCAGAAAGCCGCGGTTTCTGCACCTTCCCTTTTTTATTGCCGATGCCGCGCTGTTTATTCTGAAAAAATTTGCCGGTCCCGGCACCTGGGGACCTTTCGAATTTTTTCTGGCCGCCGCGCGCGAGGACATGATCGCCCCCTGTTTCGGCACAGCCCGGCTCGAGAGCCATTTCGGCACGCTTGCATCACAGCAAACGAAAGCGGAGCGATAAACGGAATTTGCGTCAATCGGCCTTGAAATCGGTGAAAGGCAAGAGGATAAGGAGGCAACCGCCCCGCTTCCTGTAATTTGATGCCGGACCCCGGACCGGGATATTTTTAAACACCAAAGAGTTTGCCGCGAAAGCCGAGCTATGCGCCCCTACTACAAGAACGTCAAAATGGTCCGCCGCACACGGGTGATGTGGGGATCATGGCGAATATGGCAGCCAAGGCTGGTGTTCTGGGTGGGCGCTCTCATGATCGGGGTGATCAGTGTGTTTTTCGCACGTGCCGCCGATTATGCCTACGAACTGTTTGAGGGCCTGCGGCACACGACCGCCTATTCTCCCTATCTGCCGCTTGTGCTGACACCGCTGGGTTTCATGCTGTGCTCCTATATGAGCACGCGGCTGTTTCCCAACTCGCAAGGTTCCGGCATTCCGCAGGCCATCGCCGCCCGGCATCTGCACAACACCGAAAGCCAGCATCGCCTGCTCAATCTGAAGGTGGCTGCCGGCAAGATCCTGATGACCATCATCGGGCTGTTCTGCGGCGCCTCGATCGGCCGTGAGGGCCCGACCGTGCAGGTTGGCGCCTCGATCATGATCCAGACTGCGCGCTGGGGAAAGATGATCCAGACCAAGGGGCTGATCGTTGCAGGCTCCGCAGCCGGCATCTCCGCGGCTTTCAACACGCCGCTTGCCGGGATCGTGTTCGCCATTGAGGAAATGAGTCGCGCCTACGAGTCGCGCGCCAACGGGCTGGTCGTATCCGCCATCATCCTCTCCGGCCTTGCCGCCATCGGGCTGGCCGGCAACTACACCTATTTCGGACAGGCCTCGGCCATTGCCGTGCGCCCCGAAGAATGGGTGGCCGTGTTCGTCTGCGGCATTGGCGGCGGACTTCTGGGGGCCCTGTTCTCGCTCTATTCGCTGAAAGCCGCCCGCCGCATCAAGCGCTGGGCGCAGCCTGCCCCGGTCAAGCGGATGGCGATTGTCGCCGGCGGCTGCGGCCTTGCCGTTGCGCTCATCGGTCTGGTCTTCGGCGGCGCCACCTTCGGCACCGGATACGAACAGGCCAGAACCGTCATCGAGGGCGGATCGATCAATCCCTTCTTCTTTCTCGGCAAGCTGTTGGCCACCTTCCTGTCGATGGCTTCGGGTATTCCCGGCGGTATTTTTGCGCCGTCGCTTTCCGTCGGCGCAACACTCGGCTCCACGGTTGCCCACGTGCTCGGCATCAGTATCGGGCTTGGCGCGATCCTCGGCATGGCCGGTTATTTTGCCGGCGTCGTGCAGTCGCCGATGACGGCTTTCGTGATCATTCTGGAAATGACGGACAATCACGACGGTATCATCACCCTGATGGCGACCTCCATGCTCGGCTATATCGCCTCGCGGATGATTTCGCGTGAGCCGCTCTATCACGGCCTGTCGCGCGCCTTCATCGCCGACAGCATCAAGTTCCAGCGCGCCCGCAACCGCGAGACGGCCGCCGGCGAGCGTAGTTCCGCCGAGGAAATGCGCGAGGAAACCCGTCGCTACAACGAGAAGGGTGCGATCTAGAGCCCTTCGGGGCAGCGCGTTCTAGCAATCAGGAGTTTTGCGCCAAGCTTTTGCAGGCCCTGTCGATAAATCAGCAAGCCGGTTCCTCGCGGCGTATCGCCGGTGCTGTGATACTGCACCAAACGGACATGAAGCGAGTTTGATGATGACGCTTTCCACGACGATAGACCTTGAGAAGACACTTGCCGGGCTGGATCTTGACGACCGGCTCCGGCTGATTGCCGAAACCGGCAGGCCCGCCGTGCTCACAACCAGTCTCGGTATCGAGGATCAGGTGCTGACCGCGGCGATTGCCATGGCCCGACTACCGATCAGGATCGTCACGCTCGACACGGGACGGCTGTTCGATGAAACCAGCCAGCTCATCGACGATACCGAGCAGCGTTTCAACATCACGATCGAGCGTTATACGCCGGACGCGCAGGCCGTTGCCGGCTACATTGTAGAATACGGTAAAAACGGTTTTTACGAGAGTGTCGAAGCCCGCCACGCCTGCTGTCATGTGCGCAAGCTGGAACCGCTGGCGCGCGCGCTTGACGGCATGTCCTACTGGGTGACCGGCCTGAGGCGCGGTCAATCCGGCAATCGTGCTTCAACGCCGTTTGCCGAAGACGATCCCGCGCGCCATCTCACCAAAATCAATCCCCTGGCCGACTGGAGCATTGAAGACGTTCGCGCCTTCGCCGAAGAGCACGATGTGCCCCTCAACCCGCTTCATGCCCGCGGTTACCCCTCAATCGGCTGTGAACCCTGCACCCGCGCCGTCAAGCCCGGGGAACCGGAACGCGCCGGTCGCTGGTGGTGGGAAAACGATGCAAAGCGCGAATGCGGCCTGCATGTCGCAGGCGCTGCCCGCTGAACGTATCACCGGAAAGAATTGTCTCAGAAGCGGCGGGTTGAATTGCCCTCGATAATATCGAAGGGCAGTTCGACGGCCGCATCCGGCCGTTCGCCCGCCACCAGATGGCGCATGATCAGATCGGCGGCCTTGAAGCCGATATCATAGAGCGGCACATATACCGACGTCAGCGGCGGCGCTTCCATTTCGGCCAGATCGACACCGTTATAACCGCAGATGCCAAATTCCTCGGGAATGCGGATACCCAACTGCTGGGCACCGAAATAAACCCCCATGGCCAGACTGTCATTATGGCAGAAAACAGCATCCACCTCAGGCATCCGCCTGCGCAAATTCTGGATCAGCTTGCTGCCCTGTTCCATCGGATTGCCGTTTTCCGCCTCGAACACATAAGCCGGATCATAGCGGCCAACCTTCAACAGCGCATCGCGATAACCCTCGAAGCGGCGGCGTGAGCGGATATCCTTGCCGCCGCCGAAAAGCGCGATCCGTTCATAGCCCTTTGCCAGAAGGTGTTCGACAGCCGCCGTGGCCGCAGCCCGGTTTCTGATGCCCACGCCCATGTCCAGCGGTTCGATACTGGTATCCATCATCTGGACGACGGGGAAACCGAGCTCGGCAATCAACGGCTTGTTGACGGGGAATTCGGCAACGCTTTCAAGAATGATGCCGGCCGGGTTCTGGGCCACGAAAAGCCGCAGCAGCTTGGCTTCCTCTGCCGCATCCAGGCCGATATTGGCAAACTGGGTGCTGACATCGCTGGTCAGAAAGCGGTCCTCGATGCCGCGTGCGGCGTGAAAGAAACCGTTCATGTCCATGATCGGCGCCAGCACGGCGACGATGCCGCTGTGGCGGCTGGCCAGCGCACGCGCTGCGAAGTTCGGCACATAGCCGATCTCTTCCACTACTTCCAGGATCGTCTCGCGCAGCTTGTCAGAGACCTTGTGCGGCTCGCGCAGGGCACGCGAAACCGTAATCGGGCTGACACCCGCCAGCCGTGCAACATCGCTCAACGTCGTCCGTGTTCTGGAACCGCCCCTCAGCCGAAAAGACAATTATTCAATCCCCTACTTCGCCTTCCGGCGTCTCTTGTGCCACACAGATTTCAGTTTAGCCACAATGCCCGACTTTCCAGATCAAGGCAAAATGCCATTTGTCAATTCTTCGCAAGCGCATCCCGTTTACGAGGTGGTCAACGCCTTCAGATCCGTCTGCGGGTCCGCAATCACGGCCGGTTTCGGATGAATGCCCGCGCCCAGCATCTTCTTGGCGCAAACATAAGCCCGCGCATCGTTGACGGCGTCGACGGCAAGCATCTCGTCGCCCTTGAAGTACCAGACAGACTTGCTGCCCTCCCGGGCGCCATCGCGCGTCACGACCCGGTCATAACCGCCATTATATCCGGCAATCTGCAGCTTGACGTCATACTGATCCGACCAGAACCACGGTTGCGCGACATATGGTTTGTCCGAACCTGCCAGTATCGCTGCAATGGCCTCGCCCTGATCCACGGCATTGGAGACCGATTCAAAACGGATGCGCTCGCCCCGATAGGGCTGCTCGACACAATCGCCGACAGCGAAAATATCCGGATCGGACGTGCGCCCGTAGGCATCGACGACAATCCCGTTGGCAACGGCAAGACCGGCATCCTTGGCCAATTGGTCGTTCGGCGTTACGCCGATCCCGACAACCACCATATCGACGTCGATAATATCGCCATCGGACAGAACGGCGCGACGCACATGGCCGTCCTCGCCCTCGAAATGGATCAGCCCGGTATTTTCGCGAATATCGACACCGTGGGACAGGTGGATGGCGCGCATGATTTCGGCCGTTTCGGCAGCCGCAACACGCTTCAGGATCCGGTCGGCCATTTCGATGACCGTCACATCGACATCGAATTTCCGGGCCACGGATGCCGCTTCCAGACCGATATAACCACCGCCGACCACCAGCAGCCTGCTGCCGGGCTTCATCGCACCGGCAAGCCGGTCGGCATCCTGCTTGTCACGCATGACGAAAATGCCGTCCAGATCGCCGCCGATGTGCCCGGGCAGGCGTCGCGGCGTTGCACCGGTCGCCAGCACAAGCGCGCCATAGGACACCGTCTGGCCGTCCTGCATCAAGACATCTCTCGTCTCGCGATTGATCCGCTCGACATAGCGTTCCATCCTCAGATCGACGTCATTGTCGGCATACCAGCTTTCGGAACGAAACAGCAGACGATCAAATGCCATTTCGCCGAGCAGGTATTTTTTCGAAAGCGGCGGACGCTGATAGGGCGGAACCGTTTCCGCCCCGATCAGAGTGATCGGTCGTTCAACCTTGAGTGCCCTCAGTTTGGCAGCAACGGCAAAGCCGCCCTGCCCGCCTCCGACAATGACAATCCGGTCCGACACGGAACGTCCTCTTTTGGTTTTCTTTTTCGATACAGGTCAATGGCTTACGTCGCCAATGCCCATCCGTCAATCACGCCGGACCATTGCGGCGGCGAAGATCACAGCAAAACGGCCCGGAGCAGTACTCTCCGGGCCGCAAGCATTTCACATCAAACCGTCAGGCGTCTTAGAGATTACCCTTGCGCTGCTGGACCATCATGAACTTGTCGAACGAGAATTCGGCAAGCTGCATCCACAGATAGGCGTCTTTCTTGAACTCCTGCTGGCTGTCATAGATGCGCTTGAACCAGGCATTTTCGGCAGAGATTTCGGCGAAGGTCTCCTGCGACACCTTGTAGCAGGCGTCGAGGATTTCCTGGTTAAACGGCTTCAGCTCAGCCCCGTCGGCCACCAGCTGACGCAGCGCCTTCGGGTTGCCGGCGTCATAACGGGCCAGTATGTCGAGGTTCACGGCATCGCAGGCATCCGTCAGAATCTGCTGGTAGCCGGCCGGGAGTTCGTTGAACTTGTCGAGATTGGAGAAGGCATGGATGGTCGGGCCGCCTTCCCACCAGGCCGGATAGTAATAATACTTGGCGACCTTGACGAGGCCGAGGCTCAAATCGTCATAGGGACCGACAAACTCCGTGGCATCGATCGTGCCGCGTTCCAGGGCGGAATAAACGTCACCGGCAGCGATCTGCTGCGGGGTCACGCCAAGCTTGGCCATGACCTGTCCGGCAAGGCCGGCAATGCGCATCTTCAGGCCCTTGAGGTCTTCCAGCGAGTTGATTTCCTTGGCAAACCAGCCGCCCATCTGCGCACCGGTATTGCCGGCCGGACGGCCCCAGACGCCCTTTTCAGCGAAGAATTCGTCAAACAAATCATTGCCGCCGCCCTGATAGAGCCACGCATTCTTCAGACGCGCATTCATGCCGAATGGCACGGCCGTTCCCAGACCGTAGGTCATGTCCTGGCCGATATAATAGTAGGACGGCGTGTGGCACATTTCGATCGTGCCGTCGCGCACGGCGTCCAGCACCTGCAGCGGCGGAACCAGTTCGCCACCGGCATAGACCTGGATGTCGAAATTGCCGTCGGTCGCCTCGCGGACGCGGTCAGCGATCCCGGTCGAGGCGGAATAGAGAATATCGAGAGACTGCGGAAAGGCGGACGAAAGGCGCCAGGTGAGCTTGGGGGTTTCCTGCGCGATGGCGGGCGCGGCGAGTGCAGCCGGAGCAAGGGCGCCGGCCGAAGCAACGCCTGCCTTTTTGAAGAATGTGCGGCGATCCATGGGTGTTTCCTGCTTCTTTGATATAGAACCGGCCCGGAACGGGCAAACGGGGTGTATTTCCGGAGGTCCGGGCGATCCGTACCGATGGGTACTATACGTTTTCACAATGGCTTGCAAGCCTGAAAGCCCGCCCCGCCGCTGCATTGCAGAAGCTGGTATTTCATACCCGGAAAGACGGTCGGGCGCGTGCGCAAAGGCACAGACCACGAAAACAATGTGACGGACGGAGCGGGCGGTGTTTCACCGTTGCAGATCCCGCGTCCGATCAACGAAAAAGCCGCATTTTTTTCCGGCCTGACGGCTTATCCTGTCTCAATCCGGCGGCAACCGATTGCGCGCATTTCGTACTGGCGGTGACAGTCCCGCCAGCCCCTCCCCAACATCAAAGATAATTTGCCCATCGGTACGTCATCTGTTATGACTGACCGGTCAGTCATAATTCGAAAGGCTCATACGTGCCCGCACAACCGCCGTCAAAGCGCAGATCCATTGCCCCCGAAGCCCGCCGAATTGCCATTCTGGAAGCCGCGCTGGCCACGTTTTCCGACAAGGGCTTCGCCAATGCCCGGATCGAGGACATCGCCCGGCGCGCGGGGATCGGCAAGGGCACGGTCTATCTCTACTTTCCGGACAAGGAGAGCCTGTTCAAATACCTGATCAGCGATGCGCTGCGCCCGCTTCTGATGGCCGCCCATTCAGCGCTTGAAGAAAGTGATATGCCCCCGCGAGAAACGCTGGCGGTCTTTTTTCATCTTCTGAAAACGGAAATCCTGGCCACCGAAAAGCGCAATCTGGTACAACTGATGGTGATGGAAATGCGGAATTTCCCCGACATCGCCGAATTCTACCACGAAAATATCATAACGCCCGGACTGGCCCTGATCACCCGGGTTCTGGAAAAGGCCGAAAGGCAGGGCGAACTGCGCTCTGCGCACGTGCTGAAAGCGCCGCAGGTGATCTTCGCGCCGGCACTGCTGTCGGTGATCTGGGAAGCGAATTTCACCCGGTATGGCGATCTCGATATCGATGCCGCATTCGATTTCTACCTGGACACCCTGTTCAAACCTGCCGATGGAGACATCCGATGAAGCGCCTTCTCCTCGCTGTCGTTATCCTCGCTGCTGCAGCGGCGGTCGGCTATTCCCTCTTTCGCCCGTCCGAGGATCACGGCTGGCTTGGCTGGGTCGAAGCGGACACACTTTATATCGGCGCCGCCAATACCGCGCGGCTGACGACGCTGACGGTGGCCGAGGGCGACACCGCCGCGCAGGGCCAGGTGCTGTTTTCGCTGGAAGCCGATGCCGAAAAGGCCGCCGTGGAGACAGCGAAGGCCAATCTGCAAAAGGCGAGAGCCGCACTCGCCCTTGCGAAAGCACCGCAGGACCGGCGCGAACAGCTGGAAGCGTTGCAGGCCTCACGCGAGGAAGCCAAGGCCGCGCTCGAATATGCCGACAAGTCATTGACACGCGCGCGCTCGCTGTTTCAGCAGCAAAGCGGCACAAAGGCCAATCTGGACAATGCCGTCAGCACCTATGAACAGGCAAAGGCCGCGCTCGACAAGATCGACGCGCAGATCGCCCTCGGCAAACTGCCGCAGCGCGACCAGCAGATAGATCAGGCGGAACAGGGCGTCGCTGCAGCGCAATCCGACCTTGCGTCCGCCGAGGCCACGCTGGCGCTCAAGACTGTTTCGGCACCCGAAGCCGGGCGCGTGGAAGACATCTATTACCGCACCGGCGAGGTGGTGCCTGCCGGACGCCCGGTTCTCGCACTCCTGCCGCCGGGAAACATCAAGATCGACTTCTTCGTGCCCGAGCGCGAACGCGCCTCACTGAAGGTTGGCGACCGTATCGGTTTCACCTGCGATGGCTGCGACCGGCAGGAAGCCACCGTCTTCTTCATCGCAAAGGATACCGAATACACCCCGCCGGAAATCTTCTCGCGCGAGGAACGCGCCAAGATGGTTTACCGCGCCGAGGCCCGGCCGACAGACCCCGCCGCCCTGCCCGTGGGTCTTCCGGTCAACGTTGAGAGCGAGCCGCGCTGATGGATACGCCGGAAAATGTCATATCGGTCGAGGGGCTGACCAAAAGTTTTGGCGGGCGCACCGTGGTCGATCACCTGACCATGAATGTCCGCAAGGGCACGATCCACGGTTTTCTCGGGCCGAACGGTTCGGGCAAGACCACAACCATCCGCATGCTGTGCGGCCTGCTGACGCCCGACAGCGGCTCCGGCACCTGCCTTGGCTACGACATCACCCGCGACGGCGAACGGTTGCGACGCCATGTCGGCTACATGACCCAGCGTTTCTCGCTCTATCAGGACCTCACCATCCGCGAAAACCTCGATTTTGTGGCGCGTATCCATGGCCTGAAAAACCCGCGCCAGAAAGTCTCCGACGCCATCGAACGGCTTGGCCTCGGCGGGCGGGAAAAACAGCTTGCTGGCAATCTCTCCGGCGGCTGGAAACAGCGGCTCGCGCTCGGCGCCTGCACGCTGCCCGATCCCGACCTGCTGCTGCTCGATGAGCCGACGGCCGGCGTCGACCCCAAGGCGCGACGCGAATTCTGGGCCGAAATCCATGCCCTGGCCGCTGACGGGCTCTCCGTTTTGGTCTCCACCCACTATATGGACGAGGCCGAACGCTGCCACGAGATCGCCTACATGGCCTATGGCAAGCTGATGGTGACCGGCACGGTCAAGGACGTGGTCGCCGCCTCGGGCCTTGAAAGCTACCTGATCACCGGTGCCCATGTTCACGATCTGCAGACCGAACTCGAACAGGCCGACGGCGTCGATCTGGTGGCCCCCTTCGGCTCTTCGCTCCATGTCTGCGGCCATGACAGGGCGGCGCTGGAACGTGCGGTTCAGCCCTATCGCGACCGCCCGGACACCCAGTGCCGGCCGACGGAGGCGACGCTGGAGGATGCCTTTATCTACATGATGAATTCATCGAAGGATAATTTCGATGACGACTGAAAGAACAAGCCGCTTTGCCGCACTCAGGCGTTTCTGGGCGATGACGGTCAAGGAATTCATCCAGATGACCCGTGACCGGCTGACCATGGGCATGATGATCATGCTGCCGATCATGCAATTGCTGCTGTTCGGCTTTGCCATCAACACCACGCCGCATCATCTGCCGACCGCCGTCATGCTGTCGGAAAGCACCGATGCCTCGCGGGCCATTCTGGCATCGCTCGAAAACACCGACTTTTTCAATATCACCGGGATCGTCACCAGCGACGCGGAAATGGACCGGGCGCTGGAATCAGGCGACGTGCTGTTCGTCGTGGAAATCCCGCCCGATTTCGAACGCGACCTCAGGCGCGGCCTCTCCCCGTCCCTTCTGGTCGCGGCCGATGCCACCGACCCGGTCGCCTCGTCGTCTGCGCTCGGCGCGCTTTCGGGTGTCGTCTCCTCCGCGCTTGCCGGCCTGCACGGCATCACTATCTCCGCCCCCCAGGAGCCGGCCTTCAACATCATCCAGCATCGCCACTACAACCCCGCCGGCAAATCAACGCTCAACATCGTACCCGGCCTTCTCGGCACGATCCTGACGATGACGCTGCTGATCTTCACGGCGCTTGCGGTGACCCGCGAAATCGAGCGCGGCACCATGGAAAACCTGCTGGCCATGCCGATCCGCCCGATCGAGATCATGATGGGCAAGATCATGCCCTATGTTTTCGTCGGCGCGTTTCAGGCCGCCCTGATCATCACGTCGGGCCTGTTCATCTTCGACGTGCCGATCCTCGGCGATCCATGGTCGCTGGCGCTTTTGACCCTGCTTTTCGTCGTCACCAATCTGTCGATCGGCTATACCTTCTCCACGGTGGCGAAGAACCAGCTTCAGGCCGTGCAGATGTCGATGATGTTCTTTCTGCCGAGCATTCTGCTTTCCGGCTTCATGTTCCCCTTCGACGGCATGCCGCGATGGGCGCAGTATATCGGCGAAATCCTGCCGCTGACCCACTACCTCAGAATCGTACGCGCCATCATGCTGAAAGGTGCCGATATCACCGCCCTCGGCTTCGACAGCGCCATGCTGGCGGCCATCGCCCTCGTCGCCATCGCCATCGCCGTCTCCCGCTTCAACAAGACGCTGGACTGACAATGCGCTAACCGAAACAGCGGAATAAAGACCGCGTTCAGCGGGAGACAGCCGAACGCAGCAATCCGTAACCGGCCGTAGCAAACAGCCCCGCCACAGCGCCTTCAATGGCGCGGCTGAAGCGCCGATAGCCGGCCATGACGCCGGAAAGCGAAAAGGCTAAGGCATAAAACATGTAATTCGCCAGCCCGATGAGCATGCAGACCAGCGTGGCAGTCATCATGTTATGGCCACCGCCCTCTGCCCCCACGGAAAGAACCGCCATCCAGGCCAGAACCGCCTTCGGGTTCGAGAGGTTGAGAAGCAGGCCGCGGCGAAACCAGTGGCCGCCGGTCCCCGCAAAGCGCTCCACCGCAACCTTGCCATGGACCGCCGTGCGCGCCGACTGAACGGCAAGGTAGAGCAGATAGGCGCCGCCGAGGATTTTCAACCCGGTCAGAAAATAGACGGAGCCCTGCAGCAACGCGCCCATGCCCGTTGCGGCAACGACGCCCCAAAACGAAAGCCCCACGGCAAGCCCAGTGCCGAACACCATCGCCACCCGTCGACCCGACCGCATCGCCAGCGTTGCCGTCGCGATATTCGCAGGCCCCGGCGACACCGCCACAATGAGAAAAGCGAGCGCGATGGGCAGAAGACTTGCAAGGTCGGTCATGAGATAGGCGTCCTCCAGAGCATTTCAGCGTCGAACACCGACCATAGGCCGGATATTCCGCTCCGACAAGACAGCTCTCATACGGCGCAGAACGCAAAAAAGCCGCCGGCACGAGGCCGGCGGCTTTTAATGTCAGAGCATATTCCGTGCGGGGCTTATTCGCCCGGCTGCGGCTCGTTTTCTTCGGTCATGGAAGACAGCATCGGCGTTGCCTCGTCTGCGCCGGAAGCCTTGCGGCGGGCGTCGATGATGAGGTCGTCGCGGGTCGTCGCGATGCGGCGAACCTGGCCCATCGCGCGTCCCGTACCGGCCGGGATCAGACGGCCGACGATGATGTTTTCCTTCAGGCCCTGCAGCGTGTCGACCTTGCCGGCAATCGCAGCTTCCGTGAGAACCTTGGTGGTCTCCTGGAAGGATGCAGCCGAGAAGAAGGACGGCGTCTGCAGCGAGGCCTTGGTGATGCCGAGCAGAACGGGCTCGCCTTCGGCAGGCCGCTTGCCCTGCGCTACCAGCTCCTCGTTCATATTGTCGAAGGCAATCGCTTCGACGATATCGCCGGTGATGTAGCCACTGTCGCCGGAGGCCGTGATCTCGATCTTCTGCAGCATCTGGCGAACGATCACCTCGATGTGCTTGTCGTTGATGACCACACCCTGCAGACGATAGACTTCCTGGATCTCGTTGACGAGGTAGGAAGCCAGCGCCTCGACACCCTTGATAGCAAGGATATCGTGCGGAGCCGGGTTACCGTCGAGAATATAGTCGCCCTTCTCGATGTAGTCGCCATCCTGCAGATGGAACGGCTTGGCCTTGGGAATGAGGTATTCCACCGGCTCGACACCATCCTCGGCAGGCTCGATCTGGATGCGGCGCTTGTTCTTGTAGTCGCGGCCGAAGCGGATCGTACCGTCGATCTCTGCGATCACGGCATGGTCCTTCGGACGGCGGGCTTCGAACAATTCGGCCACGCGCGGCAGACCACCGGTAATGTCCTTGGTCTTGGCGCTTTCCAGCGGCGAACGGGCCAGCACGTCACCCTGGCTGACCTTCTGGCCGGGCTCAACCGACAGAATGGCGTCAACCGAAAGCGGCAGGCGTGCGTCACCGCCACGCGGCAGCTTCATCACTTCACCGTTCTCGTCCTTGATGACGATGGACGGCTTCAGATCGGAACCACGCGGCGTCGAGCGCCAGTCGATGACCGAACGCTTGGTGAAGCCGGTGGCTTCATCCGTCGTTTCGGTAACCGAGAGACCTTCGACCAGATCCTCGAAGTCGACCGTACCGGCAACTTCCGTCATCATCGGGCGGGTATAGGGGTCCCACTCGGCGAGACGCTGGCCGCGCTTGACGGCATCGCCATCATCGACGAACAGCTTCGAACCATAGGCGACCTTCTGCGACGACCGCTCCTGGCCGCGCTGGTCGAGGATCTGCACCGCCATGTTGCGGCCCATTGCCACCAGAACGCCATCGGAGTTCCTCAGAACGTTGCGGTTCTTGATGCGAACCGTACCGTCATAGGAGGATTCCAGGAACGACTGGTCAACCACATTTGCCGTACCGCCAAGGTGGAAGGTACGCATGGTCAGCTGGGTGCCGGGCTCACCGATCGACTGCGCGGCGATAACGCCGACAGCTTCACCGATGTTGACCGGAGTACCGCGTGCAAGGTCACGGCCGTAGCAGACCTGGCAGACGCCCGTCTGGACTTCGCAGGTCAGCGCCGAACGGATCTGAACAGACTGGATACCCGATGCCTCGATCTTGGCGACGTCGGCCTCGTTGATCTGACGGCCGGCCTCGACGATGAGTTCGCCGGTTGACGGATCCTCGATATCGACAAGTGCCGCACGGCCCAGAACACGCTGACCGATGGAGGCAACCACCTGACCGGCATCGACGATCGCCGTCATGGTCAGGCCCTTGTCCGTGCCGCAATCGGCGGTGTTGACAATGCAGTCCTGTGCGACATCGACCAGACGACGGGTCAGGTAACCCGAGTTCGCCGTCTTCAGCGCGGTATCGGCAAGACCCTTACGGGCACCATGCGACGAGTTGAAGTACTCGTTCACGGTCAGGCCTTCCTTGAAGTTCGAAACGATCGGCGTTTCGATGATTTCGCCGGAAGGCTTGGCCATCAGGCCGCGCATGCCGCCAAGCTGACGCATCTGGTTCACCGAACCACGCGCACCGGAATGGCTCATCATGTAGATCGAGTTCATCTGCTTCTGACGACCGGTCTCCGGATCGAATTCGACAGCCTTAATGCGGGCCATCATCTCTTCGGTAACCTTTTCCGTCGCCTTGCCCCAGGCGTCGACAACCTTGTTGTACTTCTCGCCCTGGGTGATGAGACCGTCATTATACTGCTGCTCGTATTCCTTCACCAGCGCTTCCGTCTCGGCGACGATCGTGTGCTTGGCATCCGGAATGACCATGTCGTCCTTGCCGAAGGAAATACCGGCACGGCAGGCATGACCGAAGCCAAGGCTCATGATCCGGTCGCAGAAAATGACCGTGTCCTTCTGGCCGCAATGACGGTAGACCGTGTCGATCATCTTGGAGATGTTCTTCTTGGTCATTTCCTGGTTGCAGGTCTCGAACGGCACATTCGAGTTCTTGGGCAGAAGCTCACCGATGATCATGCGGCCGGGCGTGGTTTCGTAGATCTTCGAAACCTCGTTGCCATCCTCGTCAACGGTCTTGAAGCGACCCTTGATCTTGGAGTGCAGCGTGACGACCTTGTTTTCGAGCGCATGGTGCAGTTCGCCCATATCGGCAAAGGCCATGCCTTCGCCCGGCTCGTTCTGGTTCATGATCGAGAGGTAGTAGAGACCGAGAACCATGTCCTGCGACGGCACGATGATCGGCAGACCATTGGCCGGATGCAGAATGTTGTTGGTCGACATCATCAGCACGCGGGCTTCCAGCTGCGCTTCCAGCGACAGCGGAATATGAACGGCCATCTGGTCACCGTCGAAGTCGGCGTTAAACGCCGTGCAGACAAGCGGATGCAGCTGGATCGCCTTGCCTTCAACCAGCGTCGGCTCGAACGCCTGGATACCCAGACGGTGCAGCGTCGGCGCACGGTTCAAGAGCACCGGATGCTCGCGGATAACCTCGTCGAGGATATCCCAGACTTCCGGACGTTCCTTTTCAACCAGCTTCTTGGCCTGCTTGACCGTCGAGGAATACCCCTTGGCGTCAAGACGGGCGTAGATGAACGGCTTGAACAGTTCGAGCGCCATCTTCTTCGGCAGGCCGCACTGGTGCAGCTTCAGCTCCGGACCGGTCACGATGACCGAACGACCGGAATAATCGACGCGCTTGCCGAGCAGGTTCTGACGGAACCGGCCCTGCTTGCCCTTGAGCATATCGGAGATCGACTTCAACGGACGCTTGTTGGCGCCGGTGATGACGCGACCGCGACGACCGTTGTCGAACAACGCATCAACCGATTCCTGAAGCATGCGCTTCTCGTTACGGATGATGATGCCCGGCGCGCGCAGCTCGATAAGCCGCTTCAGACGGTTGTTACGGTTGATCACACGACGGTAGAGATCGTTGAGGTCGGACGTCGCGAAACGGCCGCCATCGAGCGGCACCAGCGGTCTGAGGTCCGGCGGGATCACCGGAACGACCTTCATGATCATCCACTCGGGCCGATTGCCCGACTCAAGAAAGTTCTCGACGATCTTGAGACGCTTCATCAGCTTCTTCTGCTTCAGTTCCGACGTGGTGTCGGCAAGCTCTGCGCGCAGGTCGCCCGCGATCTTTTCCAGATCCATGCCGGCGAGCATCTCATAGATCGCTTCAGCACCGATATTGGCCGAGAACTGATCTTCGCCGAACTCGTCGACGGCCAGCATGTATTCCTCTTCCGAAAGGAGCTGATTCTCCTTCAGATCGGTCAGGCCGGGCTCGGTGACGATATAGTTCTCGAAATAGAGAACGCGCTCGACATCCTTCAGCGTCATGTCGAGCAATGTCGAAATGCGGCTCGGCAGCGATTTCAAAAACCAGATATGGGCAACGGGCGCAGCCAGTTCGATATGGCCCATGCGCTCGCGGCGAACACGCGACAGCGTCACTTCAACGCCGCACTTTTCGCAGATAATGCCCTTGTATTTCATGCGCTTGTACTTGCCGCACAGGCACTCATAGTCCTTCATCGGACCGAAAATACGCGAGCAGAACAGACCGTCACGTTCGGGCTTGAACGTACGGTAGTTGATGGTTTCCGGCTTCTTGATTTCGCCATAAGACCAGGAAAGGATCTTTTCCGGGCTGGCGATCGAGATCCGGATCGAATCGAAGACCTGCGCCGGCGCCTGCGGATTGAAAAGATTCATGACCTCTTGGTTCATGCCTGTCTCCTTGACTGGGCGGCATCGCCCTTGCTGACAGATAAATCCGGCCAAACCCCGATGCCGGTTCTCTGTCTTTTAAAACGGTTCTAGCCGCGAAATGCGGCAAAAATGACACTACATGCTTACCAACCGGCATGCCGTGTCGATGGTGCGCCCGGCATATTGCACGCGGGCGCACCGTCTTTTGCTGTTATTCCGCAGCGTCCGGCAGTTCATCGGCCTCTTCGTCACCGGGCTCATCGGCACGGTTTTCGAGTTCGACGGAAAGCCCCAGCGAGCGCATTTCCTTGACGAGAACGTTGAATGATTCCGGAATACCGGCCTCAAACGTATCATCACCGCGAACAATGGCTTCATAGACCTTGGTACGACCGGCAACGTCATCCGACTTCACGGTCAGCATTTCCTGCAGCGTGTAGGCGGCGCCGTAAGCTTCCAGAGCCCAGACCTCCATTTCGCCGAAGCGCTGACCACCGAACTGCGCCTTACCACCAAGCGGCTGCTGGGTGACGAGCGAGTACGGACCGATCGAACGGGCATGGATCTTGTCGTCAACCAGATGGTTGAGCTTGATCATGTACATGTAGCCCACGGTGACCTGGCGGTCGAAGGGCTCGCCCGTACGGCCATCGTAAAGCGTCGACTGACCCGACGGATTGTAACCCGCCCAGGACAGCATCTCGGAGACGTCGCCCTCATGTGCACCGTCGAAGACCGGCGTGGCGATCGAAACGCCGCGCTTGGCTTCATCGGCAAGGCGCACCAGGCTTTCGTCATCGAAATTCGAGACTTCGTCCCGCGCTTCCGATGCATAGACCTTGGTCAGCGTTTCCTTCAGCGGCGCGATGTCGTTGGTCTCCTGATACTCTTCGAGCATCTGGCCGATCCGCTTGCCCATGCCGGCACAACCCCACGCAAGATGCGTTTCCAGGATCTGACCGACATTCATGCGGCTGGGCACGCCAAGCGGGTTCAGCACGACATCGACATGGGTTCCGTCTTCCAGGAACGGCATGTCTTCGGCAGGCAGGATACGGGAAACCACACCCTTGTTGCCGTGACGGCCGGCCATCTTGTCGCCGGGCTGGATCTTGCGCTTCACAGCCACAAAGACCTTGACCATCTTCATCACGCCCGGAGGCATTTCGTCGCCGCGCTGGACCTTTTCGACCTTGTCCATGAAACGCTGTTCAAGGCGGTTCTTGGATTCGTCGTACTGGCCACGGAGCGCTTCGAGTTCGGCCTGGGCTTCCTCGTCCTCAACGGCAAACATCCACCACTGCGAACGCGGATAAGCCTCGATCACATCGTCGGAGAGCTTGACACCCTTCTTGAAGCCTTTGGGGCCGGCAATCGAGGTGTGGTCGCGCAGCATGTCTGCAAGACGGGCGTAGACGTTGCGGTCCAGAATGGCCTGCTCGTCGTCGCGGTCCTTGGCGAGACGTTCGATTTCCTCGCGCTCGATCGCCATGGCACGTTCGTCCTTTTCGACGCCGTGGCGGTTGAACACGCGGACTTCGACGATCGTGCCGAAAGTGCCGGGCGGCATGCGCATCGAGGTGTCGCGAACGTCGGAGGCCTTTTCACCGAAGATGGCGCGCAGAAGCTTTTCTTCCGGCGTCATCGGGCTTTCGCCCTTCGGCGTGATCTTGCCGACGAGGATATCGCCCGGATGCACTTCCGCACCGATGTAGACGATACCGGCTTCATCGAGGTTCTTCAGCGCTTCTTCCGAAACGTTCGGAATGTCGCGGGTGATTTCTTCCGGACCGAGCTTGGTGTCACGGGCCATGACCTCGAATTCTTCCAGATGGATCGAGGTGAAGACGTCATCCGAAACGATCCGCTCGGAAAGCAGGATCGAGTCCTCGTAGTTGTAGCCGTTCCAGGGCATGAACGCGACGAGCGCGTTGCGGCCGAGCGCCAGATCGCCAAGGTCGGTCGACGGACCGTCGGCAATGATGTCGCCCTTGTTCAAAACGTCACCGACGCGGACCAGCGGACGCTGGTTGACGCAGGTGTTCTGGTTGGAACGCTGGAACTTCATCAGCCGGTAGATATCGACGCCGGACTTGGAGGCATCGAGGTCTTCCGTAGCGCGGATAACGATACGGGTCGCATCCACCTGGTCAACCACACCGCCACGCTTTGCAGCAATCGCAGCACCGGAGTCACGGGCAACCACCGGCTCCATGCCGGTTCCCACGAACGGCGCTTCGGCGCGCAGAAGCGGCACCGCCTGACGCTGCATGTTCGAGCCCATCAGAGCGCGGTTGGCGTCATCGTTTTCCAGGAACGGAATGAGAGCCGCTGCAACCGAAACCAGCTGCTTCGGCGACACGTCCATCAGGTTGATGTTTTCCCGCGGGGCCAGCATAACCTCACCGGCATGACGGCAGACGACGAATTCTTCCGAGAAGGAACCGTCATCATTCATCACCGAGTTGGCCTGGGCGATGTAATACTTCGCCTCTTCCATGGCCGACAGATAGATGACCTCGTCGGTCAGCTTGCCGTCCTCGGAAATCTTGCGATACGGGCTTTCGATGAAGCCGTACTTGTTGACGCGCGCAAAGGTCGCCAGCGAGTTGATCAGACCGATGTTCGGGCCTTCCGGCGTCTCGATCGGGCAGATACGGCCGTAATGGGTCGGATGCACGTCGCGGACTTCAAAGCCGGCGCGTTCGCGCGTCAGACCACCCGGGCCAAGAGCCGAAAGACGACGCTTGTGGGTGATTTCCGAAAGCGGGTTGATCTGGTCCATGAACTGCGACAGCTGCGAGGAACCGAAGAACTCGCGCACGGCGGCAGCCGCCGGCTTGGCGTTGATCAGGTCCTGCGGCATCACGGTGTCGATCTCGATCGAGGACATGCGTTCCTTGATCGCGCGCTCCATGCGCAGAAGGCCCAGACGATACTGGTTTTCCATCAGCTCACCGACCGAGCGGACGCGGCGGTTGCCAAGGTTGTCGATATCGTCGATTTCGCCCTTGCCGTCCCTGAGGTCCACGAGCTGCTTGACCACGGCAAGGATGTCTTCCTTGCGCAGCACGCGCATCGTGTCCGGCGCATCAAGGTCAAGGCGCATGTTCATCTTGACGCGACCGACGGCCGACAGGTCGTAACGTTCGGCATCGAAGAACAGCGAATTGAACATCGCCTCGGCCGATTCCATGGTCGGCGGCTCACCCGGGCGCATCACACGATAGATATCGAACAGCGCGTCCTGACGGTTCTCGTTCTTGTCGGCCACAAGCGTATTGCGGATATACGCACCGACATTGACGTGGTCGATGTTGAGGATACCCAGTTCATCGATGCCCTGCTCGATGATGCCGGCCAGGTTCTTCTCGTCAAGCTCTTCACCGGCTTCGAGATAGATCTCGCCGGTTTCCATGTTGACGATGTCTTCGGCGAGGAAGGTGCCGTAAAGCTCTTCATCGGTGACCTTGAGCGCCTTCAGACCGCCTTCGGCAAGCTTCTTGAGCATGCGCGGCGTCAGCTTCTTGCCGGCCTGGACAACAACTTCACCGCTTTCGGCGTCGATCAGGTCGCTCACGACCTTCTGGCCGCGCAGACGCTCCGGCGAGAACGGCACTTTCCAGCCGTCGCCGTCACGCTCGTAAAGCGCCTTTTCGTAGAAGGTTTCGAGGATTTCCTCGGTATCCATGCCAAGCGCCATCAGAAGCGACGTCGCCGGGATCTTGCGGCGGCGGTCGATACGGGCGTGGACGATGTCCTTGGCGTCGAATTCGATATCAAGCCAGGAACCGCGATAGGGGATCACACGGGCTGCAAACAGCAGCTTGCCGGAGGAATGGCTCTTGCCCTTGTCGTGGTCGAAGAAAACGCCCGGCGAACGGTGCATCTGCGAAACGATGACGCGCTCTGTGCCGTTGACGATGAAGGTCGCGTTGTTGGTCATCAGCGGCATGTCGCCCATGTAGACCGACTGCTCCTTGATGTCCTTGATCGACTTCGCGCCGGTATCCTCGTCGATATCGAACACGATCAGGCGCAGCTTCACCTTCAGCGGCGCGGCGTAGGTCAGGTCGCGCTGCCGGCATTCCTCGACGTCGAACTTCGGCTGTTCGAACTCATAGGATACGAACTCGAGCATCGATGCGCCCGAGAAATCAGTCATGGGAAAGACGGACTTGAAGACCGCCTGAAGCCCCTCGTCCGGGCGACCGCCCTCGGGCTCTTCCACCATCAGGAACTGGTCGTATGATGCTTTCTGAACCTCGATCAGGTTCGGCATCTCCGCCACTTCCGGAATTTTTCCGAAAAACTTGCGTACGCGCCTGCGACCATTAAAGGAAAGGGTCTGAGCCATCGTCGCTCCTTGTCAATCTGCATCCGGGCCTGCAACAGACGGTTACCGATGGCCAGTCGGCTCCGTCATCATCGAGAGCCATTTCCAATACCGCCGGAAAGGCTCGATCTCCTGAATTTATCGACTATCCGAGCGCGGGACCGGTTAAGGCGGCGCTGCCCGTCGAAAGGGTCTTATTGAGAACCCATTACCCAAAGGCCCGAAAAGGGACTTTGGGTAATGGTTTCAGATCAGTTTTTTAAGCCCTGCGGGCAGGCGGTTGCCCGCCCGCAGAACCTTGAACAAGAAAAGCTTACTTGAGCTCAACCTTGGCGCCAGCTGCTTCCAGCTTGCCCTTGAGTTCTTCAGCTTCGTCCTTGGAAACGGCTTCCTTGATCGGCTTCGGAGCGCTTTCAACGAGCTCCTTGGCTTCCTTGAGGCCGAGACCGGTGATGCCGCGGACTTCCTTGATGACGCCGATCTTGTTGGAGCCGGCTTCAGCCAGAACAACGTCGAATTCGGTCTTTTCTTCAGCAGCGGCAGCAGCTTCACCGGCACCACCGGCAGCAGCAACAGCAACCGGAGCAGCGGCGGAAACGCCCCACTTCTCTTCGAGCATCTTGGACAGTTCAGCGGCTTCGAGAACCGTCAGTTCAGAGAGTTCGTCTACGATTTTGGCGAGATCAGCCATGTCAGTCTTCCTTAAGTGTTTGGTTCGAACTGGGTCGAAATTTCATAAACAGCGAAAAACCGCCTCAAGCGGCTTCGTCCTTCGTGGCATAGGCGTTGAGCACGCGCGCAAGCTGGCTTGCGGGTGCCGAAGCAATCGTTGCGATACGCGTTGCCGGGGTCTGGATCATACCAACCAGCTTCGCACGCAGCTCGTCCAGCGAAGGCATCGTCGCAAGCGACTTGACACCATCAGCATCGAGCACGGTTGCCCCCATGGCGCCACCCAGAACAACGAGCTTGTCGTTGGTCTTGGCGAAATCCATGCAGACCTTCGGAGCCGTCACCGGGTCATCGCAAAAAGCGATGAGCGTCTGACCTGTGAACAGGTCAGCCATTCCCTCGGACTCCGTACCCTGAAGGGCAATCCTGGCCAGGCGGTTCTTCGCGACTTTGACAGTGCCGCCCGCTTCACGCATCTTCGAACGAAAATCGTTCATCTGCGCAACGGTGACACCGGCATAGTGGGCCACGACAACCGAACCGGAAGCCTTGAAGACTTCGTTCAGTTCCGTGACGAATTCGCGTTTTTCCGCTCTTTCCACTGCCTATCTCCAGTTGACAGGACCATTTACGGACCTGCCGGTTTGCCTTTGCCGCAGGGGCTCTTGTTTTATCCAAGATCCCAAGCGACGCTCGAGGATCCTGCCCCCTTCAGCGCGCGATTTCTCAAGCGCCAAGGCACAACCAGGTTCGAACCAAATTGACCGCCGGGGGTTCATCACCGTCCATCGCGGAAAATAGGGTCTCACCCGTCTCATGCAGGCAAATGATTAAGGTTGCCCACCTGCAATCTCGGACAGGAAACCGGGTTTTATCCCGGTCTTTTTTCCGGGCCCTGGAGCCCGGAAACTTTGCATCGGAAGCTTTCGCTTTCCGAAAAACTTTAAGCGTTGACCGACGAGAAGTCGATCTTGACGCCGGGGCCCATGGTCGACGACAGGGCGACGCGCTTGACGTAGTTACCCTTGGCGCCGGCCGGCTTGGCCTTGACCACGGCATCGGCGAATGCGCGGATGTTTTCTTCCAGCGCGCTCGCATCAAACGATGCCTTGCCAACACCGGCGTGTACGATACCGGCCTTTTCGACGCGGAACTCGACAGCGCCGCCCTTGGAGGCTTCGATCGCGGCCTTGACGTCCATCGTGACCGTGCCAACCTTCGGGTTCGGCATCATGCCGCGGGGGCCGAGCACCTTGCCGAGACGACCGACGAGCGGCATCATGTCCGGCGTGGCGATGCAACGATCAAAATCGATGTTGCCGCCCTGAACGGCTTCGACCAGGTCTTCGGCGCCGACAACATCCGCACCGGCTTCCTTGGCTTCATCGGCCTTGGCGCCACGGGCGAACACGGCAACGCGAACGCTCTTGCCCGTGCCGTTCGGCAGGTTGACCACACCACGGACCATCTGGTCGGCGTGACGCGGATCAACGCCCAGGTTCATGGCGACTTCGATGGTTTCGTCGAACTTGGCAATCGCGCGTTCCTTGACCATCTGAACGGCCTCGGTAAGCGGGTAAAGCTTGTTGACATCAACACCCTCACGGGTCTTCTGAATACGCTTTGCAATCTTGGTCATGGCAATCAACCCGTCACTTCCAGGCCCATGGCGCGGGCGGAGCCCTCGACCATCTTGATGGCACCTTCGACATCGGCGGCATTGAGATCGCTCATCTTGGCTTCAGCAATCTTGCGCACCTGATCGGCAGAGATCGAACCGGCCTTGGCCTTGCCCGGCGTCTGCGAACCCTTCTTGATCTTCGCTTCCTGCTTCAGGAAGTAGGAGACCGGGGGCTGCTTCATCACGAAGGTGAAGGACTTGTCCTGGAAATAGGTGATGATGACCGGAATCGGCATACCCTTTTCCATTTCCTGCGAGGCGGCGTTGAACGCCTTGCAGAATTCCATGATATTGATGCCACGCTGACCAAGCGCAGGACCGATCGGCGGGGACGGATTTGCCGAACCTGCCGGGACCTGCAACTTGAGCTGGCCTGCAACTTTCTTAGCCATTACTCTGCCTTTCATCTAACGGACCGTTTCCGGCCCACTCTGCCGACTGACAAGCCGGCGGCTGCGGTTGCGTGGTTCGGATTAACGGAGTGCCGGCTAAAGCACCCCTCCTCCCACGCGCAATGCCCCTCTATTAAAAAGGGGCAAAACTTCAAACTTTTTCGACCTGTCCGTATTCAAGCTCGACCGGTGTGGCGCGGCCGAAGATCGAAACCTCGACCTTCAGGCGGGCGCGCTCTTCATCGACATCCTGAACAACGCCGTTGAACGAGGCGAACGGACCGTCGGACACCCGGACGTTTTCGCCGATTTCGAAAGATACGGTCGCCTTCGGGCGCTCGACACCTTCCTGCACCTGACCGAGAATGTGCTCAGCCTCGGAATCGGGAATCGGAACAGGCTTCTGATCACTGCCGAGAAAACCGGTCACGCGCGGCGTATTCTTGATCAGATGAAACACTTCATCATTCAGATCGGCACGAACGAGAACATAACCCGGAAAAAACTTCCGCTCCGAATCAACCTTGCGCCCACGGCGCACCTCAACGACCTTCTCGGTCGGAACGAGAATGCGATCAAAGAAGTGGTCAAGCCCCTTCTGCTTCGCCTTCTCCTCGATTGCCTCGGCCACCTTCTTCTCGAAGTTGGAATAGGCATGAACAATATACCAGCGCATCGCCATTATTTCTCTTCCCTGTCCTTACCCGGTCACGCGCCGAGATTGAGGATGAAATTCATCGCCAAGCTCATCAGCTGATCGGCGGCGAAAAAGAAAAATGCCGCAACCACCACCATCACCATAACCATCAGGGTCGAAATGACAGTTTCGCGCCGCGAAGGCCATACTACTTTGGCCGTCTCGGAGCGCACCTGCTGCAGAAACGTAAATGGATTGGTTTTCGATGCCATAAACTGCCCACGCCTTTACGGCGCGTAAAGCGGAATATCCCAACTCCACGCACCGCGAGTCTGTCTTGCATTACATATCATTGTTTTCCAGTTTCTCAAGAGGAAAACAACATTTTCTTTATACGCATCCGCCAGCCTTCCGCCGGAAAAACCGCAGAAGCCTTGAATGGCAGGGGCAGAGGGGCTCGAACCCCCGACCTGCGGTTTTGGAGACCGCCGCTCTACCAACTGAGCTATACCCCTTCACCGAATCTGGCTGCATGCGTTGCCGCGCCACCCGATCCGATCTGGCGCCCCATTTACGGGGATGACGCCGTCTTGGCAAGAGTGTTTTTCACGAAATCCGGAAGAAGCCCCTGCAAACCATGCCGCATCCCCTTTTGAGAGCGATCATCGGCCAACCTGATCGCCCAAGACCCATCATCCCGACAGGCCAGTGCACGGCCGGGATGATGGAAAAAGCGCGAAAGGTTGCTGACCGTATCAGCTTCTGAGCGCCTCGTTATCGGGATCGAACGGGCTTTCCTCGACAACCGTTGCGTCAAAGAGTTCGCCAAGAATGCGGATCTTCAGCTTCGTACCCGGCATTGCATAATCGGGCTTCAGCATGGCAAGAGCGATCGACTTGCCGATACGCCAGCCGAAACCGCCCTGGGTGGCACGGCCTGCCAGATTGCCGTCAGCATCGTAAATCGCCTCCGACCCGCGCGCATCGCAATCGGTGACGCCATCGACGATGAGGGTCGCAAACACAGAGCCGAGTCCGTTTTCCTTATGCGCCAGCAGCGCTTCCTTGCCGATGAAATCCTTCTTCGGGCGGATGAAGCGGTCGAGGCCTGATTCGTAGGCCGTATATTCGATCGACATTTCCCGCTGCATGGCGCGGTAGGATTTCTCCAGTGCCATCGCCCCCATGGCGCGAATGCCGAAGGGCTTGATATCGAATTCGGCGCCGGCTTCCATCAGCTTGTCGAAGATATAGGTCTGCATGGCAATCGGGTGATGCAGCTCCCAGCCAAGCTCACCGACAAAGTTCACGCGCAAGGCATGGGCCGTGGCCGCGCCGATGGCAATCGGCTGCCCCGTCAGCCAGCCGAAATCGGCATTTTCCAGCGAGGAACGCGTGAGTTTCTTCAGGACATCGCGCGATTTCGGGCCGGCAACCACGAGAACGCCCATTTCCAGCGTCAGCGGGCGCAGCGTGACCGAACCATCATCCGGCGCAAGCTTTGCCAGGAGATCATGGTCATGACTTTCCAGCCCCGCGCCGGAAACCAGATAGAAGCGATCCGGAGCCCATTCATAAAGGGTGAATTCCGCCCTCACCCCGCCCTTGGTTCCGAGCAGATGGCAAAGCGCGATGCGGCCGCGTTTCTTCGGCACGGCATTGGCGAAGATGCTGTCGAGGAAGGCGCGCGCGCCGGGCCCGGACACTTCCATCTTGGCAAACGGCGTCATGTCCAGCACGCCGACCTTTTCATGAACGTGCTTCACCTCATTGCCGACATGCTCGAAATAGTTCGAGCGGCGGAACGACCATTTTTCCACGATCCGGCCGTCATCGAGCGGCGGCGCATGATTGTGGCTGGTGATCACATCGGCGCCGACGCCCAGTTCGCTCTCGTCCAGCGCGTAGCCCTCCGGCGCATACCAGTTGGCGCGCTCCCAGCCGTAGATGGAGCCGAACACCCCGCCAAGCGCCTTCAGCCGCGAATAGACCGGCGATGTCTTCAGCGGACGGGCGGCTGAACGCTCCTCGTCGGGATAATGCGTCGTGAAGACATTGGCATAGGCCTCCTCGTTCTTGGCAATCAGATAGCCTTCGGTCGCATAGGGGCCGAAACGGCGCGGATCGACGCCGGCAAGATCGACGGTCGGCTCGCCGTCGACGATCCATTCGGCAAGCTGCCAGCCGGCCCCGCCGGCCGCGGTAATGCCGAAGGAATGGCCCTCGTTCAGCCAGAAATTCTTCAGACCCGGCGCAGGACCGACAATCGGGTTCCCATCCGGCGTATAGGCGATCGCGCCGTTATAGACCTTCTTGATGCCGACCTCGGCAAAGGCGGGCACGCGGGCAAAGGCGGTTTCGATATGCGGCATCAGCCTGTCGAGCTCTTCCTGGAACAGCTCGTATTCGCTGTCGTCGGACGGACCGTCGACATAACAGACCGGCGCGCCAACCTCATACGGCCCGAGGATCAGGCCGCCGGCCTCCTCGCGCATATACCAGGCGCTGTCGGATTCGCGCAAAACGCCCATTTCCGGCAGGCCCTGCTTCTTGCGTTCCAGAATGGCCGGATGCGGCTCGGTCACGATATACTGATGCTCGACCGGAATGACGGGAATGTTGAGCCCGACCATTTCGCCGGTTCGCCGCGCAAAATTTCCGGTACAGGAAATGACGTGATCGGCGGTAAACGCTTCCTTGTCGGTCTCCACATGCCATGTGCCGTCGGCGTTCTGGCGAATTTCGGTGACGGTGGTATTGCGCAGGATGCGCCCGCCATTGTCGCGCGCGCCCTTTGCAAAAGCCTGGGTCAGATCAGCAGGCTGGATATAGCCGTCGTCGGGATGCTGGATCGCGCCGAGAATGCCGTCGGTCTCGCACAGCGGCCAGACCTCCTTGACCTCTTCCGGCGTCAGGAATTTGAAATCGACGCCGATGGTTTCGGCGATCCCGGAATAATAGAGATATTCGTCCATCCGGTCCTTGGTCATCGCCAGACGGATGTTCGACACCTTCGAGAACCCGACATTCAGCCCGGTTTCTTCTTCAAGAGCGGTATAGAGATCAACCGAATACTTGTGCAGCTGGCCGACCGAATAGCTCATGTTGAACAGCGGCAGCAGACCGGCGGCGTGCCATGTCGAACCGGAGGTCAGTTCCTTGCGTTCGATCAGGACGGCATCGTCCCAGCCCTTCTTTGCCAGATGATAAAGCGTCGATACGCCGACGACACCGCCGCCGATCACCAGAGCCCTTGTCTTCGTTGTCATCCGTTCCGCCTCTTGAAACCTTGATTGACCACCCGCGCGCCGGGCATTGCCTTATGAGACTATGCAACGGGCGGAAGACCGGAAACAGCCCGTTTGCGACATGCATGAATGCGGGCGCGACGCGCCCTCAAAACGCCGCTTCAGCGCCCGTCTTCACCATCATTGCCGGCATCCGGGTTGTCGGCGGTCGGTTTTGTACCTGTCGATACCGGCTCAACCTTGGACTTGCGCACTCGCCTGCGGATTTCGGCATCGAGCGCATCCTTCTCTGCGTCGTCATCGTCGCCGGTTATGATGTGAAGATCACGCTGCGGGAACGGAATCTCTATGCCCTCCGCCCTGAACCGTTCGAAGATGGCGACGCGGATATCGTTGCGCACGGCAATGCCGTTGAAGACATCGGCGAGATAGACACGCACTTCGAAATCAAGCGAGGAATCGCCGAAGCCCAGGAAAATCACCATCGGCTCCGGGTTCTGCAACACCAGCGGATGCGATGTCGCGATCTCCATCAGGATATCCATCACCTTGCGCGGGTCCGAGTTGTAGGAGACGCCGACGGCCACTTCAGACCGACCCATCTGGTTGTGATGCATCCAGTTGCCGACAGAGGCGTTGATCAGTTCCGAATTCGGCACAATGATCGACTGGCGCTGAAAGGTCTCGATTTCGGTCGCGCGCACAGATATCCGTTTGACGAACCCTTCCGCCGACCCCGAAACGATCCAGTCGCCGACCTTGAACGGACGTTCGACAAGAAGAATAAGGCCGGAAACAAAATTCGAAACGATGGTCTGCAGACCAAAACCGATACCGATGGAAAGCGCCGAGGCCACCAGCGCCAGACTGGAGAGATTGACCCCGGCGGCCGAAATCGCCAGCAGGCCCGCCAGCACGATCCCAAGATAGTTGATGCCTGTCTTGACCGAATTGCGAACACCCGAATCGGCACGGGAACGCAAAAGCACATTATTGTCGAACCAGCCCTGAAACCAGCGGGTCAGGAGAAAGCCGCCGACGAAAAGCAGAATGCCAATCAGAATGCCGCCGAGTGAAATCGTAATCGAGCCGACGGTGATGGAAGTGAGATTATTCGCGGCCCAAAGTCGCATCTCCTCGTAGCGCACGCCCCAGGACAGCATAATCAGCGGGATGCCAATCATCAGGGTCAGGGTGTATGTCAGAAGTCCCGTCAGCAACGAGAGCTGATCGACCCGCACCTGTGACAGATCGAACCGCGCGATAAAGCGCCTGCCGTACCCCGTATGTGCGAAACTGCCCGCCTGCCCGACGGCCTTGCCTACCAAAATGCCGATATACATCGTGATCAGCACCGCGCCGGTCAGCACAATCTGCTGCGCCACGAAACGGGCCAGCGCCACATAACCGATCAGGGCAGTGAGCACGACGAAAAGACCAACGAGACGCGCCAGGCCGGAGATGAGGGATGGAAACAAAAGCCGCATCGTTTTTTTGCGACTGCCATTTTCCGTTTCCCTTGGGCGCGTATGAATGAACGAAACGGCAATCAGAATGCCACCGATCAACACAGACGAAACAAGGCTGCGGAGCACATCGAGCCGAACATCCGCATCGAGCGTATCGTTGAGAACACCGATGAGAATGTCGAACCAGTTGATGCAGGCCATCGCCGTAAAGGCCAGTGTGAGGTTACGGGCAGCCGAATCGCTAACCGGCATCAGCCGCCATTGCGGCCTGCGCGGCGTCAGCACATTGCGCGACAGAAGGAAGACGAAGAGGATAATCCCGTCGGAAATATAGGCCTGCCTAACCACCCGCTGCACATCCGGCAGAAATATATTCATGCTGACGAACAGCACATAGGAAACCGTCAGAAACGCCAGCATCGCCAGGCTCGGTATAACGGTCATCCAGAAGGCGCCGAGCAGACGCACGACATAGGACGGCTCGTCCATCTGCAGGTCAAGTTTTGTGCGTTCCACAAAACGGGTGGAGATCCTGTAGGCAAAAACAGCGGCCAGAACGGACAGCAGATTGGCGAGCGCGAAAGGCACGCGCTTCGATGTCCAGAGGAATTCAAACCAGCCGCCATAGGATTTGACCAATGCAGCCTGTTGCTGCTGCCACAGCGTCTGAAAGTCCGTGGAAAACAGCTCCTGCAGGTCGGTGTGCTTGAACAGCGCGCGGGCAAACTGCTCACGCCTCATCTGGGAAACCGCGCCTGAAGTCTCGTCCGCGGTACCTGCAAGCTTGTTCACCCGGTCGACAAGCGCATTGAGTTCCGAACGCTCTGCCAGCAGCGTATTGCGCTCCTGTGTCGTCACCGCCGGCTCTGCGGGTTCGCCCGGCCCCGGTCCGCTACCAAGCTCGCTCAACTGGGCGCGGACATCCCCCAGCCGGGATTGAATGGTGCTGTCCGCCTTCGACAGATCGCTCTGCAACTGATCGGCCTGCACCTGAAGCTTGGCGAGTTCGTCATCGCTGTTGTCGTCGCCCTGAACCTTTTCCGAAATGCCGGAAAGCGTGCTGGCATAATCATCCAGCGTCGTCCCCATTTCGGTAACGAAAGGATCGCTCGGCTGATCGACCGCGTCATTGGGCTTTTGTCCGGACCCTTCTGCCTGCGCAGAAGCAGCCGGCGTCTCTGCCGCCTGCTGGGCAAGAACAGGCGAGCCGGCCAACAGACAGAACAGCGCCGCCATCACCATGGCAAGCCTGAAAACACCCCTCCCCTGCGTAAGCTGCATCAAATGATCTAGTCCCTCGTTTGAAAATGTCGAAAACGCGCCTTTGAATTCCAAAGCGCGTCAATTTCATGACAAAGCAGCTCTACTTCTGTCCCCATCCGGTATTCTCGTCATCCGTAAGATAGGCAAGCTCGGCCCGGGTCGAACGCCGTTTCAGGATCGCATTGCGATGCGGAAAGCGGCCAAAGCGGGCAATCACATCCCGGTGGCTTTCGGCATAGGAGGAGAAGTTATCATCGCCGAGCGTCGCAAACAGCGCCACCGAACGGTCCTGATCGGCAAGGTTTTCGGAATGTTCGAACGGCATGAAAAAGAACGCACGGCGGTCGGCGTCAACCTTTTCATGCGCGCCGGAGGCCACCGCAAGCTTGGCCTCCCTCAGCGCCAGCATATCGGTGGCAAAGGCCATCGGCGTTGCCCGGTAGATATTGCGGGGAAACTGGTCGAGCACGATCACGGCGGCCAGATGGGCCTGCGGGCTTGCCCGCCAGACGGCACCGACATCGCGCGCCAGCGCCCGGTGCGTCGAAAAGAAGCGGCAGAGGATGGTATGGTCGAGCGCCGCCACATCATCCGGCTGAAACCAGTCCTCCTGCGTCAGCTCCTCAAACCAGAAGGAAAGCACCTGTTCGGGGCTTGAAACGGTTTCGACAAATTCATTCATTGGTTTCCTACCCCGACACAATCGCATGTTGGCGCGCATACGGTGCTTGCGCATGACTGGCGGGAACGATACATTTTCAGTCACATCCGCTCAAGCAAGACATTTAAGAGACATGAATGCCTGAAACTGGGCCAACGGGCTCTCGGCGCGGCGTCACCGTCGTCACATCCCTGATTTTTGTCATTCTGCTGCTCATCGGCGTCCGTTGGGCGGGCGGCTTCCTGAAACCTGTTGCCCTGGCGCTGTTCATCATCGCCGTAACATGGCCGATCAAGAACGCGCTTCAGAAAGTGGTGCCACAGCTTCTGGCGCTGGCGATCACGGTTGTCAGCACCATCGTGGTGTTCGTCATCTTCGCGACCCTGGTGATCTGGGGTTTCAGCCGCATGGCCACCTCTTTCATCGATGCCGCCTGGCAGCTTCAGGCTGCCTATCAGGATGCCGTGGCCTGGCTCGGCGGCAAGGGCTTTTCCGTTGCAAGCTCGCTCAACGATATCTTCAATGTCGGACTGATCGCCCGCACCGTCCGTCAGGTAACCGGACAGGCGAGCACCACGCTCAGTTTCTGGCTCGTGGTTCTCGCCTATGTGGTTCTGGGACTGACCGAGGTGGACAAGCTGCGCGACAAGCTGGGGACATTGCGCAAGCCCGAAGTCGCCTCGGCGGCCATCCGGATTGCCGACGCCACGGCAAAGAAATTCGGCCGCTACATGCTGGTCAGAACCGAAATGAGCGCCATTACCGGCGTTCTGTTCTGGGGTGCGGCAACCCTGACCGGGCTCGACTTTCCGGTGGAATGGGGCGTCATCGCCTTCGCGCTCAACTATATTCCGTTCATCGGCTCGGTCGTCGCCACCGTGTTTCCCTCGCTTTACGGCATCATCCAGTTTGAAAACTGGGAAACGGCGCTTGCGCTCTTCGTCTGCCTCAACCTCGTGCAGTTCACCATCGGCAATTACGTCGAACCGATGGTTTCCGGGTCGGCGCTTTCGATATCGCCGTTCGTCGTGGTGTTTTCGATCTTCTTCTGGACGTTCATGTGGGGACTTTTCGGCACGTTTCTCGGCGTCCCGATCACCATTGCCCTGCTGACCGTGTGCGAGCATGTGCCGTCGCTTCGCTGGGTCGCGGAAATTCTCGGCGGCAAGCGACATCCAAAAGAGCTTGCCACCGAGACAAACGCGACCGGCAACCAAGCCTGATTTCACCACATCGTCTTGGCGGCGCGGCCTGGCCATTCACGGTCGTAGGTTTCCGCATCGAACGGCTCGGCACTGGCCTGCCGCGTCATCTCGCCTGCGCTTGGCAACGATCCCGCATCGACAAAGCGGCTGGCATCCCACAGCCGCGAACGCACCAGCGCCCGTGCGCACTGAAAATACACCTCGTTGATCGTCACCACGATCACCGAGCGGGGATGGCGCCCGCCCACCTCGAAACTCTCGACGACGGCCGGCTCGTCGGTCACGATCGCCTGCCCATTGATGCGCAACGCATTGTTGGACCCGGGAATGAGGAACATCAGCGCCACACGCGGGTCGCGGACGATATTGACAAGTGAGTCGATACGATTGTTGCCCCGCCAGTCAGGCAGCATCACCGTCCTGTCGTCAGCAATCCGCACCACGGCGCCGTCATCGCCGCGCGGCGAGCAGTCGAGGCCTTCCGGCCCCACCGTCGACAGCGCCAGAAACGGAGAGGCCTCGATCACCTGCCGGTAAGCTGCCGTAAGCTTCGCCGTCACCTTTGCCAGCGATGTCTGCCCGGGTTCGCCATATATTTCACGAAGCGCTTCAACGGTCTCGATTTTCTTCATCTTGCCTTACTCAACGTGGCCGCTCCGCCCTGTCGCGGGTCATGCCCTTTTCATCCAGTTCGCGCTCATAGTCGGCGAACAGCCTGTCACCATTCTCGCCAAGCTCGCGAAGATAGGACCACGTGTAGATACCACTGTCATGCATGTCATCAAAGCCGATGCGCACGGCATAATTGCCTGCCGCCTCGACCGTCATGATCTCGACATTGCGCTTGCCCGGCACGGTGACGGCCTGCCCGGGACCGTGCCCTTTCACCTCGGCCGAGGGCGAAAGCACACGCAACATTTCAGACGGAAGCGCATATCGCGCGCCATCGTCAAAGGTTATGGTCAGAACGCGCCTGTCTTTGGAAACGCGCAGTTCGGTTGGTGTCATTGTCATTTTGAAATCCGATGGCATCGAGGGAAGTTTTCACGCCGAAGTGTTTTGACCCTGTCTTGACGCTTGCCAGGTCACATTCCATTTATTGTGACGAGGAGAACGCAAAATTGGCTATTTTGACCGCTGAAAGCAAGGGCGATACCGGCCGCTTCCATCAAAAGCCCGCACCGATGATCGACCCGTTCGGCCGGGCGATTACCTATCTGCGTGTTTCGGTGACGGATCGCTGCGATTTCCGCTGCACCTATTGCATGGCGGAACACATGACCTTTCTGCCGAAACGCGATCTCCTCACACTGGAAGAACTCGAACGTCTGTGCAACGCCTTCATCGACAAGGGCGTGCGCAAATTGCGGTTGACCGGCGGCGAACCGCTGATGCGCAAGAACGTGATGCAGCTGATCGAAAACCTCGGACAGCGTATTCCCGAAGGCGCGCTTGACGAACTGACGCTGACGACCAACGGCTCGCAGCTTTCCCGTTTCGCAGACGGGCTTTATGCCGCCGGTGTGCGGCGGATCAATGTTTCGCTCGACACGCTCGATGCGCGGAAATTCCACGAGATCACCCGCTGGGGCGATTTCAACAAGGTCATGGCCGGGCTCGAAGCGGCCCGCAAGGCCGGCCTCAAGGTCAAGCTCAATGCCGTGGCGCTTGCCGGGTTCAACGAGCATGAAATTCCGGAGCTCATGCGTTTCGCCCATGGCGAAGGCATGGATCTGACGCTGATCGAGGCGATGCCGCTTGGCGAGGTCGATACCGACCGCTCCGCCCAGTATCTGCCGCTTTCAAAGGTGCGCCGCGACCTCGAACAGCAGTTTACCTTAAGCGATATCCCGATGACCACCGGCGGCCCCGCCCGGTTCGTCAATGTGGCGGAAACCGGCGGCAAGCTCGGCTTCATCACCCCGCTGTCGCATAATTTCTGCGCGTCCTGCAACCGCGTGCGGCTGACCTGCACCGGCATGCTCTATCTCTGTCTCGGGCATGACGACAATGCCGATTTCCGCAAGGTGCTGCGCGACAATCCCGATGATGATGCGGTGCTCTACCGCGCGATCGACCGGGCGATTGCGCGCAAGCCGGAAGAGCATAATTTCGAACTCGACAGCACGAAATCCCGCGTTGCAGTGGCCCGCCACATGAGCATGACCGGAGGCTGAACAGTCAATCACGACTGACACAGATCACTTCCCCGACCCGTTATTCATCTATAAGAACAACAACACGATAACGGGATGAATGATGCGCACCTCCTCCAATATCACCGGCGCCGTCTGCATGATCGCGGCGATGGCGGGCTTTGCCCTCAACGACGCCACGGCCAAACTGCTGACCGAAGAAATCGGCGTCGGCCAGATCATGTTCTTCAGGGGCCTCATCATCACGGCCTTTGCCATGCTGATTGCCTGGCGCAGCCGGGTGCTGAAAAACATCGGTGCGGTGTTCGATTTTCGGGTGCTCGTGCGCAGCGTCTGCGAACTCGTCGCCGCCCTTTCCTTTCTGCAGGCGTTGAAGGCGATGCCGCTTGCCAATGCCGCCGCCATCCTCCAGTGCCTGCCGCTCGCCGTCACGCTCGGTGCGGCCCTGTTCATGTCGGAACCGGTCGGCTGGCGCCGCTGGAGCGCGATCGCCGTCGGCTTTATCGGCGTGCTGATCATCATCAGGCCCGGCCCCGGCGGTTTTGAAGAGGGCGCCGTTTTTGCCATCATCGCAATGCTTGCCGCATCCGCCCGTGACCTTTTGACCAAGACCATCCGCTCGGACATACCGGCCATCGTCATCACCCTGGCAACGGCCATTTTCCTGACGCTCGGCGGCGCCGTTCTCGGCACGGTCGAACAGGACTGGAGCATGATGAGCTGGCCGATCCTGTTCAAGCTGATGCTGGCCGCCGCCTTCCTGCTGTCCGGCTATCAGTTCGTGGTGTTTGCCGTGCGCCTTGCCGATATCTCCTATATCGCGCCATTCCGTTATGCCGGCCTGTTGTGGGCAACGCTGCTCGGCATGATCATCTTCAGCACCTATCCGGACATCAACGTCCTCGGCGGCGGCCTGATCATCGTGGCCGCCGGCCTCTATTCCTTCTACCGCGAGCGCAAGAAAGGGCTGGAACCCTTGGCTGCGACCGACCAGCCGGTCGCCTCCGAAGGCGGCGGCCCGATCGTCAAGGCGGAAGAGGACATGCTGAAGGATAAGTCGTGATGTCCCCCGCCCTTCCCCCCGCTGTCATTCTCGCCGGTGGCGCGTCGCAGCGCATGGGCACCGACAAGGCGATGCTGGAAATTGACGGCGAAACCCTTCTGGCCCGGGCGCATCGGCAGATTGCGCTCCAGGCCTCGCCCGTACTGGTCAGCCGCCATGGTGCAGATATGCGGGCTCCGCCCGGCGCTATCGTTGTCCGCGACATCGGAACAGACCACGAGGGACCGCTTGCGGGTATTCTCGCCGCACTCGACCACCTCACAAGGAACGACAGCCCGGCAACCCACATGATTTCGGTCGCTGTCGACACGCCATTTTTCCCCGCAGACCTCGTTGCCCGGCTGACTGAAGCGCGCCCTGCCGAAAATGAAATCGTGCTGGCACAGTCGGAAGGGCGGGTTCATCCGGTCTTCGCGCTGTGGCCGCTTGCTCTCCACGACGACCTGACACGCTGGTTTGCCACCGGCAGCAACCGGCGCCTGATGGATTTTGTCAAAGCCCATCCGCACCGGACCGTCGATTTTTCAACGGTTGCCACGCCGGAAGGCGCTGTCGATCCGTTTTTCAACATCAACACCCCGCAGGATCTCGACACCGCCCGGCAGATCGCAAAACTGACCGGAAACGCCTGATCGCGGTTGCGCCGCCCCCGATCCCGGCATAGAGCATGAGCGATATTCAACGGGGCAACCGCAATGGCACGCAAGATCGACGAGGAAAAACTGGCCAAGGCCTATAACCGGGCGCTTTCGCTCGAAAAGGCGGGTAAACTGGCCGAAGCGGCAGAGGCATACCGCCAGGTCCTGAAGATCGACCCGGAGGATCACGGCGGCGCGGCGGTGCGGCTTGCCGCCATCGGCTTCGGCGAAGCGCCGAAAAAGGCGCCCGACGCCTATGTCGAAACGCTGTTCGATCAGCACGCCGAGGATTTCGAGGATATTCTCGTCGACCAGCTCGGCTATTGCGTGCCGATGATCATCCGCCAGCGGTTCCAGGCGCTCGGCATCGGCCCGTTCGAGCGCATGCTCGACCTGGGTTGCGGCACGGGGCTCGGCGCCAGCGCGCTGCGCGATATGGCCGGCGAGATCACCGGGCTCGACATTTCCGAAAACATGGTGGAAATCGCCTATGAGAAGGACCTTTACGACACGCTGTTCGTCGCCGAGGTCGAAGCGTTTCTGCATGATGACGGCGAGGAAGAATTCGACCTGATCACTGCCGCCGATGTTCTGCCCTATCTCGGCACGCTCGATGCCTTCTTCTCCGGGGCGGCCAGGAGCATGTCCGGCGGCGGCATTCTGGCGTTTTCCGCCGAAACCCTGCCCGACGAGACCCTGAAGGGCCGTGATTATATGGTCGGCCCGCATCACCGTTTCGGCCACAGTCTGGCCTATCTGACCGCAGGGCTGGAAAAGGCGGGCTTCAGAATGGTCGATACCACCGATATCAATGTCCGCTTTGAAAACGGCCAGCCGACACCGGGTTATCTGATTATCGCGCGCTATCTCGACGCGTGAGAACGCCGCCCGGCCTGAAAATACCGCCACGGCGTATACCAGTGCCAGTCGGCATCCAGCCTTTCGGGCACCGGATCAAACCCGTCCGTGCCGCCCGGGCCGCAGCGTCCGACCCGAAAGAGCGTCAGAAAACCGCCCGCCCAAAGCCCGTACCGCGCGACCGCCTCGTATCCATATTCCGAGCAGGTCGGCAAATGGCGGCAGGACTGGCCGATCAGGCTTGAAAATGTCAGTTGATAGAAGCGGATGAGGCCGAGCCCCAACAGGCGGCCGGGCGTCTTGCGAAACGGCCCCTGCCAGTTGCGCGACGCCGTCTTCGCGCCGCCACGGGTTTCACACATCGTGCCCGGCGTCCTCTTTTTCATCGTGCGAAAGACCGTCCAGCGTATCGAGCGCCTTCACCAGCGCCTCGAAGGTCAACATCACCGATGCGTGGCGGGCCGGATAGTCCTTCACCGGCAGGAGACTGCGCATTTCTGCAAATCGGCCGTCGGGACCGTCCCCGCCCTCTTTCAGCATTGCGCGCATCTGGCTGCGGGCCTGCCGGATTTCATCCGGCGTCGCCCCGATCACGGTTCCGGCCATGATCGCGGAGGATGCCTGCCCCAGAGCGCAGGCCTTTACCTCATGGGAAAAGTCGCTGACCTTGCCGCCGGACATCCGCACATAGACCGTCAGCCGCGACCCGCACAGCCTGGAATGGGCAGACGCGCTGGCATCGGCATTTTCCAGCACGCCCAGCCGGGTCACATTGCCGGCGTGGCTCAAAATGCGCGCGGAATAGATATCGTCCATTTTCTGCTTTCCGTGATGCCTGACCTTCAAACCGGCCGGAACTGAATGATTAAAGGAGAACATGGGATTTCGGCAAGGCCGGGGCAAGTCCCCGGCGACGGTGAGGCGATTGCCAACGGTCCCCGAGCGGGCTATCAACACCCGGCAACGACAGGAAAGAGCATGCTGAATTTCGCAAAGCCGCCGCAGGACAAGGCCCTGCTTGACGAGGCCACCGATTTCACCCCCCGTTTCGACGACAAGGGGCTGGTCACGGCCGTGGTCACCGATGCCCGCGACAATGCGGTGCTGATGCTTGCCCATATGAATGCCGAAGCGCTGTCGCTGACGATCGAGACCGGTTTTGCGCATTATTACAGCCGCTCGCGCAACGCGATCTGGAAGAAGGGCGAAACCTCCGGCAACCTGCAGAAGGTGGAGCAGATGCTGACCGACTGCGATCAGGATGCCATCCTGCTCAAGGTTTCCATGTCCGGCCATGATGCGGCCTGCCACACCGGCCGCCGCTCCTGCTTTTATCGCGCGGTGAGCGCCAGCGACGGCACGGCCGTGCTTGAGACGATCGCCGACCACAGAGCCTTCGACCCGAAGACGGTTTACGGCAAATAGGTCTGCCGCCTTGGCGCCGCTCCGGCTCAGCCGGCGATATAGGACTTGATGTGCTCGGCTTCCTGCTCGACCTCGCGGATGCGTGACTTGACCACGTCACCGATCGAGATGATGCCGGCAAGGCGTCCGTCAACTTCCACCGGCACATGACGGAAATGCCGCTTGGTCATCACTTCCATCAACTCGTTGACGCTGGTGCCCTCGTCACAGCGGTGGACATTATCGGTCATTTCCTGGGAGACCGGCGCGGCCAGCGCACGTGCGCCGTGCTTGCCGACGCAAGCGGCCAGATCGCGCTCGGTAAAGATACCGGCAATCCTGTTGTCCTCGTCCACAATCACCACCGCACCGATACGGTTTTGATGAAGAATGACCGCCATTTCCGAAATCGGGGTTTTGGCCGGCGCGGTCACGACCGCCCTGCCTTTTTCATCCAGTATCATTCTGACAGTGATCGCCATAAAAACCTCCTCGTTTCCGGCTCGCAGGCACGCGCCCGCCTCCACACGAACCATGCATTTGAGCATGGTGCATGAGGTTTTGGGCGATTGCAAGAAAACCATGTCTGGAGGATTTACGCGGCGCTAGAAAACGAGTGTGCGCGGGGTCTTCACGTCAAACAGCGGAAAGGCCAGAAACCCGAACAGGAAACCGCCGACATGGGCCTGCCAGGCGATGCTGGCCGCACTGATGCCCACAAAGCTGACGCCGACGGCAACCAGCAGATTGCCCACAAGCCAGACCAGCACGAAGGCCCGCGCCGTCGGATCGGCAAAGACCTCGCTGATCGAAAGCCGCCGGCCAAGATGGGCCTGCGGCAGAAAACGCCCACCGGCAAAGACGAAGCGACAGGCAGCCCCCATATAGGCCGAAACCACACCGGAGGCGCCGATCAGCACCGAAACGGCGCCCCAGTCGGTGGCGGCGAAGAAAAACGCCGAGGCCACCGCGCTCGTCAGCCAAAGGGTCAGGAAGCGCACGGCGCCGATCCTGCGGGCAACCGGCGCGCCGAAAATCGCCAGCCAGATCGCATTGAAGATGATGTGGCTCCAGCCGCCGTGAAGCAGCGAATAGGTCAGCGGCGACCACAGCCAGGAAAGCCCCTGCTCGCCAAGCGGATGCACGTAACGGGCGGGCAGGAACCCGAATTCCTGCCAGATCATCAGGTTGGTCGCGTAGCCGAGAGCAAATTCCTGGATCAGAAAGATCGCAAACAGCACGCCAAGCGCTGCCAGAACGACCGGCGGAAGGTTGATCGGCGGCTCGCGCCTCTGGGGCCTGAATGGGGCGCCGCCGGTCTGCGGTGTGCGCATGGGTCGTACTCCTGTTCGGGTTCTGATTATCCGATCGAAAGATGTTTGAAAAGCGCCGACGAAACTGGCAGAAGGATCAACGAGCGCCATCCGCCACGCGGTTTGAGGCATCGGCATTGGAAAAGCCGCCGGGGGCCAAGGAAACTTAAACGAATATTAACCGCAATTTGATCAGTATCCGGTTCAGCCTAGCAAAGGATGAATGCGGCCGTTATCATGCCGCCACGGCTTCGCCAGGAACCAACAACCGCCAGATTTCGCAAGAGTTTTTCGAATGCAGAGACAGGCAACACGCCGCTTCCGTTCAAGCCGGTTATCCAGGGCAGCGATGATCTTCGCAGCCTTCATGGCCATCATCACCGGTGTTCCCGTAAACGACGCCCGCGCGGATTCGAACGACGCGGCCATCGTGATCGATGCGCATACCGGAAAAGTGCTCTACAGCGAGGCCCCGGATGCGCCGCGCTATCCGGCATCGCTGACCAAGATGATGACGCTCTACATGCTGTTCGAAGCCATGGATGAGGGCCGCGTCACGCTGAATACCGAAATTCCGTTTTCGAAAAACGCCGCTGCCGAGCCGCCGACCAAACTCGGCATCCCTGCCGGCCGCAGCGTCACGGTCAAAACCGCGATCTATGCGCTGATTACCCGTTCGGCCAATGATGTCGCCACCGCTGTCGGTGAATATCTCGGCGGATCGGAAACCAACTTCGCGAAGATGATGACCAACAAGGCGCATGCCCTCGGCATGACGCGCACCACCTATCGCAATGCCCACGGCCTGCCGAACAGCGCGCAGAAGACCACGGCCCGCGATCAGGCCCGTCTCGGCATCGCCCTGCGCCAGCATTTTCCGCAGTATTACCACTATTTCAGCACCCGCAGCTTCAAATACGGCAAGAGCACGATCGGCAACCACAACCACCTGCTCGGCAAGATCAAGGGCCTTGACGGCATCAAGACCGGCTATACCAATGCTTCCGGCTTCAACATTGCCACGTCCGTGATTTCCGGCAACCGGTCGATTGCAGCCGTTGTCATGGGTGGCGCGACGGCGGCAAGCCGCGACAAATGGGCGACCCGCCTGATCAACACCTACCTGCCGAAAGCCTCCAATGGCCGCGGCGGTAACTTCGTGATTGCCCGTTCCGGCAGCATGGTGTTCCCGAAAACCGGGCCCATCCCCTATCCGCGCCCGGCAGCCGAAGGCGGTGTGGCACTGGCTTATGCGGCCAATGACAATGCTACACCGGCAGCTGCAGCCGGCCTGACCGGCGTCCAGGCCGAACTGGTCTCCAACGTGCCGGTTCCCAGCGCACGCCGCCCGGCCGACAATGATGAGGGCCTGAGCGTCGAAGACGTGCTGCAGACCGCCGACGACATGGCCGATGCCGTTGGCGACGCAATCATTCCCGCAGCCCAGGCTTCCGAAAGCGCGCCTGACACTTCGATCAAGACGAGCTCGATCCAGAAGCCGCGCGGCTGGGTGGTTCAGGTCGGCACGGCGGCAACGGCCGAAGGCGCCCGCGATCTGCTTACCCGCACGAAGGGCAAGGCCGACGGAGCGCTCGACAGGTCCGATCCTTTCGCGCTTGCCTACAACAATGGCGGCCAGGAAATCTACCGCGCCCGCTTCGGCGGCTTCCCCGATCAGGAAGAAGCGGTAAAGGCCTGCCGCGCATTGAAGCGCAACGGCGTGAGCTGCTGGGCAAGCCTGCAGTAGTCTTCAGCTTGAAACAGGCGCGCATCGCCGCGCTACCGATATGAACAACAAAACGCCGGTCCGCATTGCGGGCCGGCGTTTTCCGTAAAGGGTTTCGAAAGATTTAGCCGCTAGTTTTCTCGGTAAGGTTTCGGAAAGCAAGAATGACGATCGCCTCCGATGCCACACAAAAACCCTCTGTCTGTTCTGCGTAGCTAAGGGGATTGAAGTGAACAGGAAACAGCGTTCCGGCATGATGTCAGGCAATATCGAACTCTCAACCGCGCGCCGCAGCGGCTTCAACCCGCTTCACGAGGCCGCCCAGAAACTTGCCGAATATGCCCGTTTTCAGGGCCGCTACAAAGCCAAGGAACTCGTCGGCCTGCTGACCAGCCAGGGTGACCGCGCGGCCCGTGCCATGCAGCCCGAGGCCCGGATCCACCTCTATATACAGAGCAGGCAGCAAGGCCACGCTCCGATCAGCCTCAGACTGCGCTGACCGTATCGAATAAATCCCGAGCATCAAAAAAGGCGCCCTGCGGCGCCTTTTTCATTTCCTGAACCGAAGACCTTACATCTTGACGGCGGAGATCTGTACCTCGACGCGGCGGTTCTGGGCACGGCCCTGCGGCGTCGAATTGGAGGCGATCGGATTGGATTCGCCAAACCCGACGGCGGAGATGCGATTGCCGCCGACACCGGACTGGATCAGATAATTGCCGACACTGTTGGCTCGCTCCTGCGAGAGCCTCTGGTTATATTCGGCCGAACCGGTCGAATCCGTATAACCGTTAATGTTGATCGCGGTGCGGTCATACTTGCGCAGCACGGTCGAAACGGCATTCAGCGTGCTGTAGAAATTCGGCGAAATATCATACTGGTCCGTCTGGAAGGTGACGTTCGACGGCATGATCAGCGTCAGGCGGTCGCCATTGCGCACGACGGAAACGCCGGTGCCGGCAAGAGCACGGCGGAATTCGGCTTCCTGATTGTCCATGTAGGCGCCGATGCCGCCGCCGGCAATCGCGCCGATGGCGCCGCCGATTGCAGCCCCCTTGGCATCACCGCCGACAGCAAGGCCTGCCAGCGCACCAAGAGCGCCGCCGGCAAGCGCACCGGTACCGGTGTTATTGTTGACGGTCTGACCCGAATACGGGTCTGTGGTGGTGCAGCCGGCAAGAAACGCAACGCTCACGGCAGCGATGGTCAGTTTTTTCAGCATGATGTCCCTCAATATGAAGCTTCAAACACTTTCAAGCCGTCTCATTACGGCAATGATATGGCGCAACCGCCATTTGGATATAACAATGGTCCGTCGTCAGGCGCCGGACCATCCTGTCTGTGGGCTTTGCCCTTGGCTGTCAGTTGGTTGCCGCAGCCGTGGCACCGGTGGCACCGGCCGCCGGCGGCGGCGCAATCCTGATCTCGACACGGCGGTTCTGGGCGCGCCCGTCGGCGGTATCGTTGGTGGCAACGGGATCGGCCTTGCCGTATCCCACCGGCATGATGCGCTGCGGGCTGACGCCGCGCTGGATCAGGGCACCGGCAACGGCGTTGGCGCGCTGCTGCGAAAGCTTGAGATTGTAAGCGTCCGAACCCGTTGAATCGGTATAGCCGTTCACGTCGATATCGGTGGCATTATACTTCTGCAGCAGGCCCGCGATCACGGCGAGCGACGGCGCGAATTCCGGCACCACTTCGGCACTGTCGGTGGCAAATGTGATGCTCGACTGGAACACCAGGGCAATATATTTGGGCGTGCGGACGATGGTGACGCCGGTGCCTTCAAGCTTCTGGCGCATTTCCGCTTCCTGGCGGTCCATGTAGTCGCCCGGATCGCTGACGGAAATGTTGGTGACCGACACTTCGTCGGCGCCCGGGTTCACGCTGTTCTGCGTATTGGCCGCGCAACTTGCGAGCAATGCTGTTGCGATAACGGCGGTGATTGCCTTGGCTGACATGTTTCCCCCTTCGAGACGATCGGAATCGTCGTTGCAGATCATTGCGATAAGCGCCATAAAAACAGTATCGGGCCTGACTTAGCAAGTTTTTCCGTTCAACGACAGGTCGAATACACTGGCTCCTCTCCGGCATCTTTCACGGTTGCATGGCAACATCCGCCCTTCACATTGGCGGTGCGGGCGCGAAAACCACCAAAGGGACGGTTTCAACCAAACGCCTGCCGCTAATGGCTGATCGACGCGGCGTCATGCATCTCCGCATTGAGGCGCCGTTCCTCGTCGGCCTTCGGTTTGGAGAACCGCGCAAGCAGGAAATAGGCCACCGGCGTGACGTAAAGCGTGACGATGGTGGCAAGGCCGAGCCCGCCGACAATCACCCAGCCAAGCGCGATGCGCGCTTCCGCACCCGCACCGGATGCCAGCACAAGCGGAATGCCGCCGAGCACGGTGGAAATCATCGTCATCATCACCGGCCGCAGGCGCAGCATGGTGGCATGCTCGATGGCATCGCGCACGCTCTCGCCACGGTCGCGCAGCTGATTGGCGAATTCAACGATCAGAATGCCGTTCTTCGCCATCACCCCGATCAACAGCACCAGACCGATCTGCGAATAGATGTTGAGGCTGGTATCGGTCAGCAGCATGGCGATGAAGGCGCAGCCGATGCCGAAGGGCACGGTTGCCAGAATGATCAGCGCGCTCCACACGCTCTCGAACTGGGCGGCCAGAACCAGAAAGACGATGATGAGCGCAAAGCCGAACACCATCTCCATGCCCGATGCGTTTTCATCGAGCGCTGCGGCCTCCGCCTGCGCCTCGACATGGGCACCCGGCGGCAACAGCGGTTCGGCCAGTTCCAGCAGCCGCTGATAGGCATCGCCCAGCGCCACGCCGGGCGCAAGACTCGACGACAGCGAGACGGCGGCCTGCTGCTGCTCGCGTTCAAGCGTCGGGGCAATCGACTTTTCCTCCAGCGTGGCGATGGTCGACAGCGGCACGATGCGACCGTCGCCGGTGCGCAGGAAAATATTCCTCAAATCGCCGGGATCGTCGACCTTCCTGGTGTCGGCGCGAAGCTGGACATCATAGGATTCCCCGTCGATGAACACCTCTCCAACAGACCGGCCGTCGAGCATCGCCATCAGCGCCTGCGAAAGACCGCCGATATCGATACCGAGATCGGCCGCGCGCCGCCGGTCGAGGGTGAGCGACAGCTGCGCCTGGGTCGCATCTTCGGAAAGCCGCGGCGCGTCGAACATCGGATCGGTTTCCATGGCTTCAACCAGCGCGGTCGCCGCCTCGCTCAACCGCGCATGGCTGGAGCCGACAAGGGCCACGGAAAGCCCGTTGCCGGCACCGCGGATATTGAGCGAATTCGGCTGGAAGGCGAAGGCCTGCACGGCCGGAATGCTGCCCGCTGCCGCATTCACATCCCGGGCAATCTGATCCTGCGTGCGGTCTCGATCGGCCCAGGGCGCCAGCGACATCACCACGAAGCCGCTGTTTGTGTTATTGCCGAACCCCGAAATCGAGAAGATGCTTTCAATCTCGCCGCTCTCAATCAGCGGCTGAAGCTTCTCCTCCACCTGCTGGATGCGGTCTCGCGTATAATCAAGACTGACGCCCTGCGAGGCGGAAACCCGCATCATCAGCATCGACCGGTCCTCGCGCGGCAACAGTTCCGTGGTCAGATTGGCATAGGCAAGATAGGCCCCAAAGATCAAAAGCGCGGCAAGCGACAGCAGCACCAGCGGCGCGGCCAGCACCCAGCGCAGCGTGACGGCATAGACGCGGGCAAACAGCATGCCCAGCCGTGCGATCGGCCCCGGGTTGGTGTCCTTGTGCTGCACCAGAATGCGCGAAGCCAGCATCGGGCAGAGCGTCAGCGCCACGAAGGACGACAGCATCACCGCGAAGGCGAGCACGAATCCGAACTCGCGAAACAGGCCGCCCGCCTGCCCCGGCAGAAACGAAAGCGGCACGAAAACGGCGGCCAGCGTTGCCGTGGTGGTGATGACGGCGAAAAACACCTGCCGGGTGCCGAGAACCGCTGCCGCACGCGGGCCCATGCCGCCGGCACGCAGGCGCACGATGTTTTCCAGCACCACGATGGCATCGTCGACCACCATGCCGGTTGCCAGCACGATGGCCAGCAGGGTGAGAATATTGACGGAAAAGCCGGCGACATAAATGGCGGCCAGCGTGCCCACCAGCGCCACCGGCAGGGTGATGGCCGGAATGATGGTCGCGCGCCAGTCGCGCAGGAAAACATAGATGATCGCAACCACAATGAGCGCTGCGAGCAAAAGTGAACGAACGACCTCCTCGATCGAGCCGGAGATGAACACCGCATCGTCGCTGGAAACCCGGATGGTGGTGCCTTCGGGCAGATTGGGCGCGATTTCGGCAACGACCCGGTGCACGCCTTCGGAAATTTCCAGCGTGTTCGACTTGGCCTGCCGGATGATCCCGAGACCGATGCCCGGCTGACCGTTATAGCGCAGCGCCGTTGCGGCGGTGTCGGGGCCGAAGACGACGGTGGCGACATCGCCGATATGAACATTTTCAGCCACCCGAATATCGGCAAATTCCTGCGGCGTGGTGACATCCGCGGTGGCGCGCACGCCAAGCGCCTGGGTGGTGCTGGTCAACGATCCGGCGGGCACATCCCAGGAAATATCGGACAGCGCCGCCGTCAGGTCCGCCACCGAAAGACCGCGGCTTGCAAGCGCTGCCTGATTGATATCGATACGGAAGATCTTTTCCCGTTCGCCATAGACGGCGACATCGGCGACGCCGGGGACGGCGGCAAAACGGTCCTCGATCTCGTCTTCAACCAGCACCGTCAGGTCGTCAATGTCGAGCGTGGACGAGGTGATTGCCAGTCGCACCACCGGCTGGGAATCGGAATCCGCCTTGACGATGCGCGGCTCGTCGGCATCGTCGGGCAATTGCCCCTCGACCCGGCCGACGGCATCGCGCACATCCATCGACGCGACATTGATATCGGTGTCCTTGCTGAATTCCAGCGTCACCCGGCTCGAACCGGTGTTCGAGCGCGACGACATCGACTGCAGACCGGGCACGCGCGCAACCGCGCCTTCGATGACATTGGTCACCTCGCGGTCGACCGTCTCGGGCGCCGCGCCCGAAAAATTGGTGCGCACGGTAATCACGGGCTGGTCGACATCGGGCAGTTCGCGCACCTCGACGCCGAAAAAGGCTGCAAGGCCGGCCACCAGGATCAGTGCGTTGAACACCGCCGCGAGAATCGGACGGCGCACGAAAAGCGCGGTAAAGCCGTGCTCGCTCTCATGCTCAGCAATCGCCTTTGCCGCCTCGCTGCGCGCATCGTCCGCCTCGGGAACGGTGTTTTTTTCGTCGGAGGGGAGATTGCCGTTTTCGCGGTCGTTGTCGCTCATGACGCCGTCTCCGCCACGCCGCCGGCACCGGCGCCATTGGCAATATCGGTCACGGAAGCGCCTTCCCGCAGGCGCTGGATACCCTCGATGATCACCAGATCGTTTTCGTCGAGCCCGGCATCGACCAGCACCACATCGGGATCACGCTGGATGATGCGCACGCGGGTCTTGGTCGATTGCCCGTCGACAAGCTGCCAGACATAGGCGCCGTTGGAATCCCACTGGATCGCCAGCGGATCGACGGCCGGATAGACATCGCCGGGAAACCGCATCGACACATCGAAGGACATGCCGGCGCGCAGGGCATCGTCGTCATTGTCGAGCCGCGCGCGCACCATGAAGGTCCGGCTTGCCGCATCGATACGGTTGTCGACGGCCTGCACCTCACCCTCGAACACCTGCTGCGGCGCCGAGACCAGGCTGGCCTCGACCGGCGCGCCGGAGCGGACGGCAGTGGCAAAACGCTCCGGCACCGGGAAATCGACAAGGATCGAGGAGCGATCGTCTATGGTAACGATTTCCGAAGAGGTGGTGACATAATCGCCGACATTCACCCCGACAATGCCGGCCACGCCATCGATGGGCGCAACGATCCGGCGGCGTGACAGCGCCAGTTCGGCCGATTTGAGATCCAGTTCGGCCGACCGCTGATCGATCTCGGCATTGTAGACTTCCAGATCGGAAATCGCCGACTTGATACGGCGGTTGACCTCGGCCTGACGGGTTGCGCTTTCAAGCGCCACCTGCGCCAGATCGCGGGCCAGCACCTGTTCGCGATCATCAAGAACGGCGATCGTATCGCCCTGCGCGACCGTATCGCCGGAGGTGATCAGCAGTTCGGTAATGGTGCCGGATTCCTCGGGCAGCACGGTCACCGAACGGATCGCCTCACCGCTGCCGATGGCCGTCAGTTCATCATTGACGGTGCCCGTTGTCACCGGGGCGGACACCACCTGTATGCCGCCGCCCGAAAACCCGCCAGCCGGGCGACCGCCGCCACCGCCGGCTGCCGGCGCATCCAGAATGCCGTAGGACACAAGCACGGCCCGCCCGCCCGGCGCCAGAAAAAGCCAGGCTGCAGATCCGATTGCCAGAACACACACACTGACAGCAACCTGTTTGTAGAAACGCATCAATGTCCCCGGTTTGAAAAAGCCGTCGAAAACGCCGCGGCGGAAAATATGGATGGAAGTATCCAGATCGCCCGACGCACTGCAAGCTGTCGAATGAAACCTCACAGAATTGTAATGTTCAGCGGTGTGATTTGTCTGATTTTACACGTTTTTGGACGTGGAAATGCGGTCGAGCTGTGCATATTTTGTTCTCAGTTCAGCGTGCACCTTCACCTTTGCGTTTCAACTCACTAGATTGACGCCATGATTCAGGGCCACGACGACATACCGTTTTTCGATGATGACGATGAACCGCGCAAACCGGAAGGCAACGCCGCGCCGGCGCAACAGGGCGGGCTTGCCGCCCGCGCCATGGCGGCACGGCGCGCACCGGCGCCACCGGATTATCTCAACGGCCTGAACCCCGAGCAACGCGACGCTGTCGAGACCATTGACGGTCCGCTTCTGGTGCTGGCCGGTGCGGGAACCGGCAAGACCCGGGTGCTGACCACGCGGATTGCGCATATCCTCGCATCCGGACGGGCCTATCCCAGCCAGATTCTGGCCGTGACCTTCACCAACAAGGCCGCGCGCGAGATGAAGGAGCGCATCGGCGTCCTCGTCGGCGGCGCGGTTGAAGGCATGCCCTGGCTCGGCACGTTCCACTCCATCGGCGTCAAGCTCTTGCGCCGCCATGCCGAACTTGTCGGGCTGAGGTCCGATTTCACCATTCTCGACACCGACGATGTCATCCGCCTGATCAAGCAGCTTATCCAAGCGGAAGGCCTCGACGACAAGCGCTGGCCCGCGCGGCAGTTCTCCGCAATGATCGATGGCTGGAAGAACAAGGGACTGACGCCGGAACTGATCCCGGAAGGCGACGCCCGCGCCTTTGCCAATGGCCGCGGTCGCCAGCTTTATCAGGCCTATCAGGACCGGCTGAAGACGCTGAATGCCTGCGATTTCGGCGATCTTCTGCTGCACCCGATCCGGCTTTTCCGCGAAAATCCGGATATCCTGAAGGAATACCACCGCCGCTTCCGCTACATTCTGGTGGACGAGTATCAGGATACCAATACCGCGCAATATATGTGGCTCAGGCTTCTGGCGCAGCGCCCCGGCGATGATGACGGTCCGGTCAACATCTGCTGTGTCGGCGACGACGACCAGTCGATCTATGGCTGGCGCGGCGCCGAAGTCGACAATATCCTGCGTTTCGAGAAGGATTTCCGTGGCGCCAAGGTCGTGCGGCTGGAGCGCAATTACCGCTCCACTGCCCATATTCTGGGAGCTGCCGGCAAGCTGATCGCGCATAATGACGGGCGGCTCGGCAAGACGCTATTCACCGAACGCTCCGAGCCGGATGATGACAAGGTTCAGGTCCATGCCGCCTGGGATTCCGAAGAGGAAGCCCGCGCCATCGGCGAGGAAATCGAGCAGTTGCAGCGCGATGGCGAACTCTTGAACGACATGGCCATTCTGGTGCGCGCCTCCTTCCAGATGCGCGAATTCGAGGACCGGTTCGTCACACTCGGCCTCAATTACCGGGTCATCGGCGGCCCGCGCTTTTACGAACGGCTCGAAATCCGCGACGCGATGGCGTTTTTCCGCCTCACCTGCCAGCCGGCCGACGATCTGGCGCTGGAGCGGATCATCAACACGCCGAAGCGCGGCCTGGGTGACGCCAGCGTGCGCAAGATCCACGACTACGCCCGCGCCCGCAATATCCCGATGCTGGCCGCCGCCCGCGAGATGATCGACACGGACGAACTGAAACCGAAGCCGCGCAAGGCGCTGTTCGATGTGGTCACCCAGTTCACCCGCTGGCAGGAGCTTCTCGAGACCACGCCGCATACCGAGCTTGCAGAAATCATTCTGGAGGAAAGCGGCTATACCGAGATGTGGCAGAACGACCGTTCGGCGGAAGCCCCCGGCAGGCTTGAAAACCTGAAGGAGCTGATCCGTTCCATGGACGGGTTTGAAAGCATGCGCGGTTTTCTCGAACATGTCTCGCTGGTGATGGATGCCGACCAGAACGAGGACATGGACGCCGTATCGATCATGACGCTGCATTCGGCCAAGGGACTGGAGTTCAAGACCGTGTTCCTGCCCGGCTGGGAGGAAGGCCTGTTTCCCCACCAGCGCGCGCTGGATGAAAGCGGCCGCGCGGGCCTCGAAGAGGAACGCCGCCTCGCCTATGTCGGGCTGACGCGGGCGAAACGCAATTGCCACATCTGGTTCGTCTCGAACCGGCGCATCCATGGGCTGTGGCAATCGACCATGCCATCACGTTTTCTTGATGAACTGCCGGAAGACCATGTCGAGGTCGGCGAAACCGAAGTCTCCTACGGCGGCTACGGCCAGTCGCGCTTCGACCGGGCCCAGCCGTTTTCCAACACCTATGCCACCCCCGGCTGGAAACGCGCGCAGGAACACCGCACCGATGCCACCCGGGACAACTGGGGCACGCGGTCGGGTCATGCCGTCGAACGCATCGGCTATGGCGAAAGCGGGCCGCGCGGGCGCACGATCGAAGGCGAGCTCGTTGCCCGCAGCAGCGAAGAAACGCCGTCGCGTTTTTCGGTCGGCGACCGCGTTTTCCATATGAAGTTCGGCAATGGAAACATCGCGGCGATCGAAGGCAACAAGCTGACCATCGACTTCGACAAGGCCGGTCAGAAACGGGTCCTGGACGGCTTCGTCAAACCGGCCTGAGCACGCCCTCAAAAAGGCCCGGAGGGACACCGCGCCTCCCTCCCCCTTGCATTTTGCCCGGCATGAATGCAATTTCTCTAATGTAATGTTTACCTGTTATTATGTCGTGTAAGATTACACATGGATTACTTTTGGTTGTTCGCCCACTGATTTATTACGCACCGCCACATCCGACCGCAAAAGGCCACCGATAATATGAAGATGGCAACACGAAAGGTGCGAAGATTCGACAAACGTGTTGCCGGTGTCGCGTTGGCCGCCTTTGTGTTCGCTTCGTCTACAGCCACGCAGTTATACGCGCAGACATCGCTTCCGCCCTTCGCCGATATCTTCAGCAACAGCCCGGTTGCGATGATGCTGATCGATCCGATCAGCGGGGATATCCTGGCAGCAAACGATGCCGCACAGTCGCTCTATGGCTGGACATCAAAGGAATTCCGCAACCTTTCCATCTCCGAACTGAACCAGTTGCCCAGAGAAAAAATCATGGCGCTGATGGAAGAGGTAAGTCTGGACGAGCAGCATTATTTTCTGTTCCCCCATCGCTTTCAGGATGGCTCCGTCCATACGATGCGCATCTTCTCGTGGCCGATCACGATTCAGGACCGGACGGCGCTTTTGTCGATTGTCTCCGAAGCCAGGGATGTGCGAGCGGGCAGCGAACCGCTGGCGGCCTATTCCTCGAACCTGGTGGAAGCCGTTCGCCGGAAATCCACGGAACTGCAACACAAGTCCGGCCTGCTGAACCTGACCCTGATTGCCGCAATTGCGGTGCTTTCCGGCATTATCGTCATTCTGGCCCTTGTCCTCGTGCGCGGTCGGCGGCTCGTCAACGCCCTCAGCCGTCAGCACCTTCTGCTGCGCGTGGTCATCGACGCGATACCCGACCAGATCTATTTCAAACGGCCGAACGGCACGCTGGAAGCCTGCAATCAGGCAGCCGCCGAATTCATCGGCATGCCGACGGAAACGATCGTCGGCAAGACCGACAGGGAGATTTTCGGCCAGACCAATGACGCGCTGTTGATGCAGCAGGTCTTCGGCGACGTCAACGATGAGGGCAAGCTGATCAATCAGGGCGAGGTCACCAATCCGGCAGGTCGCAAATATACGCTTGAGATGATCAAGGCGCCTGTGATCGATGCCCGTGGCGAACGGCTCGGATCGGTCAGCGTCTGGCGGGATGTCACCGAACGCCGGCGGACGGAAGCCCGGATCGAAATGCTCGCCTACTACGATCCGCTGACAAAACTTGCCAACCGCACAAAGGCGCAGGAGGTTCTTGTCGGGCTGCTGGCAACCCACAGGGTCAGTCATCAGTATATGGCGATTGCCATCTTCGACCTCGACAATTTCGCGGCCATCAACTCGATTTTCGGTCATGCAATCGGTGATGCGCTGTTGAGAACCACAGGACGGCGGCTGTGCGACAATATCGATCCCGGCTGCTTTACGGCGCGGCTTTCCAGCGATGAGTTCGTCGTGTTCCTGACCTCACTTGGCAGCAGCGAAGAGACAGCGCGAACAGCGGCCCACAAGAAGATCGAACGGCTGCACAGCCTTCTGTCCCGCCAGACCTTCATCAACGGAAACCAGATCACTCCGAGCACCAGTGCAGGCGCGGTTCTGGTGATGCCGAATTCAGAAGGGGCATCTGAGCATTTGCGGCATGCCGATCTGGCCATGCACAACGCAAAATCGCACGGACGCGGCAGTATCACATGGTTTCACGACGGCATGGTCCAGGACCTTGTCGCCCGGTTCGATGTTGAAACCGCGCTGGAACAGGCGCTGCAGCAGGGCGGCCTCAGGCTCTTTCTCCAGCCCAAGGTGATCGACGGCGCGCCCGGACGGCATTTCGAAGTCCTGCTCAGGCTTGATCACCCCGAGCGTGGCATTATCGAGCCGGGACGCTTTATCGACATTGCCGAGGCGACGGGACTGATTGTTCCCATCGGCGCCTGGGTTCTGGAAGAAGCCTGCAAATTGCTGGCCGAACATGACGACCTGCATCTCGCCGTCAACGTTTCGGTACGCCAGTTTCTCAGGGAAAGCTTCATCGACGATGTTGCAGCGCTGCTCGAGACCTATCAGTTCGATCCGGAACGGCTGACGCTGGAGATGACGGAAAGCCTGATGATCGCCAATTTCGACCTGGCCCTTTCGCAGCTCAGGAAAATCCGGGACATGAAAATCAGGCTGTCGATCGACGACTTCGGGACAGGATATTCCGCGCTTGTCTATCTGAAACAGTTTCCACTGAACGAACTCAAGATCGACAAGACCTTCATCGCCGGCGTGCCGCATGACAGCAACGACACCTCGCTGGTTGAACTGATCATCACCATGGCGCATCATCTGGGTATCTCGATTGTGGCCGAAGGGGTGGAAACCGTTGAACAGGCAGCATGGTTGCGCGCACATGGCTGTGAGGGCCTTCAGGGGTTCCTGTTCAGCCGGCCTCAACCGGCCGACCATTATCTGACGCCGCCGCCATAAAACCGGCGCCGGGCCGCGCCGCGCACCGGCAATACGCATACCGTTTTTGGGAGAAAACACATGAAAGCGCTTCTGCTCGTCGATATCCAGAACGGCTTCTGCCCCGGCGGAAACCTCGCTGTTGCCGATGGCGATGCCGTGGTGCCGGTTGCCAACGCACTGATCGAGACGGGCGGATATGGCGTCGTTGCCGCCTCTCAGGACTGGCACCCTGAAGGGCATGGTTCCTTTGCCTCCGCGCATCCGGGAATGGCCCCCTTCACGATGGGCGAACTATCGGGAAAGCCGCAGATGATGTGGCCGGATCACTGCGTGCAGGATACCGCAGATGCCGCGTTTCACCCGGACCTCAATCTCGCCGCCATCGATTTCGTGCAGCGCAAGGGCGAAAACCCGAAGATCGATTCCTATTCGGCATTTCGCGACAATGATCACGACGCCGTCACCGGCCTCGATGCCTATCTGAAGCAGCAGGGCGTTACCACGCTCGATATCGTCGGTCTGGCGCTTGATTTCTGCGTCAAGTTTACCGCCCTCGACGCCCTTGAAATGCTGCCCGGCGTGACGGTGCGGCTGATCCTCGACGGCTGCCGCGGCATCAGCGAGGAAGGCGTCGAGCAGGCGCTTGCCGAAATGCGTGATGCGGGTGTTGCGATCATCGACCTCAAGACCGCAATCGGCAGTTAGAGCCCTTCAGGTTTATATGGAATCGTTCTGCGGCAAGGAATTTGCACCAGAACCAAGGGCTTTGGCGCAGGGCATAGCCGAAGCTATGTCCAAGCCGAAGACCGCTGGTAATGGCGCAAATTCATGCCGCCCTGCGGGTTTGCCGAAACCGGCCATCCACTTTGTCGAAGCCCTTCGCCATAGCTATGGCTATGCCGCGCGGGCTTCTTCGCGTGGAATGACCGGTTTGGGCAAACAGAACTGTTTCCATATAAACCTGAAGGGCTCTAGGCCGGCATTTCCAGAGCGACAATTTCATCGCCGAAACTTTCCATGCGCTTCATCAGCAGCGCTTCTGCATCGCGCAGCCCGCTGTTGTAGAAGACCGGCGCGAATTCGCGCGCGATGATGTCCGCGAACAGTTCAGCCTGCAGATTGCCGATCTCGCAGTCGAATTCTGCCATGCAATATTCCCGCAACCGCTCCGCCAGGGCGGCTTTTTCGCGTGCGCTGAGCCTGATCATCGGGGTGTTTCCTCACGTTTGATCCCATTATCAATTCTTCTCATTTGTGCCGGCAATGCAAAGACGGTAAACGGACATAAGTCTCGTTTCCCCTCCTGCAGTTCTTCTGCCGCTCCTTTTCGGGGATCAAACCCGCCATCATCAGGAGATTTTGTCCACGTGTCAGAGAAGACGGAGTTTTCAAGCGGCCTGAAATCCGGCCTCATCCCTGCCCTTTCGGCAGCGCCTTTCGGCATGCTGTTCGGCGCAGTCGCCGTTGCGCAGGGCCAAAGCGTGTTTGAAACCGCGCTGATGAGCATAACGATCTTTGCAGGCGCCAGCCAGCTTGTCGGCGTGGAGCTTTTCGGACAGCGGGTTGCACCATGGCTGATCATCGCCTCGATCGTCGCCGTCAACTTCCGGCATGTGCTTTATTCCGCCGCCCTGACACCGGTGATCGCGCATTTCTCACTGCCGAAAAAACTGACCGCCTTCTTCCTGATGACCGATCCGCAGTTTGCCGAAGCGCTGAAACGGCACGAACGGGAAGAACGCGTCACCTTTTCCTGGTATCTCGGCGCCGGACTTGTGCTCTATGTCCTCTGGAACATCATGACGCTGATCGGCGCGACGCTTGGCGGGCTGATCAGCGATCCCGACGCGCTTGGCCTTGACGTTCTTCTGCCGATCTATTTCCTGAGCCTTGTCATCGGCTTCAGAAAGCGGCCGAATTTTCTGCCTGTGGTCGCCATCAGCGCGCTGGGTTCGATCCTGGCCTATGCCACCATCGGTTCGCCCTGGCATGTCAGCATCGGTGCTGTTGCCGGCATTCTGCTTGCCGCAATCCTGCCGCCCGACACCAAAAAGGAGGCGGCACAATGAGCGACTTCACCAATGACCACATGATCCTCGTCATTCTGGGCGCCGCGGTCGCAACCTACATGACGCGGATTGCCGGCTACCTCCTGCTTTCGGTGGTCTCCGACATTCCGCCGCGTGCAGAAGCGGCGCTCAACGCCATTCCGGCCGCCGTGCTGACGACGCTGGTGGCGCCCGCCTTTTATGCCGGCGGCTGGGAAAGCAAGCTTGCGATTGCCGCAGCCCTTGTCACCGGGCTGCGTTATGAATCCCCCCTGCCGATGATCGCGGTCGGCTGGTCGATCGTGATGGTCTGCCGCTACTTCGTCATGGGCTGAGGGGCTTCGTCGCCTGTTCAAGCCAGGCGCGTTCGCCCTCATCGGAGACGAGCGGCATCAGATTTTCGCAGGTTTGCGCGTGATAGCCATCCAGCCAGTCGCGCTCCTCATCCGTCAGCAATTCCGGCATGACCAGGCGGCGATCGATCGGGCACCAGGTCAGCGTTTCAAAGGAAAGCATCGGGATCTCGCCGCCTTCAACCGGTTCCGCCGCCTTCACCAGAAGCAGGTTTTCGATACGGATGCCGAAGGCCCCGGGCCTGTAATAACCGGGCTCGTTCGACAGGATCATGCCGGGTTTGAGTTCCGGCGTGCCCAGCCGTGACAGACGCTGCGGCCCTTCGTGAACGGAGAGATAGGAGCCGACACCGTGCCCCGTGCCGTGGGCATAGTCGACACCGGCCTTCCAAAGCGCGATGCGGGCCAGCGGATCGAGATCCATGCCACGCGTGCCGGCAGGAAAGCAGGCCGTGGAAAGCGCGATCATGCCCTTCAGCACCAGTGTGAAGAAACGCCGCTTTTCGTCATCCACGACGCCAACAGGAAGTGTGCGAGTGATATCCGTGGTCCCGTTTTGGTACTGCGCGCCCGAATCGACAAGATAAAGCTCCCCCGCCCCAAGCCGGCGGTCGGTGTCGGTGGTTACCCGATAATGGATGATCGCCGCATTGGGCCCCGCACCGGAGATTGTATCGAAGGAAATGTCGCGCAGCGGGTTCTGCATGCGCTTTCCGACGGAAGACCGCGCCGCTTCGAGCGCCTTTGCAGCTTCAATCTCGCTGACGGTTCCGGCCGGCTGAGCGTCAAGCCAGCTGAGGAACGTCACCATGGCCGCGCCGTCCTGCAGATGGGCCTGACGTGTCCCGGCCTGCTCTCCGTCATTCTTGACGGCGCGGGCAGCGACAACCGGATCGGCGGCGTCGACAATGCGGCCGCCTGCATCCTCGATGATCTGCAGCGCGGCATAGGGCACGCCCGAACGATCGAGCATGATGGAAAGCCCTTCGCGCGCAAGCACCTCAAGATGGGCCGAAACGGCTGTCGGGGCCGCAAGCGTGGCAAGCCCGCGAATATGTGCTTCAGCCTCCCCGGAGACTTTTTCTGCCGCCAGAAACAGCGTGGCGCTGCCATCCGCCCTTACGATTGCGCGCGACAGCGGCGTCGGGGTGTGGGCGACATCATTGCCGCGAATATTGAAAAGCCAGGCAACGGAGGTCGAATCGGCGATCAGCACCGCATCCGCCCGGTTCTTGCGGGCGGTTTCGGCAACGCCGGCAAGCTTTTCTTCCGCCGGTTTTCCGGCAAATTGCTGCGGCTGAACAGAAACCGGCGCAGATGGCAGCGCAGGCTGGTCATCCCAGATGCGGTCGACCGGGTTTTCAGACAGCAGAACGAGTTCGCCGCCGATGTCCCCGAGCGCCGCTTTCAGGCGTTCAACCTCGCTTGGCGTATGCAGCCAGGGGTCGATGCCGAGACGCATACCCTCCGGCCTGTTTTCGGTGAGCCATGCAGTGGGCGGGCAGCCCACCAGATCGCCGCCGGAAATCAGCGCCGGATCTGTCTGCATTTTCAGCTGGGAGGTATAGCGACCGTCGACAAACACGATCGCGGTTTGAGCCATCACCAGCGCCATGCCGGCAGAGCCGGTAAAACCGGTGAGCCAGGCAAGCCGTTCGGCTGAAGGCGGCACATACTCGCCCTGATATTCGTCGGTGCGCGGCACCAGCACTGCATTGATTCCCAAGGACGGGAAAAGCGCGCGCAAGGCCTTGATGCGCGGGGCGGCCTGCTCCGGGCGGGCGGAAACGTCGTAGGACTGAAACATGAAAATCACCAATCAATTCGATCGGCGCGACGATAGAGCGATTCATCCGCCATCACAACAATTGGCGTTGGCGCTTCACACATGGCGCGCCCTGCCCCGGGAACGGGCATCGATGCACATTATTCGTGCAGCATGACAGGCGTTTTGCCAGTTCCACAAAAGAGCATGCGTTTTCTGCATGGCTCCCATTCGACTACCCACCTGCCTGAAGCGAAAGGCACGGCCTATATTCCAGACAGTTGATTGATGAAGGCTTCGCGCCGGTGATGATCAAGGGGATCAGGACTGATAGCCGCGAAGCACAATGGATCGAAGGACGGAATGGCCGTCCGGCCCGATCCGCCAGAAAAGGAGAATTTAAAATGGGTTTCTTCCGTACCGCTTACAAGAACATCGCCAGCGCCCGTCAGAGCCAGGCCAACCGTTTCGTCAATGCCGAACTTCTGAAGCTCGACGACGAATCCCTGAAGAAGATGGGCAAGTCGCGCGCTGAACTGCGTCGCAACGCCAACAGCTCGATGTTGTTCTAATCGAGACGATTTCCGGCGCTTGCTAAGCGTCGTGCAGACCCCGCAATCTGCTTGAGCGTCCTCCCCGCTCGCGGAGCGCCGCAGGTCAGCAAAACAAGGGCCGTGCCGCAAGGCATGGCCCTTTCTTTTTGTTCACGAGCATTTCAGATTGAAACGCTCTGAGACCCCAAAGGCCTCAATCCATTTCGGGAAACAGCAGTTCGACGATATAGCTCGCGTCAAAACGGGTATCGAGCATGCCGTAGGTCGAACGCCAGCCGGCAGCCAGCCGGGTTTCGAGGAACGCATCGGCAATGCGGCCCGCCCCCAGCCGGTAGAGTTCGGCGGCGCCGGCGGCCAGCGCCAGTTGCTCGATGAAAATCCGTGCGGCACTCTCATGGCTCTTGCACAGCGCCATGGCGGCCCGCAGAAGTTCGACGATCTTGGGCCCGGACGCGCCGAGATCGCGCGCAATCACCTGAAACACGGCCTCGAACAGGTCGCTGCCATGTTCGACAACGCGCCTGAGATCGAGCGCCATCATGTTACCCGCGCCGTCATGCATGGCCAGGCCCGGCGCATCGCGATAATGACGCGCAATCGGGCGGTCTTCGACAAAACCGTTGCCGCCCATGGCCTCCATCGCTTCGGCCACCACGGCAGGGGCGATCTTGGTGGTCCAGTATTTGGCGACCGGGGTCATCACCCTCGCATAGGCCGCCTCTTCGGCGCTGTCGCGTGCCCGGTCGAAGCTTTCGGCAAGCCGGAAGCAGAGCGCGCCCGCCGCCGCCACATCCAGCGCCAGATCGGCCAGCACACGCATCATCAGCGGTTGGCTGGCCAGCGCACGACCGCCGACATTGCGGCCGCGTGTGGCATGAGCGGCTTCGGCCAAAGCAGCGCGCATCAGCCCCGAGGCCATCACCGCACTGTCGAGCCGCATCAGGGTCAGCATGTCGAGAACGGTCCTGAGGCCTGCATCCGGCGCGCCGAGCAGAAAACCGAAAGCATCGGAAAATTCGACCTCGGCCACCGCATTCGAACGCAGCCCGAGCTTGTCTTTCAGCCGCTGATAGCGCAGCGCATTGGTCCGCCCCTCATCCAGAAGCCGCGGCACCAGAAAGCAGCCCGGCTTGCCGTCGACATCGGCGAGCATGATGAAGGCATCGCTCATCGGTGCCGAGACGAACCATTTATGGCCTGACAGGCGATAAACGCCCTCGCTGACGCGCACCGCCTTCGTGGCAAGCCCGCGCATATCGCTGCCGGCCTGTTTTTCGGTGATGGCCAGCCCGATGGTCGCAGCCGTCTTCTGCGCCTGCGGACGGTTGGTCGAATCATATTTGCGCGACAGGATTTTCGGCGCCCATTCCGAACGCAATTGCGGCGTGGCAGCCAGCACGGCCAGCGACGCCGACGTGGATGAAAGCGGCTCAAGATGACCACATTCAAGCTGGGCGGTCAGGAACAGACGCACGGCTCTCAGCTTATGCGCCTTCGATTTCGAATCGGCATCGCGCGGCGGCTCCCACAGCGAAGAATGCAGCCCCGAGGACATCGACCGGCGCAGCAGCGCGTGCCAGGCCGGATGGAAGGAAACCGTGTCCAGACGCTCTCCGGCAGGTCCGTGGGTTTTCAGCTGCGGCGCGCTGGCATTGGCCATCTGCGCCAGTTCCTGCGCTTCCGGCGAGGTCACGTAACGTCCGATCGTGTCGAACTCCTCACGCAGCGGTCGCGCCAGATTGCGCGTCAGATCGCCCAAAAGCGGATCGGAATGAAAGGCGTTGTACCCGCTCCACGGCTTTGGCTGGTTCAACGTCCTGAAAACATCATTATCGGTCATCGCCGTTTACGCACTTCTCTTTGAAGACAGATCACCGAGTTGGCACGCTTCGATATGATCTGTCAAAGCTTGCAGCCAGGCCGGTGAGCCATTATAGACGCCAAGACTTCAAGCGATAGACCGCACGGCCTCATACGGAGGAAAGCTTCAATGGTCTTCTTTCCCCACCGCCACCTGATCGGCATCAAGGGCCTTTCGCCCGTCGATATAGGAACACTGCTCGACAAGGCCGAAGAGGCCATAGCATTCAATCGTTCCCGCGAAAAGAAAAACAGCGTTTTGCGCGGGCTTACCCAGATCAACCTGTTCTTCGAGGCCTCGACCCGGACACAGGCGTCGTTCGAACTGGCCGGCAAACGGCTGGGCGCCGATGTGATGAACATGTCGGTCGGCAATTCATCAGTGAAAAAAGGCGAAACCCTGATCGACACGGCGATGACGCTGAACGCCATGCACCCGGATGTGCTGGTGATCCGCCATGTCTCCGCCGGCGCGGCGGCGCTCCTGTCGCAGAAGGTGGCCTGCTCGGTGATCAATGCCGGCGACGGTGCGCATGAGCACCCGACCCAGGCGCTGCTCGACGCGCTCACCATCCGGCAGGCGAAGGGCCGGCTCGACAATATCGTGGTTGCGATCTGCGGCGACATCCTGCATTCGCGCGTTGCCCGTTCCAACATCATTCTGCTCAACACCATGGGCGCGCGCGTGCGCGTGGTCGGCCCGGCAACACTGCTGCCGGCCGGCATCCGCGACATGAGCGTCGAGGTCTTCGACAATATGGAAGACGGGCTGAAGGACGCCGACGTGGTGATGATGCTGCGGCTGCAGCGTGAGCGCATGTCCGGCGCCTTCGTGCCCTCGATCCGGGAATATTTCCGTTTCTGGGGCCTTGATCATGAAAAACTCAAGGCCGCCAAGGACGACGCGCTGGTGATGCATCCCGGCCCGATGAACCGGGGCGTGGAAATCGCCACCGATGTCGCCGATGGCCCGCAAAGCGTTATCGAACAACAGGTGGAAATGGGGGTGGCCGTGCGCATGGCCGTCATGGAGACGCTGATGCTTTCGGACAATGGAGGAGCACGCGTATGAAACCGCTCGTTCTGAATAACGCCCGCATCATCGACCCCTCCCGCGACCTCGATGAAACCGGCACGATCATCGTCGAAGACGGACGCATTGTTGCCGCCGGACGCGATGCTGCCAATCAGGGAACGCCGGAGGGCGCCGAGATTGTCGATTGCCGCGGACTGGTAGCAGCGCCCGGTCTTGTCGATGCCCATGTCTTTGTCGGCGAGCCCGGCGCCGAACACACCGAAACCATCCATTCGGCAAGCCTTGCGGCGGCTGCCGGCGGCATCACCTCGTTTGTGATGATGCCCGACACCAACCCGCCGATTGACGATGTCGCGCTGCTGGAATTCGTGCTGAAAACCGCCCGCGACAATGCCGTGGTCAATATCTTCCCCGCTGCCGCCCTTACCAAGGGGCTTGCCGGCCTGGAAATGACCGAAATCGGCCTGTTGAAGGGTGAAGGCGCGGTGGCCTTTGCCAATGGCCGCTATTCGCTTTCCGACAACCGGGTTCTGCGCCGGGCGATGACCTATGCGCGCGCCTTCGATGCGGTGGTCTCGCTGGAACCACGCGACCGCTATCTGAGCGAAACCGGCGTGATGAACGAGGGGCTTTTTGCAAGCTGGCTCGGCCTTTCCGGCATTCCGCGCGAGGCGGAAATCATTCCGCTGGAACGCGATCTGAGGCTCGCAGCCCTCACTGGCGCGCGCTACCACGCCGCCCTGATCTCGGTGCCCGAATCGGTCGAGGCAATCCGGGTTGCCCGCGAACGCGGCGCGTTTGTGTCGAGCGGCATTTCGATCAACAATCTGACGCTCAACGAAAACGACATCGGCGAATACCGCACCTTCTTCAAGCTGACGCCACCGCTGCGCCACGAGGAAGACCGGCTGCAGATGGTCGAGGCGCTGAAGAACGGGCTGATCGATATCATCGTCTCATCGCATGACCCGCAGGATGTCGACACCAAGCGCCTGCCGTTCTCCGATGCCGAAGACGGTGCCATCGGTCTTGAAACCATGCTGTCGGCCGCGCTTCGCCTTCATCACTCCGGCGAAGTGCCGCTGATGCGCCTGATCGATGCGATGTCGACCCGCCCGGCACGCGTGTTCGGGCTCGATGCCGGCACGCTGCAACCCGGCGCACGCGCGGATATCACGCTGATCGACCCGGAAGAACCGTGGATCGTCACGCCGGATCGGCTCGTTTCGCTTTCGAAGAACACCACGTTTGAAAACGCCCGCTTCTCCGGTCGCGCCGTGCGCACCTATGTCGGTGGAAACTGCGTCTATCAGGCGAACTAGAGCATTTTCGGTGAGAACCGGATCACCGGAAATGCTCGATCCATTTATTTTTACGCGCGTCCGGACGGAAAACCGGTATCCACTTTTGCCGGACGCGCTGTAGGAGAGGAAACGCGTCGTGGGGGAATTGTTCGCTTTCGCTCTGACACCTGTTCAGGCGCTGATCGTTCTGGTGATCGGCTATTTTCTGGGCTCGCTGCCCTTCGGCTATCTGATCACCCGGTTTTCGGGGCTCGGCGATATCCGCAAGATGGGTTCCGGCAATATCGGCGCGACCAATGTGCTGCGCACCGGCAAGCGCCATCTGGCCGCCCTCACCCTGCTGCTGGATGCGCTGAAGGCGACATTTGCCGTGATCATCTGTGCCAGGCTTTATGGCACGGATGCGGGCCTGCTGGCCGGTGCTGCCGCCTTCATCGGCCATCTGTTTCCCGTCTGGCTCGGCTTCAAGGGCGGCAAGGGCGTTGCCACCTATATCGGCGTGCTGCTCGGCGTCGCCCCTGCCGCCGTGCTGATCTTCGCCTTCGTCTGGCTGCTGATTGCCCGGCTTTCGCGCTATTCGTCCTTGTCGGCGCTGGTGGCCACGCTTGTCATTCCGGTTGCCCTGTGGATAATGGATCAACCACAGGCTTCACTGGTCATGGCCGTTCTGACGATCATTTCATGGTGGCGGCACAAGACCAATATCGAACGCCTGATTGCGGGCACGGAAAGCAGGATCGGAGACAAGGGGTGAAAAACAACGGGCGTCCCGGCGGTCATGAAAGCGCTTCAGCGCAGCGCCGAGACATGGAAGCCATCCGTTGAGCCCCGCCGGCATATCGCTTTCTGAAAGCCAGCGCATAGCCTGGCTCAGACTGATCAGAAGCGACAATGTCGGCCCCGCAACCTTCCGCGAACTCATCAATCACTGCGGCAGTGCAGAAAACGCGCTCGACATGTTGCCCGAACTGGCAAAACGCGGCGGCGCGATGAAGCGCATCCGGGTGGCAAGCCTTGCCGAGGCCGAGGCGGAGATGCAGACGGCGGAACGATATGGCGGACGCTTTGTCGCCATTGGCGAGGCGGATTATCCGCCCGCTCTGCGCGCCATTGACGGCGCGCCGCCGCTTCTGGCGATGTGCGGCAGCGGCGAAACCGCAACCCGGCCGACACTGGGCATTGTCGGCGCCCGCAATGCCTCGGTCGCAGGCGCCAAATTCGCGGCGATGATTGCCACGGCGGCAGCCGGTGCGGGCTATACCATTGCCTCGGGTCTTGCACGCGGCATCGACGCGGCCGCCCATCATGCAAGCCTGAAGCATGGCACGCTTGCCGCCCTCGCCGGCGGTCTTGATCACATCTATCCGAGCGAAAATACCGATCTCTACCGCCGGATCTGCGCCGAAGGCGGCGTTGCCATCAGCGAGATGCCCTATGGCTGGGAACCGCGCGCCCGCGATTTTCCCCGGCGCAACCGGCTGATTGCGGGCTGCTCGCTTGCCGTCGTCGTGGTCGAGGCGGCGATGCGGTCCGGTTCTCTCATCACTGCGCGGCTTGCCAATGAAAGTGGCCGGCTGGTGCTCGCCGTTCCGGGATCTCCGCTCGATCCCCGCGCCCAGGGCTGCAATGGCCTGATCAAGCAAGGGGCGATGATCATCTGCTCGCCTGATGATGTCCTGGAGGCGCTTGCGCCTCTGGCAAACATGGAACTGCCATTTTCCGGCAATGCCGACGAGGAAAACGAACCGGAGAGCGGGCCGCCTGCCGAACCCGGCGAAGACGACCGCCTGCGCATTGCCGAGGCGCTTGGCCCCAGCCCCTGCGAAATCGACGATCTGATCCGGTTCACCGGCGTGGAAGCGGCAACCGTTCAGCTTATCCTGCTCGAACTGGACCTCGCCGGACGCCTTGTGCGCCATCCGGGCGGGCGGATTTCATTGAGTTGAGCGACTGGCAAATCAGACCGGCCCGGCACGGCGAGGGCGAAAAATAGTTGAAACCATAAAACGCAGCGCTCATTCGGACCGGGGGTCCGATATCAGTAGAGACTGAAGTTCACCCGCTTCGAGATACGCCATATCGATCAGATAGCAAAGCATTTCAGCGCCCTCCTTGTCCGAAAGGCGTCGAAGCTGACCAAGGATCTGTTTTATATAGATAACACCCTCTTCAGTCAGCGTTTCAGAATTGTCATTTTCCGGCATTTTCACTGTCATGCATTCACCTGTTTACTGGCGCTGCTGCGGCAGAACATGTACTCCCCTGCTTACCCTAGAATACCGTCTGAGAGACACATTGCAATTGTCAAAAGTATTCGCTTTTAGTTGTATTTGATTGTATTCGGCGAAAAATCCGCGCCGGGACTTGACCGGGCGGCAAACCCTGTCCATTTCGGAAACCTTGGGAACCGGAGAAATGTCGGGTTTGCACTGCCCCCCTCTTTCAGGGTAAAGGCTGTGTTGATCGAGCCAGCGAAAACGCGAATGGCGGTTGGGCTGTGAATATCAACATACCTCTTCGCATCAGCGCCTTCCCGGCACAGACGGTGCGGCACAATGCCGACCGCGCTTCCGGTTCCGGCCTTCATATGCGGTGAACGGTCCGGCTGGCGCCGGAACCAATATCACCAGAACCGAATGCGCCGACATGATAGCCGGCAGCGCCTGACACGGCACAACGAGAATTGAGACGGAACACATGGACGTAGTCGTCGTAGAGTCCCCTGCAAAGGCAAAGACAATCAACAAATACCTCGGCAAGGACTACAAGGTTCTGGCATCCTTCGGCCATGTGCGCGACCTGCCGCCGAAGGATGGCTCGGTGCTGCCTGACGACGATTTCGCCATGTCCTGGAAGGTCGACACGGCATCGGCCAAGCGGGTGAAGGACATTGCCGACGCGGTGAAGAGTGCCGACGGCCTGATCCTCGCAACCGACCCGGACAGGGAAGGTGAAGCGATCTCGTGGCATGTGCTCGATCTTCTGCAGAAGAAGAAGGTGCTGAAGGACAAGCCGGTCAAGCGCGTGGTCTTCAACGCCATCACCAAGAAGGCCGTGCTCGACGCCATGGCCCATCCGCGCGATATCGACGAGGCGCTGGTGAATGCCTATCTCGCCCGCCGCGCACTCGACTATCTCGTCGGCTTCAACCTGTCGCCGGTTCTGTGGCGCAAGCTGCCGGGGGCGCGTTCGGCCGGCCGGGTTCAGTCCGTGGCGCTGCGCATTGTCTGCGACCGCGAAACCGAAATCGAACGCTTTATTCCGGAAGAATACTGGAACATCGTCGCCGACCTGAAGACCGAGCGCGGCGATGCCTTCGAGGCCCGCCTCGTCAAGGCCGACGGCAAGCGCGTCCAGAAGAACTCCATCAAGGACGGCGATCATGCCGGCCGCATCAAGGAGCTTCTCGAAGGCGCGACCTATTCGGTTGCAAGCGTCGAGGCCAAGCCGGTGCGCCGCAATCCCGGCCCGCCCTTTACCACCTCGACCCTGCAGCAGGCGGCCTCGTCGCGCCTCGGTTTTTCCGCATCGCGCACCATGCAGGTGGCGCAGCGGCTTTATGAAGGCGTCGACATCGGCGGCGAAACGGCCGGTCTGATCACCTATATGCGTACCGACGGCGTCTCCATGGCGCCGGAAGCGGTCACCGCCGCGCGTGACGCGATCGGCGACCAGTTCGGCCAGCGCTACCTGCCGGAAAGCGCGCGGCATTATTCGGTGAAGGCCAAGAACGCGCAGGAAGCGCATGAGGCCATCCGCCCGACCGATTTCACCCGCACACCGCAGTCAGTGAAGAAATATCTCGATAGCGACCAGTTCCGCCTTTACGACCTCGTCTGGAAGCGCGGCATTGCCAGCCAGATGGCATCGGCGGAAATGGAACGCACGACCGCCGAAATCACCGCTGCGAAAGGCGGCGACAGCGCCGGTCTGCGCGCCGTTGGCACAGTGGTAAAATTCGACGGTTTCCTGAAGGCCTATGCCGACAACCGCGAGGAAAAGCAGCCCTCCGACGAGGATGACGATGATGGTCGTCTGCCCGAGATCAATCAGGGCGAAAGCGCCGCCAAGGAAAAGATCCGCGCCACCCAGCATTTCACCGAGCCGCCGCCGCGCTATTCGGAAGCCTCGCTGATCAAGAAGCTTGAAGAACTGGGCATCGGCCGCCCGTCGACCTATGCCTCGACGCTGGCGACACTGCGCGACCGCGAATACATCACCATCGAAAACCGCAAGCTGACGCCCGAGGCCAAGGGTCGGCTGGTGACGGCCTTCCTCGAAAACTTCTTCAACCGCTATGTGGAATATGATTTCACGGCCGACCTTGAGGAAAAGCTCGACAAGATTTCCGACGGTTCGCTGGAGTGGAAGCAGGTCCTGCGCGATTTCTGGAAGGACTTTTTCGCGCAAGTCGAAGACACCAAGGAACTGCGCGTCACCAATGTGCTTGATGCGCTGAACGAAGCGCTGGCGCCGCTGGTCTTCCCCAAGCGCGAAGACGGCTCCGACCCGCGCATCTGCCAGGTCTGCGGTACCGGCAAGCTGTCGCTGAAGCTCGGCAAATACGGCGCCTTCGTCGGCTGTTCCAACTATCCGGAATGCAACTACACCCGCCAGCTGGGCGCCGATGCGGAGGCCGAAAACGGCATCAATCCGAACGAACCGAACCAGCTCGGCGAAGACCCGGAAACCGGCGAACCGATCACGCTGCGCACTGGCCGTTTCGGCCCTTATGTCCAGCGTGGCGATGGCAAGGAAGCAAAGCGCTGCTCGCTGCCGAAGGGCTGGAAGCCGGAGGATATCGACCTTGAAAAGGCGTTGCAGCTTTTGTCTCTGCCGCGCGAAGTTGGTCCGCATCCGGAAGACGGCAAGATGATCACCGCGGGCCTCGGGCGCTACGGCCCCTTCGTGCTGCATGACGGCACCTATGCCAATGTCGAAAGCATCGACGATGTGTTCTCTGTCGGCGTCAACCGTGCGGTCTCGATCATCGCCGACAAGCGCGCCAATGGCGGCCGCCGCCGTTCCGCACCCGCCGCGCTGAAATCGCTGGGCGATCACCCGGATGGCGGCGAAGTCACCGTCAATGACGGCCGCTACGGACCTTATGTGAAGTGGGGCAAGATCAACGCCACCATCCCGAAGGGCAAGGACCCGCAATCGGTGACCATGGAAGAGGCCATTCCGCTTCTGACCGCCCGCATGGAAAAGACCGGCGCGAAAAAGCCAGCCAAGAAGAAGGCCCCGGCCAAGAAACCGGCTGCCAAGAAGGCAACGACCAAGACCGCGGCAGCAAAGAAGACCACCACGAAGAAAACAGCCTCTGCAAAGAAAAAGGCTGAGGCTGAAAGCGACAACAGTTGAGCCAGAAACCGCGTCCCCGCACGAAGGACACTAGCACGCCGAAACCCGATGCACCGATCATCCAGGGCGCTGTGCCGCCGCGCGATGTTCTGTTGAAGTTCATCGCCGACAATCCCGAGCGCGCATCGAAACGCGAGGTTGCCAAGGCTTTCGGCATCAAGGGTGCGGCGCGCGTCGAGCTGAAGGACCTCTTGCGCGACCTTGAGGACGAGGGCCTGCTGCAGAAAAAGCGCAAGAGCCTTGTGCGACCGGGTGCACTGCCGCCGGTCACCGTGCTCGACATCACCACCCGCGACAAGGACGGCGAACTGATCGGCCGCCCTGCCGAATGGCCGGAGATGGAAGGGGCGGCACCTGCCGTGCTGATCCGCCAGTCCGGCGGCGGCAAGAACAACAAACGCAAGGTCGCCACTGCCGGTCTCGGCGACCGTATCGTCGCCAAGATATTCCCGTCGAAATCGGATACCGGCCCGGCCTATACCGCCCGCATCATCAAGGTGATCGACAAGCGCAAGCAGGCCGCGCTGGGCGTGGTGAAGCTGCTCGACGACGGCACGGCGCGGCTGATGCCGATCGAGCGCCGCGACAATGAAATGATTCTCGATGAGCTTGCCGGCGCGAAAGACGGCGATCTGGTCGAAGTCGACGTCAAACGGTCGGGCCGCCATGGCCTGCCGCGCGGCGAAGTGCTGTCCGTCGTCGGTTCGCTGACCTCGGAAAAGGCCGTGTCGATGATCGCCATCCACGCCCACGGCATTCCGCACATCTTTCCGAAAGAGGCGCTCGATGCGGCGGACGCGGCCAGGCCCGCCACCATGTCGCACCGCGAGGACTGGCGCGACCTGCCGCTGGTCACCATCGACCCGGCCGACGCCAAGGACCATGACGACGCCGTTTTCGCCGAGCTCGACACGCGGCCGGAAAACGAGGGCGGCGTGATCGTCACCGTCGCAATCGCCGACGTCTCTTATTACGTCCGCACCAAATCGGCGCTCGACCGCGAAGCGATGAAGCGCGGCAATTCGGTCTATTTCCCGGACCGCGTGGTGCCGATGCTGCCGGAGCGGATTTCCAACGATCTCTGCTCGCTGCGCGAGGGCGAGGATCGACCCGCACTTGCCGTGCGCATGGTGTTCTCGAAGGAAGGCCGCAAGGCATCGCACACCTTCCACCGCATCATGATGAAGAGCGCTGCCAAGCTCTCCTACCAACAGGCACAGGCGGCCATAGAGGGCAAGACGGACGACAAGACCGGCCCGCTGCTGGAACCCGTCCTGAAGCCACTGTGGACCGCTTACGAGACCATGAAGCGTGGCCGCGACCGTCGCCAGCCGCTGGAACTCGACATGCCCGAGCGCCGCATCCTGCTGAAGGAAGACGGCACGGTCGACAAGGTGGTGGTGCCGCCGCGGCTCGATGCGCACAAGCTCATCGAGGAGATGATGATCCAGGCCAATGTCGCCGCCGCCGAAACGCTGGAGACCAAACGCCAGAAGCTGATCTACCGCACCCATGACGCGCCATCGCTTGCCAAGCAGGAATCCTTACGCGAATTCCTCGCCACGCTTTCGATCCCGCTGGCCAAGGGCGGCAACCTGCGCGCCAATTCCTTCAACGGCATCCTCTCCAAGGCGGATAATTCGCCGCACAAGGATCTGGTCAACCAGATGGTGCTGCGCGCCCAGAGCCAGGCGGTCTATTCGCCCGAAAACATCGGCCATTTCGGCCTCAACCTGATGAAATACGCGCATTTCACCTCGCCGATCCGCCGCTATGCCGACCTGATCGTCCATCGCGCGCTGGTGGCTTCACTGCATCTGGGCGAAGGCGGGCTGACGGCGGAGGAAGAAGCCCAGCTTGACGATATCGCCGCCGAAATCTCCACCTTCGAGCGCCGCGCCATGGCCGCCGAACGCGAGACCGTCGACCGGCTGATTGCCCATCATCTGGCCGGCCGCATCGGCGAAAGCTTCGACGGCCGCGTGGCAGGCGTCACCCGCTCCGGGCTGTTCATCGCGCTGCCGGAGTACGGCGCCGATGGCTTCATCCCCGCCTCCACGCTTGGCGCGGACTATTACGTCCACGATGAAGTGCGCCAGTCGCTGGTCGGAGAGCGCACCGGGCTTGGCTATCAGCTTGGCGACGATGTCGAGGTGCAGCTTGTCGAGGCGATCCCGCTGGCCGGCGCGATCCGCTTTGAAATGCTGAGCGCCCCGCGCAAGATGCCGACGGCCACCCGCTCCTATCACAAGTCGAAAACCGGCCGCCCGATGCGCGGCGGCGGCGCCGGACGGCGCTCCGCACGCGGCAGGCGGTGATTGCATTCAAACCGAATGTCTGACTAAATCGCCTCCGGGAGGCCACATGTCCGAGCAGGCGAAAGACAATCACCAGGTTTACGGCGACAGCCCGCAAGGCGAACGCCGGTTGATGCCGGCCATCGTCAACGGGCTCAAATGCCGCTGCCCGTCCTGTGGCGAAGGCAAGCTGTTTTTCAAATACCTGAAAAGCGTGGAGGTCTGCGACCGCTGCGGCACCGAAATCCACCATCACCGCGCCGATGACCTGCCCGCCTATCTGGTGATTCTCGTCCTCGGCCATTTCATGGTCGGCGGCTACATGACGGGTGCGGAACTCTTCGACCTGCCCGACTGGGTCCATCTCGCCATCTGGGTACCGCTCACAGCCCTCACCGCCTTCCTGATCATCCAACCCATGAAAGGCGCCGTCATCGGCCTGCAATGGGCGCTGAAGATGCACGGGTTTGATGGCAAGGGGAAGGAAGAAGCCGTGGATTATTCGGAAGGGGGCTGATTCCTGAGGCGATGAAAGACCTGACGGGAATTGCATCAGAAAATTTGCCTTCGGAAGCCGTTTTCCTGCCGGCATTCGTCCGGCCTGACGAAGAGGCGGCTTTGGTTCATGCGCTTGATGCGCTGAACTGGAGTGTCGAACTCAAACGCCGCGTACAGCATTTTGGTTATCGTTATGATTATCGTGCGCGCACGGTCACATCCGATGCCTATATCGGCCCCCTGCCACCATGGCTGGAAAAGCTTGGAAGCCGACTGCACGCCGCCGGATTCTTTGAAACGCCGCCCGATCAGGTCATTGCAAACGAATATCTGCCGGGTCAGGGAATCAGCGCGCATGTCGACTGCCCGCCTTGTTTCGGCGACACAATCGTTTCCGTCAGCCTGCTTTCACAATGCGAGATGATCTTCCGTCAACAGCATGGCAATGAACGGTGCTCGCTCATTCTTGAGCCCCGCTCTGCTCTGGTTCTCCGCGGTCCGGCCCGCTACGACTGGTCGCATGAGATTCCCGCACGCAAAAGCGATCTGATTGGCGGCGCAAGAATAGCCAGAGAGCGCAGGATTTCGCTCACCTTTCGCAAGGTTATCCATACAGGGTCAGCTTGAAAGCAAAGTTCGCGGTCTGACCGGCTGGGTCCTTCTCACCGCCTTCCTGATCATCCAACCCATGAAAGGCGCCGTCATCGGTCTGCAATGGGCGCTGAAAATGCACGGCTTCGATGGCAAGGGGAAGGAAGAAGCGGTGGATTATTCCGAGCGGTGAACGCTCATCTTTGCGAAAAGGCTGGCGATCTGCACCCGGCAGCGCCTTATCCCTCCGACATCTTCATCACCACGATCCCCGAGATGATCAGCACCGCTGCGATCAGCCTTCCGGGCGTTACCGCCTCGCCAAGAACGGCCACGCCGACGGCAAAGGCGCCGATGGCACCGATGCCGGTCCAGATCGTGTAGGCCGTGCCGAGCGGAAGCGTGCGCATGGAGAGCGAGAGCAGAATGAAGCTGGCCGCGGCAGCGAGGAAGGTGACGAGCGTGGGGGTGAGAAGGGTAAAGCCCGCCGACTTTTTCATGGAAAAGGCCCAGACGACTTCGAGAACACCGGCGATTGCGAGAATGAACCAGGCCATGACGGGTCCACCTTCTTTGATCAAGAGTGGCCGGGCCGTCCCGGATGGATATCGAAAGGCACGGGTCGTCCCGCGCCGGCGATGATCTAGAGCATTTCAGCCTGAAAGGGAAGCGTTCTGCGGAAAGGTCGGGCTTCAGTCGGCAAGGCAGACCTTGTGCTTGCCGGTGCGCTTGGCCGTGTAGAGGGCAGCATCGGCGCGGGCGTAAAGTTCGGACTGGTCTTCGTCGCAAATCGCAGGCGCAATACCGGCGGAGAAGGAATAGCGAAATTCCGGATGCATCGGCAAGGGCCTGTGCGTGCTCACCTCCCGCAGCATTGCCTCGACCACGCCCATCGCCGCCAGTGGCGTCATGCGCGGCAGGACAAGGCCGAACTCCTCACCGCCGAGCCGGCCGAAGCAATCGGTGCGGCGAACACTCGCCGAAATCTTCTGGGCGAAGTCGATCAGAAGCTGATCGCCGACGGAATGGCCAAAGCGATCGTTGATCTGCTTGAAATTATCGACATCGAGAATGGCGAAACAACCGGTCGGCGTTTGAGGCGATCCGCCCGCGCGCGTCATCATCTCGGAAAGACGCTCCATCACAAAGCGGCGATTGGCGATGCCGGTCAGGTCATCGGTCAGCGAGGTCCTGAGCGCGAGGTCGCGCTCCTGGCGCAGGCTCCGCCCCTGGGTGCGCAGTTCGGTGATATCGTTGGCAAGACACATCATCCAGCCATCCTCGTCCACCGTTTCGGTCATCCAAAGCCAGCGACCGTCATGGACATCGGTCTCGAAAGCCCGAAACGGCACCTTGCCGCGCCGCGACAGCGTGCCCTTGAGCCATAATTCGAAATCGGGGCTGGAAATCACCGTGCCGCGCCGGGCGTGGAAATTACGGCGCATCAATGTCGGCCAGTCCGGATATTCATCCGGCCCGACGAAGAACACCTCCCTGTAGTGCCGGTTTGCCAGGACCAGCCGGTCGTGCTCGTCAAAGACGGCGAAAAACGCGTCAGCAATCTCCATAAGGCGGAGAAACTTTTCCAGCTTACCGTCCATGTCTGTAACGCACACCCTGTTCGAGACAGCCTTACCGGTGTGGAACCGGCCACAGATCTATACCTAGCGTCTCGGTGTTTGGCGCGCCACCGCCGGAAACGTGTATTGGCGGGCAGCGCCAGGCTTGCTCACGGACAGGGTGAGAAACAAGTCAGCCGATATAGCCAACATGGCTTTGACCGGATTGCGTTCAGATCAATTCACGCCCACCCAGACCACATGTTTGCGCCCGCGCTTCTTCGCATTGGCGCGCACCGAAACCGCTTCGGTGGCAAAGCCGCTTTTCTTCATCCGGGCCGTAAACCTGTCGTCAGGGTGTGCTGACCAGACGGCAAGCACGCCGGCCTTCTTCAACGCTGCTTTCGAGGCGGCAAGGCCGGAGAGGCTGTAGAGCTGGTCGTTGGATGAGCGGGTCAGCCCATCGGGGCCATTGTCGACGTCGAGCAGGATGGCGTCGAAGGCGCCCTTGGAGCGGGCAATCAGCGCGGTGACATCACCGGTGACAACCTCCACGCGCGGATCATCGAGCGCACCCTTGAAGACATCGGCCATTGGCCCCCTCGCCCAGGCCACGACGGCGGGCACCAACTCGGCCACAATAATGCGCGCATCCGCCGGCAACACCGCAAGGGCAGCGCGCAGGGTGAACCCCATGCCAAGCCCGCCAATCAGCACAGCCGGGGCCTTGCGGCCGGCAATTCGTTCGGCCGCCAGTTCGGCCAGCGCCTCTTCCGAGCCGTAAAGGCGGCTGTTCATCAGTTCGTTGGAACCGAGCATGATGGAAAATTCGGCTCCGCGCTGTTTCAGCCGCAATGTCGCCGCCTCGCCCGGAATTGAGGCGCTGTCGAGTTCGATCCATGGAATCATCGGCTTTTCCGTCCGTTCGTCTTCACCCGCTTCATAACGCATTCAGCCATTTCGCCAAGCCATCGGCCTGCAAGAGACCTGAAACAGGTGCAAAACCAAGCCAGGGAATGTGTCCCGGCGGCCATTTTCGCGGCAACAGAAACCCGTCCATACGCCCAAAATGCCACCCGGCAGGCCGGCAACAGCCAAAGACGCGCATTTCCGGCACGCTTCTCCTTGACTTTTGCTTCCAGATTCGTAGTGTCCGGCCAGATTTTGCCGCGGACGGTTAACCGGCCCGGCGGGAATGTGAGGCGTCCCGAGCGGGCGCTTCCTGATTTTTAGGAAAAATTCCGGGCGTACCGGTTCCGCTTTTCCCTTGTCGGAGGCGGATTGCTCTTGAAGGCGGAATAAAATGGCAAAGGCAACAACGATCAAGATCAAGCTTCTGTCGACGGCAGACACCGGCTTTTTCTACGTTACCAAGAAGAACAGCCGCACGATGACGGAAAAGATGGTCAAGACCAAATATGATCCGATCGCGCGCAAGCACGTCGAATTCAAGGAAGCCAAGATCAAGTAAGATCAGGCACATCCTGTTTATGTGAAAAGGCCCGGCTCTTTGGAACCGGGCTTTTTTGTTATGCGCCGGCGCGTTTCAGCAGACGGCGACAGACATTTCGAACATTCAGAAGCGCTGCCCTATTTAGCACGGCCCGAAATCGCCGCGGCGCAGACATATTCAGCGCGGCTATCGCTGGCGGAAACCGAATGAAACAGGTTTACCCGAAGACGATGAGCGGAACACTTTCCGGTCCAGGGGCCTGGCGGCGAGGTAAAGCCACCGTCATTCAGTCTCGCCACCTTTCGATCGATCAGCGATTTCGCCCTGCTGTCCTGCCTCTACCTTGGCAGCAGCCTGCTTTTCCCGCGCCTTTTCCGCCTTGCGCTCGGCTTTCCGGCGGCGGCGCTCCCGCCGGGCAAGATCGAGCGCCACAAGCCTTGCCCTGGCGCCGGCAGCCATCCGCCCGACGAAAATGCGGCCGCGATCGACCTCGCGCAGCTCCTGGGCATAAGCGACCGCAAGTGCATTGCGATAGCTTTCGAGCCCTTCGCTGTAGGTGGCTTCGAGACGCCGCATGACCGAGACCCAGACGGGGGAGACCAGCAGCGAAATCGCCGTCATCGCAATCACGAGACGATAAAGGTCTTCGCCAAGCGCGCCGGCGGCAAGGCCGGCCGCGGCCAGTACAAAGGAAAATTCGCCAACCTGCGCCATCGACAGCCCGGCAATCAGCGCGGTCTGTGCCGAAGAGCCGGTCCAGCGCAAAAACATCACGTTGAGCACCGACTTGGCGGCAACGACACCGATGGCCGCCAGCAGAACGGTCAAAAGATTGTCCCAGATAAAGCCGAGATCGATCAAAAGGCCGATGGACAGGAAGAAGATCACCAGCAGCACGCTCTGGATCGGCTCGACGACGGGAATAATGCGGCTTCGAAGGGTGGAATTGCCCACGCAGATGCCGGCAATAAAGGCGCCGTAGGCCGGCGAAAGACCGGCCACGCCCGATATGGCGGCCGCCGAAAAGCAGAGCGCCAGCGCGCCGAGCGCCAGAAGCTCGACCTTGTCCTCCACCTTTTCCGCATAGGGAATCCTGAGCTTTCCGAACCGTCCGAAATACCACAGAAACCCCGCCATGATGCCGACGGCGACCACGACGCGGACCGTGGTCGACACCACGTCGAAGCCCTGGCCGCCAAAGCTCGACGCAAAAATCAACATCGGCACCACCGCAATATCCTGGGCGATCAGAACACCAACGGCGATGCGCCCGGCATCGCCCCTGAGCGCGCCCATTTCATCCAGCATCTTCATCGCCACCACGGTCGAGGACATTGCAATGACGAAGCTGAGAATCACGATTTCGCGGGTGGTGGCATCAAGCAGGGCACCGATGACCACAGCCAGAAGCGCCGCACTTGCCAATTGCCCGACGACAACGAGCAATGCTTGCCTGAGCGAAACAACGAAGGCCTTGATCGACAATTCCATGCCGATGAAGAACAGCAGCACGACAACGCCCATTTCTCCGAGAAAGGCGACGCTGTCATTATTGGCGATCAGCCCCATGCCGGTGGGGCCGAGCAGAATGCCCGCGAGAATGAAGCCGACGAGCGGCGGCTGCCGCAGCCACAGGAAACCAAGGCCGGCCAACGCCGCAACCGCGATAACCAGCGCAACGGCGGCGAAATCACCGCCATGCGAGCTTCCCTGCGCAACCGCCTCATGAACAATCTGTTCCATCTGCGCCCTTTCCTTCCAGTCGCCGCAAAGACTGTTTCAACTCAGTCCCTTGTCCACAGAATAAGGATCATCGCATCAAAAGCTCAACCAAACCCTTCCAAAACGGCCGCCCTGTGCGGGATGTATCGTTTCCCAATAAAATTCAGAGACTTGACGGATAGCATTTCAACATCCCGCAACCGCTGGCACAGTTGCGGCAAGGAAGGCCGCCGGGCCTTGAGGGATGGAGGTATTGCGCAGCGCAGCAACGATTTCTCTTTGCCAGCCGTGAAATTCGTCATATATTGTTAACGATAAATGGAGGAGACGACATGAGTTTATCACGTTCCCTGCATACCCTTCTGATCGGAGCAGCATTCGTTTTCGTAACGGTTATGCTCTTCGTCTAAACCAGACAGAGGCGCCCGGACGCTATCTTTGCCAAGGCATTGCCGGAGGGAACCGGCTGCCATAGTTTTGCGTTGTTATGGTCCTATATGCGGTTTGCGCGTGACAGGGGCATCATGATGGTGCGGTCATCGCAAAACGGCTTGTTTCCGTTTCCTGTTGTGGAGACGGATGTGAGACCAATTGGCACGGAGAACACCATGTTTGAACACAAGACTTCCCCGAGCGACCTGCTCGACCGCCTGCGTTTTTCTCAGCAGACACCTGTGGAACGCGCAGGATCAGTGGTGCGCGGTGAGGTCAATGCCCTGAGCAAAACCGCCCGGCAACATCCCGCAGCAAGCGGATCGGCCCTCGCGCTGGTCGGGCTTGTGGCCTTCGGTCTCGGCTTTCTGGCCGGCAATGCCAGCAGCGAGGCACCGGCCTCGCGCAAGCGGATTTTCCGCAGCAGACGCAGAACCGGCAAGCCTTTCTCCAGCAAGCGCAGTTCGTTCTTTTTCGATCGCAAACGCTGAAGCCGCGCTGGCGTGAATGAGCGGGCGATGTGAAAACCTCGCGTCACCGCTCAGGCGCAATGCGGGCGGCGAAACCGGTCCGGTCTGCGTGTTACTGCCAGTGTTCGTCGATCCAGGGGGTCGAACGGACATGTTTGTAAATCCGTTTCCACGGCGCGTTCACCGGCCATTTGCCGATGGCCGCCTCGTCGGGATCCGGTTTTCCGGTGAAGGCGACGATCCTGGTATTATCCGGCAGCGGCGGCGTTCGGAAGAAATTCAGCGGCCAGGCGGGAAGCAGCGTGTGTTTGAAACTGACACACCACTCGCGCGGCCAGAAAGCCATTTCATCGACAACATCGGAAATATAGACCTGTTCGATCCCGTATTTTTTCCGGATTGCGATGCCGTTCTTTTCGAAATCATCGAAAATATGGGTATTTTTTCCCACATGCCAGCGGAAGACAGAGGTGTTGCCGATCCCCTGCCCCAGCTGCGTCCAGTTTTCGCAGACGCAAAACGTACCGGGACGAAAATCGAATATTGCATCGAGATCGCCGGTAATTACGATATCAAGGTCGAGAAACAGGACGTCGCCGGCGAGATCGGCAAGCGGCGCCTGCCAGAGCGAAAGCTTGCGCCAAGGCGTGAAGGCAATGTCATCTTCAATCCGGATCGAGGGCAGCGGGAACGTGTCCACTTCCGCGTCAACTTCCGTCGCGTCGTCAGTAAAGCAGACCAGACGGGTCGGCCGTTTCGTATGGCGCTTTATCATCGACCAGAGCCGGTTCACATAAAGTGCGGGATAGCGCGTTCCCCATTTCATACATACGATGGTCTGCAACAGGCTTGATCCTATCAAATTCTGCGGAACATCGATTGCCCGGTTGAGGGTGGCCACGGCCGGACACTCGAATGCCAACGTTTCCTACGGCGATTATCCGTCTCTTTGTCTATGAATTAAGCTGCGGCAAGCGCAACTCCATCGGAGGGCGATAATATGAAAAACTGAACACAAGCGTCCATTACATCAATTCGTAAATTCTGAAAAAGAACTTTTTAATTAAAAGCACGTAATGGTGGAAAAAACGGTTCATCGCCTCATCCACCACGCCCCACACGGCGAAAAGATACCCTGATGCCGTTTTCCGGTCTATACCGAAACCCTGTAAAAGGCATGACAGGCCGGGGCTTTATCACATCATCGCATCGCCTGCCTGCACAATCTCCGGGGAAATAACCATGACAGACCGATCACCGCGCATTCTGCAGCTTCTTCCCGCACTTGGCGATGGCGGGGTTGAACGCGGAACGCTGGAGATGGCGGCTTATCTTTCCCGAAAGGGCATAAAACATTATGTGGCAAGCGCGGGCGGGCCTTTGCTGGCGCCGCTGACGGAAACCGGCGCCCATCACTTCGATCTGGCGGTCGGGCGGAAATCGCCGTTTGCCATCAATGCCAATGCCAGCCGGCTGGCGCGGCTGATCGATGAACACGAAATCGACATCGTGCATGCCCGCAGCCGTGCACCGGCCTGGGTTGGCTGGCTTGCCGCGGCGCGGGCCAAGCGAAAACCACACTTCCTGACGACGTTTCACGGCGTCTACAGCCACGGCAACCGTTTCAAGCGCGCCTATGCCGGCGTGATGCTGAAGGGGCCGCTGGTGGTGGCCAATTCGGCCTTTATCCGCGATCACATCATCGCGGTCTACGGTTTTCCGGCAGACAGGATCATCGTGGCGCCGCGCGGCGTGGACACCGCCGTTTTTGATCCCGACGCGATCACGGCCGATGAAATCGCCCAGGTGCGGTCCGAACTTGGCGCGCAAACCGGTGAGCCTCTGATCGCAATTGTCGGGCGCATCACCGACTGGAAGGGGCACCGCTATCTTGTCGAAGCCCTCGCCCTTGCCAGGAACAAAGATTTCCATCTGGCAATCATCGGCTCGGGAAGCGCAAGCGTGATTGCCGAACTGGAGGCGCTGATTGCCGAACAGGGTCTTGCCGACCGGGTGACGATCACCGGCAGCCGCCGTGACATTCCCGCCGTAATGGCCGCCGCCGATATTGCTGTTTCCGCCTCCACACGACCGGAGGCTTTCGGCAGGGTCTCGATCGAGGCGCAGGTGATGGCGACACCGGTGATTGCCACCGGCCATGGCGGCAGCCTTGAAACGGTGATTGACGGCAAGACCGGCTATCTCGTTCCGCCGGCAAGCGCAAAGGGCTTTGCCGATGCGATCGACATCGCCCTTTCAGACCGTGAGGCGCTGGCGGCGATGGGCCGCACCGCGCGTGCCCATGTGCTTGCCAATTTCACGGTTGAAACCATGCTCGAAAAGGAATTTTCCGCCTATGAAAGGCTGCTTGCGGAAGACAGATAGCCGCCGTCAGATGGCGACCAGCCCTTCCTTCTTCACCTGCCGGATGGTCAGCATGGTGCGGACCGTGTCGACATGCATGTTGGTGGTCAGCACCTCGATCACGAAATCCTGAAACTGCATCAGGTTTTCCGAAACGCAATGCAGCAGGAAATCGGTCTCCCCGGAGGTCATCCATGCCTGGCGCACAATCGGCCAGTCTTCGGTCGCCGTGGAAAACGCCTTCAGTTCGGCCTCGGACTGGTGCTTCAGCCCGACCATGCAAAAGGCAACGAGATCATAGCCCAGCCGCGGCGCGTTCAGCATGGCGTTATAGCCTTCGATAATGCCGGCTTCCTCAAGCCGGCGCACCCGCCTGAGGCAGGGCGGCGCGGAAATGCCGACCCGCTCGGCCAGTTCGACATTGGTCATCCGGCCGTCGCGCTGCAGCTCGCGCAGGATCTTGAGATCGACGGAATCGAGGTCGGCGCGCATAGATTTCTCCTGAAGCGGATTCGGGACGCGTTTGGGGCTCAGAGCGAGCAATATTATTACAACACTCCGCAGGAATCTTTCAACAGACGGAAATGGTCTGTTGGTAGCTATCCCATGGCCTTGAAACTGACGCCCGTCCAGCCATAAATGAGCCAGAACACTGAATTGCGCCGGCGCGCCATCATTTCCCGCTTGCCGGGATGCGCTGAAAGGATTTGATATGCCAGACCATCACACACAGGTTCTGATCATCGGTTCCGGCCCGGCCGGCTATACCGCCGCGATCTATGCCGCACGCGCGATGATGAAGCCGGTGCTGATTGCCGGCCTTGAACAGGGCGGCCAGCTGACGATCACCACCGATGTCGAAAATTATCCCGGTTTTGCCGATCCGATCCAGGGCCCCTGGCTGATGGAACAGATGCTGGCCCAGGCGGAAAATGTCGGCACTGAAATCGTCAACGATCTGGTCTCCAGCCTCGACCTGAGCAAGCGTCCGTTCACGGCGACCACCGATTCGGGCGAAGTCTGGACCGCAGATACGGTGATTCTCGCCACCGGCGCGCAGGCCAAGTGGCTCGGCCTTGAAAGCGAACAGACTTTCAACGGCGGCGGCGTTTCCGCCTGCGCCACCTGCGACGGCTTCTTCTACCGGGGCAAGGATGTGATCGTGGTCGGCGGCGGCAACTCCGCTGTCGAAGAGGCGCTCTACCTTGCCAATATCGCCAAGACCGTGACCCTGGTGCACCGGCGCGACGAATTCCGCGCGGAAAAGATCCTGCAGCAGCGGCTGTTCGCGCTGGATAACGTCAAGGTCATCTGGAACCACGCTGTCGAGGAAATTGTCGGCACCAGCGCCGTACCGCCGCTGCCGCCGTCCGTCACCGGCGTGCGCCTGAAAGACGTCAGGTCCGGCGAAAAGACCACGGTTGACGCCGACGGCGTTTTCATCGCCATCGGGCACGCGCCGCAGGTCGATCTGATCCGCGATCAGCTCAAGCTGAAACCGAACGGTTATCTTTGGACCGAGCCGGGCACGACGAAAACCAGCATCGAGGGCGTTTACGGCGCAGGCGATGTGACGGATGACAATTACCGGCAGGCCGTGACAGCGGCGGGCATGGGATGTATGGCCGCACTTGAAGCGGAACGCTTCCTGACCGAGCAGAAAACCGGTACACTGGCTGCCGCGGAGTAAAGTTAATGAAAAGCACGAGCATGCCTCTGGATTGGGACAAGCTGCGCATCTTCCATGCGGCAGCAGAGGCGGGCTCGTTCACCCATGCGGCAGACAAGCTCCATCTGTCCCAGTCGGCCATCAGCCGTCAGGTCAGCGCCCTTGAACAGGATGTCGGGGTGAAGCTGTTTCATCGTCATGCCCGTGGCCTGATTCTGACCGAACAGGGCGAACTGCTTTACCGCACGGCCCATGACGTGCTGCTGAAGCTGGAGGGCGTGCGCTCGCGGCTGACGGAAACCAAGGAAAAGCCGTCCGGCAAGCTCAGGGTGACGACCACTGTCGGTCTTGGCCAGGGCTGGCTGACCGACAAGGTCCAGGAATTCCTGCAGCTTTATCCCGACATGCAAATCCAGCTGATCCTCGACAATGAGGAGCTGGACGTGAACATGCGCCATGCCGATTGCGCGATCCGCCTGCGCCAACCGCAACAGCCGGACCTGATCCAACGCAAGCTGTTTACGGTGCACATGCATGTCTATGCCTCGCCGTCCTACATCAACCGCCATGGCGAACCGCAATCGATCGAGGACCTCGACAATCACCGAATCATTACCTTCGGTGAACCGGCGCCGGCCTATCTTCTCGATGTGAACTGGCTGGAAATCGCCGGGCGTTCGTCGGATAATCCGCGTCCGGCGCATCTGCAGATCAATTCGCTGACCTCGATCAAGCGGGCCGCCCTGCTGGGAATCGGCATTGTCATGCTGCCGGACTATATCGTCGGGCGCGATCCCGGCCTGCTGCAGCTCGTCACCCACGCGGACGTTCCCAGCTTCGACACCTATTTCTGCTATCCCGACGAGCTGAAAAACTCGGCCAAGCTGAAAGTGTTCCGCGACTTCATCGTTACCAAGTCGCGCAACTGGAGCTTCTAGAGCCCTGCTCCGGGACCAAGCGATTCGTCTCCGACAGCCGAAACTTTCTCCACTTCCGATCAGCCATAGCTGCGTCGGTCGGCCGTGACGGATGCGTCCTTCGCGTGCACAACCTTCAGGCACCGCGTAGAAATAGCCAAAACAAGCCTATTTTTTATGCCGTTTTTGAAATTGCTTTGTATTAGTCAATTTTGGCTGCAAATTTCACTTCCTGCATGGCAGCCATGCAGAAAATCGCCTTGTGAAATGCCTAATTCAGGGGCATATCGCACACAGCTGATGCAGTTGGTGCCCAATTTCTCCCTGGTGCACCGCAACAGCTGTTCCCCTCTGGAGGTTTTGAGAGACCTTCTAACTCAAAGGGCCCCGTTTTTCGGTGGCCCTCTTTTTTTGCCTGCAGATCTTTGATCTTTTTTTTCGCATTCGGCGATGAAAACTATTGCAACGCGCACAAAAAAGAACCATATCCAGAATTAGCTGATGCGTACGGCGTGACTGTTGAGTCTCGCTGCAGCAGCTGTTCCCCTCTGGAGGTTTTACCTTCACACCTAACAGGGCCCCTTTTTTGGAGGCCCTTTTTTTTGCCTTGCATCAGGCCGGGAACCGGCAGCATGCGACAGGCATTGCTCTTCGTATACGTTTTCTTGTCGTTTTGTACTTTAGAACTCAGAGACCTTCCGGCGAGGACTGCGGAGGGTTTGGCGGGCCGTTCCGGCGCAATTGCGAAATTGCGTAAATATCCGGCGCAGGTTACACACAGACAGGTTCGAGGTTTCGTGGCCCGAGACGAAGAGGAATTGCATGGCCAATCTTTTTGACCCCATCACGATCGGCGACGTCACACTCGAAAACCGGATCATCATGGCGCCGCTGATGCGCAACCGGTCCCCGGAAGCCGTTCCCAACGAACTGAATGTCGAATACTACCGGCAGCGCGCCACGGCAGGCCTGATCATTTCCGAGGCCACGGCGGTTACCGAACAGGGTCAGGGCTACTCAAACGCGCCGGGCATCTACAGCGATGCCGCCATAGAGGGCTGGCGCCATGTGACAACGGCGGTCCACGAAACCGGCGGCAAGATCTTCTGTCAGCTCGTGCATGTCGGCCGGGTTTCCCACAAATCCTTGCAGCCGTTCGGTGATCCGCCCGTCGCGCCGTCGGCCATACAGGCCCGGGCAAAATCCTTCGTCGTCTATTCCGACGGCACCACCGATTTCATCGAAACCTCTATGCCGCGTCAACTCAAGCCCTATGAGATCTCCGGCATCATCGAGGACTATCGAAGAGCCGCCGCCCGCGCCATGGAGGCCGGCTTTGACGGTATCGAGATCCACGGCGCCAACGGCTATCTGGTCGACCAGTTTCTGCGCTCAAGCAGCAATCAGCGCACCGATCTTTACGGCGGGCCGCTGGAAAACCGCGCCCGCTTCATGTTCGATATCGTCGGCTGTATCTCGCGCGAGATCGGGCCCGGACGCACGGCCATCCGGTTGTCGCCGGTGGCACCGTCCAACGACATGCACGATGACCGGCCGCAGGCGCTGTTCAATTATATCGCAAGCCAGCTGAGCGCCTATGACCTCGCCTACGTTCACATCGTAGAGGGAGCGACAGGCGGGGACCGCAATTACCAGCAGGGCCCGGAGCCATTCAACTACGAGGAAATGCGCGAGACCTATTACCGGACCGACGGTTCCGGCGCATGGATGGTCAATAACGGCTACGACCGGCAACTGGCCATCGACGCACTGGAAAAGGAGCGCGCCGACCTGATCTGTTTCGGCCGCCCCTTCGTCGCCAATCCCGATCTTGTGCGCCGCCTGCGGATCAATGCGCAGCTTAATGCGTTGGATCAAAGGACACTGTTCGGCGGCGATGCGAAAGGGTACACCGATTACCCCGCGCTCGGCAGCTGACGCCTCGACGCTGTAAAACGGGATCGCTTTGACAATGCTGAAATTTCTGCGCGGTGAAACCCTGCTTCTGCAGGCTGTCCCGGTTGCCCTGCTTGCCTATCTGTTCGAACACGCGATCATGGAAGCTGGACAGGCTTTCGCGCTGCTGGCCGCTGCCGCGCTGATCGTCTCGATTGCCTGCGCCTCGATGCGGGTTGCCCACCATGCCGAAATCCTCGCCGCCAAGGCGGGCGAGCCCTATGGCACGATGATCCTGACGCTCTCGGCTGTCGTGGTCGAGGTCCTGATTCTGGTGGTCATGATGCAGCAGAGCCAGCAGCCGACGCTGGTGCGCGATACGATCTATTCCGCCGTGATGCTCGATATCAACGGCATTCTCGGCCTGGCAGCGCTGCTGGGCGGGCTGAAGCATGGCGAGCAGCCCTATAATGACGATTCAGGCCGCACCTATGCGGTGATGATCCTGACGGCCATGGGCATATCGATGATCGTGCCCGATTTCGTGCCCCAGGCAAGCTGGCACTATTATTCCGCCTTCACCATCATCGCCATGCTGGCGCTCTACGCGGTGTTTTTGAAGATGCAGGTCGGTCAGCACAGCTATTTCTTCTCCTACCGCTACCCGAAGATGCGGGCGGGCGCCGAAAAGAGCGCGGAAGAAGAAGAGCACGGACCGACGGCACTTTCGGTCGGCGTGATCCTTGCCGGCGTGGCACTGATCGGCCTTCTGGCGGAATTCATGTCCGCATTTCTGTCCGACGGGCTTGAGGGCACCGGCGCGCCGCTGGCATTGACGGCCATTCTGGTCGCCAGCATCGCCGCCGGTCCGGAAATCCTGACGGCGCTAAGGGCCGCACTGAAGAACCGGATGCAGGCCGTGGTCAACATCGCACTCGGCGCCTCGCTGTCGACTGTGATCCTGACCGTGCCGGTGGTCGAAGCGATTGCGCTTTTCACCGGCCAGCCCTTCACCATGGCCATGACCCCGGTTCAGATCACCATGGTCGCGATCACACTGGTCGCCGCTGCCATCAATGTCAGTGACGGCGAGACCAATGCCATCGAGGGCATGACCCATTTCGTGCTGTTTGCAACCTTCATCATGCTCTCCTTTCTCGGACTTTGACCGGTTCAGGCGGCTTCCGGCTCTCTCTCGGAATGCCCGGCAGGTGCGATAACGCCCAGATCATCGAGCGCTGCGGCAACAGCTTCGTCGATCGGCGTGCGCGGTTCATGCCCCAGCACCGCTACCAGCCTGTCATTCTTCATGTGCAGCGGTGTCCGCCACAGATAGCGCACTTCGGCGACCTCCCGCATCAGCGGCATGAAGGGTGCAAGCAGCGGCACCATGAACCAGGGAAACGGCCGCACAGGCAGTTTCGGATTGCCGGATACCTTGCGAATGGCGTCAATCAGGCCTGATCCGTCCGCGTCCCAATAGCCTTCGAACTGAAAGCTTGCAAAAGCCGGCAGGCTGCCGGCGCGCGCATCAAGCGCGGCGAAGGTTTCGCCAAGATCCGGCAGGTAGGCCCATTGATGGCCGACGCCGGGGGTGCCCAGCCGCGTCACCGATTTGAGCGGCTTGCCCGGTTTCACCATCTGCCCGAACCAGCTGTTGGCAACATTGGCCCCGCCGAAAAAGTCCCCTGCCCTGACGAGAATGACCTGCGTGCCGTTCCAAGCCGCCTCGCGCAGCCGCTCCTCCACCGCGACACGGATCTGCCCCTTGCGGGTGGTCGGGTTCTGCGGGCTTTCCTCGACCGGTTCCGGCAGCACATCGGGGCCGAAATTATAGACGGTGCCCGGAAACAGGATGCGCGCGTGATTGGCGTTTGCCGCCAGGATGGTATTGTCAAGCATGGGCAGCACCAGCTTTTGCCAGTTCTGATAGCCCGGCGGATTGACGCCATGAAAGATCAGGGTCGCGCCTTCTGCGGCCGCCATCACATCCTTCAGCGACATGGCATCGCCGCTGACCCATTCATAGGCCGGATACTTTTCGCGCTGCTTTTCCGGATGGCGGTGCATGGCGCGGATGCGGTAGCCGCGCGCATGAAGCGAGCGGGCAACAGCACCGCCAACGCCGCCGCTAGCCCCCAGAATGAGAGCGAGCGGGCGTATTGTCAGCGCATTTCCTGTGTTTGTCTCGGTCATCATCTTTGTCCTTTGCCTGAAACCTGCCGGCAGTATCGGAAAAGAGTGACCCAAACGGAATTGTATAAATATGTATCCTTGATATACATTTATTTATGGAAAGAACGAATTGGGACTATTACCGCACCCTGCTGGCCGTGCTCGATACCGGCTCGCTTTCGGCTGCCGCGCGGCATCTTGGCCTGACCCAGCCGACCGTCGGCCGGCATATCGAAGCGCTTGAGGCGGAGGCCGGCCAGCAATTGTTCACCCGCTCGCAGCGCGGGCTGGAGCCGACCGACACGGCGCTTTCGATGCGGCATCTGGCCGAAGCCATGGCCGCTACGGCCGATGCCATCCGGCGCACCGCATCGGAAAGCCGCACGGCCGTTTCCGGCAGTGTGCGGATCAGCGCCAGCGATGTCATCGCTGTCGAAGTGTTACCGGAAATTCTCGCTCCGGTGATGGCCGGACACGCCGCCCTAGATATCGAGGTTTCCGTCTCCGATGCGGTGGAAGACCTCCTGAACCGGCAGGCCGATATCGCGCTTCGCATGGTCAAGCCGACACAGGACGCGCTTCTGGTGCGCCATATCGGCGAGATCCCGATCGGCTGTTTTGCCCGTGATGATGTGATTGCCCGCCACGGCACGCCGCAAAAACCGGAGGACATCACAAACCTGCCCACCATCGGCTACGACCGCGAGCTGATCTATATCCGCGAAGCGACGAAAGCCCTTGGCGACATGCCGCTGCCGGCATTCGATTTCCGCTCCGACAGCAATCTTGCCCAATTGTCCGCGATCCGCTCCGGCTGCGGCTTCGGCTTCTGCCAGGTGCCGCTCGGCCGCCGCGATCCGCGTCTTGTCGAAGTGGTCAGGGGGCAGATCCCGCTCAGCCTGCCGCTCTGGGTGGTCATGCACGAGGATTTGCGCCACTCGCCGCGCTGCCGGGTGGTTTTCGATGCATTGGTGACGGGCCTCAAAGCCTATATCGCCACTGCCTAGAGCGTTTCAGACTGAAACGCTCTAACGCCCGTCGGACGGCAGGTAACGCTCCACCAGAAGGTGCCATTGTTCGCTGGAAAGCGTCGACAGGATCGCGATATTGAGCGCCTCGCGCTCCGGATCGTTTTCCGGCATGATCAGACCGTAATTCTGCTGCGAAAACGAAAGCGCGGTCAGATACAGTCCCGAATAATTGCGCAAGCCCCATTGTAGCGCGGCGCGGTCGTAGACGAACGCGTCGATCTCGCCCCTTTCGAGCGCATCCAGACCGGCGGCTATATCGGTATAATCGCTTGCCGTAACCTGCAGGACGTCAAGCTCATAGGCAGCGGCCGAGTTGCCGACCGTGCCGACCTTAAGACCGGCGAGATCGCCGACGCCCTCGATGGCGCTGGTGCTGATGGAGGATGTCAGCCCGGCGGCAAGCTGGGCGGTGGTGATCGCCGTCAGGATCAGGGCCGCAAACATCCAGAACATGGCCAGAAGCCGGCCAAGAAAGGTCATCGGCGCCTTGTCACCATACCCGACCGTGGTCATGGTCACCGTCGCCCACCAGAACCCGGAGAAAACCCCGCGCGCCGGGCGTGGCTCGAACTGCTCCGGATTGGCGCGCCGCTCCAAAAGCCAGATCAGCGCACCGATGACGAACACCGGGCCGGTCAGCAGGCCAAGCATGTAGAGAAAGGCCCGGGACGTCAGCAATTCCAGCATGAAGCGCGGCCCGAGGCGGTCAACGATCCGCAGCGCCACACCGACGCTGCTGCTGTAATAGGGCTGGGAAAAATCGATCACCGCCTCGTCGGCGGCATTGACCGGCACGGCGCCGATCGCAATATCCAGCGTCCCGTCCGCAACTTGGGAAATCATGTCGCCGGGCGCGGTTTCAACAAAACGATAGTCCCGATGTAGCGCACGGCCGAGCATGGTCATCATGTCGACCCCGAGCCCGTACCACGAACCGTCCCGATCCTTCATCACAAAGGGCGGCACGCTGTGGATACCGACCGTCATTGCGGTCTTCTCGGATGCCGGAGCGGCGGCGGTATCACCTGCATCCTGTGCCCGCGCCTGAACAGCAAACAGCGCAAACAGGAAAAGAGCAACGAAACAAAAGACACGCCCGCTGCCGGACATGCCGGTCGAATGGAAAAAACTGCGTCGCATGATACCCCGGCTCAAGCTTGAACAACCACGGCTATAGCCGCATTGACGCCGCATGTTAAGCGCGTATCGCGCTCGAAACAGAGCACGCTATTGCCGTTTTCCCGTTACGGGGAGCAGCAAGAGGGCAAGAAGCGACAGCAGGGCAAAGGCGGCAAATGTAATACGCAAACCCACGGCTTCGCTGAGAAAACCAACGGCTGCCGGGCTCGCCATCAACGTCACAAAGCAGATGAAAGACATGGTTGCGACATCCCGCTCGGGCGCATCGGAGCGGCGCGCGGCAATCGACAGCGCCACCGGATACACCACCGCGACGCCGACGCCCGTGACAGCGGCTCCGACGAGTGCGGCGATCATTGATGGCGCCAGGGCAATAGCAAGAAGCCCCGCGCTGGCGCAGATGATCGATCCCGCCACGACCAAACGCTCTCCCAGCCGTTCGAGAAGGGAATCGCCCGACAGGCGGACGACCGCCATGGAGGTCGAGAGAACCACCAGCAGAAGCGTTGATGAAAACGGAGCCGCACCGAGATCGCTGCGCATGAAGATCGCGCCCCAGTCACGCACGATGCCCTCCAGCGCAAGCGTGCCAAGCGGGAGAATGCAGAGCAACAGCAGCGCAAACTTTGGTATGCGTTCCTTAATCGGGATCCGTGCGTTTCCGGAAACAGCGGCACGACGGGGCACATCCGGCAGGCCCCGCGCCAGAACGGCTGCCGCCGCGACACCGGCCACCGCCGCAACACCGCCCTGTATCGAAACGGGAATGGACATTTGTGAAAATGCACCGCCAGCCAGAAGCCCGGCGATTGAACCAATGCTCCATCCGCCGTGGCAACGCGACATGACCCGCCTGCCCGCGGTCCGTTCGATATGCCCCGCCATCGCGTTCTGCGTAACCTCGGTATGCGACAGGCAGAGCCCCAGAAGGGCAAATACGACAATCAAGGTGAAGCGTGTTTCGGCAAATCCGACACCGAGCGACAAAGCACCGAGAACGGCGACTGAAAGCCAGCTTGCCTTTGTCAGTCCCACGCGGCCGACCATATACGGCGCCAGCATGAAACCGAAAATATTGCCGATCGGCATGCCAATCAGCACGAGGCCCAAAGCGGCATCGGACAAACCGTTACCGGCCTTGATATCGGGAATACGGGCATAAATCAGACTGGTGATGACCGCCTCGGCCGCAAACAGCATCAAGACGGCCCACAAGGTGGAACGGCGCTTTGTCATCGGACAGCTCTATCGCGGTTGCGAACAACAAAAGTCAGCCCATCCGACTCTTTAATTGCTGCTTTAGCCGAGCATTTATCACAAATGCCACATTAAGTGGTGGCTGTTTGCGAAAAACCGGCAACACGCTCGCCCGAGGGTATGGCAAGCCCCCCCCAAAAAAGACGCGCCCGATGCACACCTTCAGGCTTCTGAAAAAGATCGCCCCGCGCTCTTTCGTCATACCGGCCTTGAGCCGGTATCCAGGGCCGCTTGTTGTGCGCTTCCGGAAAGAGACTTTGCGCGCAAAGCCGTGACTGCTTGCAAGAGCCACCCATAAAAAAGGCGCGCCCGAAGCGCGCCTTTCAAACATGTCTGTTTCAAACGGGCCCTTAGCGGCAGGCCGCGCAGAAACGCTGGATGCGCTTGCAGGATTCCTCAAGGGCCTCTTCCGATGTGGCATAGGAGATGCGGAAGTTGGGGCCAAGTCCGAAGGCCGAACCGTGCACCACGGCGACCCCTTCGGATTCCAGAAGCTCGGTGACGAAATCCTCGTCATTGTTCATGACCTTGCCTGTCGGTGCGGTCTTGCCCATCAGCCCTGCGCAGGAGGGATAGACATAAAACGCGCCTTCGGGAACCGGGCACTCGAGACCGGTTGCCTGATTAAGCATCGAGACCACCAGGTCACGGCGCTTTTCAAAGGCGGCTTTGCGCTCGGGGATGAAGTCCTGGGTGCCGTTCAGCGCCTCGACCGAAGCCCATTGCGCAATCGAGCAGGCGCCGGAAGTCTGCTGGCTCTGGATCGTCGTCATCGCCTTGATCAGCTCTTCCGGACCCGCAGCATAGCCGATGCGCCAGCCGGTCATGGCATAGGCTTTCGAAACGCCGTTCATGGTCAGCGTGCGGTCATAGAGGCCGGGCTCGACTTCGGCCGGTGTCGCGAATTTGAAATCGCCATAGGTCAGATGCTCGTACATGTCGTCGGTCAGCACCCAGACGTTTTCATGCTTCATCAGCACATCGGTCAGGGCCTTCAGTTCATCATGCGAATAGGCAGCACCCGAGGGGTTGGACGGCGAGTTGAAGATGAACCATTTGGTCTTTGGCGTGATCGCCTTTTCCAGATCTTCGGCCTGCAGCTTGTAATTGTTTTCCTTGGTGGCGGAAACGAACACCGGGGTGCCGCCGCAAAGCGCCACCATTTCCGGATAGGAGACCCAGTAAGGTGCCGGGATGATGACTTCGTCGCCCGGGTTCAGCGTCGCCATGAAGGCGTTGAACAGGATCTGCTTGCCGCCCGTGCCGACAATCGTCTGCGAAGGCTTGTAGTCGAGATTGTTCTCGCGCTTGAACTTGGCAACGATTGCATCGCGCAGCGGCGGAATGCCGGGCACCGGCGTGTACTTTGTCTCGCCGCGGTTGATCGCCTCGATGGCGGCCTGCTTGATGTTGTCCGGTGTATCGAAGTCGGGCTCGCCGGCGCCGAGACTGATGACATCGCGCCCTTTCGCTTTGAGGTCGCGTGCTTTCTGGGCCACGGCGATGGTGGCGGAGGGCTTCACACGAGAAAGAGCGTCAGCAAGAAGGGCCATTTTCAATGTCCTGATGTCTAGATTGAACCTTGGAAAGCCGCCGGAGCGCGGCACGTTTTCCAAGTGCTTGGTCTAAGCCGAATTTGCCCACCGTTTCAAGCGCAATCCTCGCTCAATCGTCAATTGAGGGCGCCCTGTGCCCTTCGGGAAACGCCGCACGGGCCGCCTTTGCGGATATTCGCGCCGGCAGCCCGGCATCCGGCGCCGGTAACCATGCCTTGAATCGGCCCCAAAATGGGTCCCGTTAAACCACCTTTGGTCCAGAAGCCGTCGCATTCAGGTGGCCTTTTAGGCAGCGCAGAACGACCGCAGAAGGAGTAGGTCAATGTTGACGACCAAGAGAGTGCTGAAAGCGATCTCGGCACGATCACAATCGTGGAAACGCGGGCTTTATGCCATCGCAGCGCTCGGCATGCCGGCACTGATGGCAATGGCGCCCACGCAGGCGGCTGCACAGAATTCGCTCGACACCGCGCCCCTGGTGGCCGTTGATCCGGCGTCCGACTTCTTTGCCGAATACCTGCCGTTTTCGGGGTCCGGCACCAACAGCTTTCAGGACATCTTCAACCATGTGGTCGCCCGCGACCTCATGATCGGGCTGATGCTGGCCATCGCTGTCGCAATGGTGGTGGGCGCGTCCTATCTCTGGCGTGAAAACGTCAATCATCTGCGGGCCGACGCCGACAGCAAGAAACGCAAGGCGCTTGATATCTTCTGATCGCGCATGCGGTAAACAGCCCCCCCTTCGGCCGGTCGCGTAACAAAGGGAGCGATCACCCGATCCTCCCCACGGACCATGGCCGGTACCGGTCTCCATCCCGATACCGGCCATGGTCCGTGTCACCAGCCCGCGGGCCTGTTCCAAAGCCTCGATTTTCAAAAGTCTCCGCTCTTCCAAACCCTTTCCCGCATGGCCTTGCGGTCTGAATCGATAAAAAATTTTACCGTTTGATAAATTTTTTATTTCGCGGTAGCATTCCCCCAATAACCTTAAAAACGGGGAACATTGCGATGCGAAATCTGGAACCTGCCCTCAAGGGCGGGCGCCTGGCGCCCGACGACTATCACCGAAACTTTTCGGACCTGCACCCGCCCATGGACCGGCACGAGGCGGCCGTGGAAGCAGACCGTTGCTACTTCTGCTATGACGCGCCCTGCATGACGGCCTGTCCGACCGAAATCGATATTCCGCTGTTCATCCGGCAGATATCGACCGACAACCCGCTGGGTGCGGCCAAGACAATCTTCGACCAGAACATTTTCGGCGGCATGTGCGCGCGCGTCTGTCCCACCGAAACGCTGTGCGAGGACGCCTGCGTGCGCAACACGGCGGAAGAAAAGCCGGTTGAGATCGGCCTCCTCCAGCGCTACGCCACCGACAAGGCGATGGCCGAGAACAAGCAGTTCTATACCCGCGCCGCAGAGACCGGAAAGCGCGTCGCCGTGGTCGGCGCCGGCCCTGCCGGCCTTGCCTGCGCGCATCGCCTGGCCAAGACCGGTCACGATGTCATCGTTCTGGAAGCCAAGGAAAAGCCCGGCGGCCTCAACGAATACGGCCTTGCCGCCTACAAGACGGTTGATGATTTTGCCCAGAAGGAAATCGCCTACCTGCTGGAAATCGGCGGTATCGAAATTCGCGGCGGGCAGATGCTTGGCCGCGATTTCACGCTCGATGAACTGCGCCGCGACTATGATGCGGTGTTCCTCGGCCTCGGCCTTGGCGGCGTCAACGAGCTCGGCGTTGCCGGCGAAGACCTTGCAGGATGCGAAGACGCCGTCGATTTCATCGAAAACCTGCGCCAGGCGGACGACCTCTCCACCGTTTCCGTCGGCTCTCACGTCGTGGTCCTCGGCGGCGGCATGACCGCCATCGATGCAGCCGTCCAGTCGAAGCTGCTCGGCGCCGACGAGGTGACATTGTGCTATCGTCGCGGGCCTGCGGCCATGGGCGCCTCCAAATTCGAGCAGGAGCTTGCGGCCTCGCACGGCGTCTTCATCCGCCATTACCTCGCGCCCAAGGAAATCATCGGCGAGGACGGCCGCGTCTCCGGCGTGTTGTTCGAACACACCGAAATCCGTGACGGAAAGCTTGTCGGCACCGGCGAAACCGGCGTGATTGCCGCCGACCATGTGCTGACGGCGATCGGCCAGACCTTCATCACCGACCATCTGGACGGGCTGAAGCTGGTCAACGGCCGCATTGCCGTCGACGCGGAAGGCCACACCTCGCTTCCCGATGTCTGGGCAGGCGGCGACTGCATCAAGCGCGGCGAGGACCTGACCGTTACATCGGTCCAGCAGGGACGCGATGCCGCCATTGCCATAAACCATGTTCTGGCGGGCGAAGCGCCGCTTGCAAGCGCTGTAGCCTAAGGAGAAACAAGATGGCTGATCTTTCCAATAATTTCGTCGGTATCAAATCGCCCAATCCGTTCTGGCTCGCCTCCGCGCCGCCGACGGACAAGGCCTATAATGTCGAGCGCGCCTTTCGCGATGGCTGGGGCGGCGTTGTGTGGAAGACGCTCGGCGAGGAAGGCCCGCCGGTCGTCAACGTCAACGGCCCGCGTTACGGCGCGATCTGGGGCGCCGACCGCCGGCTGCTCGGCCTCAACAATATCGAGCTGATTACCGACCGCGACCTCTATCTCAACCTGCGTGAGATCAAGGAGGTCAAGAGCCGCTGGCCGGACCGCGCCATCGTGGTTTCGATCATGGTGCCGTGCGACGAGGAAAGCTGGAAGGCAATCCTGCCGCTGGTGGAGGAAACCGGCGCGGACGGGATCGAACTGAATTTCGGCTGTCCTCACGGCATGTCCGAGCGCGGCATGGGGTCCGCCGTCGGCCAGGTGCCGGAATATGTCGAGATGGTGGTGCGCTGGTGCAAGCAGTATACCCGCATGCCGGTGATCACCAAGCTGACGCCCAACATCACCGACATCCGCCATTCCGCTCGTGCCGCACATCGCGGCGGCACCGATGCCGTCTCGCTGATCAACACCATCAACTCCATCGTTTCGGTCGATCTCGACACCTTCGCGCCCAACCCGACGGTCGGCGGCAAGGGCACGCATGGCGGCTATTGCGGCCCGGCGGTCAAGCCGATCGCGCTCAACATGGTGGCCGAGATTGCCCGTGATCCGGAAACGGCCGGCATGCCGATTTCCGGCATCGGCGGCGTGACCACATGGCGCGATGCGGCCGAATTTCTGGTGCTGGGGGCGGGAAACGTGCAGGTCTGCACCGCGGCGATGACCTATGGCTTCAAGATCGTGCAGGAAATGATTTCGGGGCTTTCGGCCTGGATGGACAGCAAGGGGTTCAGCACGCTCGATGAAATCTCCGGTCGCGCCGTGCCCAACGTCACCGACTGGCAGTACCTGAACCTCAACCACATCACCAAGGCCCGTATCGATCAGGACGCCTGCATCAAGTGCGGCCGCTGTCACATCGCCTGCGAGGACACCTCGCATCAGGCGATCACGGCCATGGTCGATGGCGAGCGGCATTTCATGGTGAAGGAGGAAGACTGCGTCGGCTGCAATCTCTGCGTCAATGTCTGTCCCGTGGAAAACTGCATCGATATGGTCGCGCTTGCCCCGGGCGAAAAGGATCAGCGCACCGGCAAGACGGTTTCTTCCGACTACGCCAACTGGACATCGCATCCCAACAACCCGATGGCGGCCAAGGCTGCCGAATAGCAGGCCAACGCGCTCAACACGGATGCAAAGCCACGGCCCGGCTTCGGGGCGTGGCTCAGATTATTGACAAAGGTTGCTTCCCCCACATTCGTCATGCTCGGGCTTGTCCCGAGCATCCAAACACGCATCAATGCGACAAGCGTTTCGAATGAAAATCTGTTTAAATACAATATACTACGAAACGCCAACGCCGCTCGTGCGGAACGGTGGTTAGATCCTCGGGACAAGCCCGAGGATTGTTTGTTCAAAACGGTCTATTGTTAAAGCGGGACTGCGGGCTTCCCCCGCAGTCCCGGCGACAGGCGACCGTCCGAGGATTGGGACAGCACCCCAGGTCATCAAGGCTCCCTGCCGCCTTTTGCTTCACCGCTTGGAGAGTTGATTGGGCACAAGACGCCCGCAAACAATCCTAAGCCCGCAAAGGATAGCAGGACAATGGACATTTTGCACACTGCACCGCATCGATGCTTCGGCATCGATGTCGCCAAGGACAATCTCGTCGTCAGTGACGGCGGCGCCTGCGTGACCATTCCCAACAATCGCCGCGGCATCCGGGCCTTTCTCAAGGAAAGACAACCCGACTTCATCATCTGTGAACCGACCGGCGGCTACGAACTCATCCTTCTGGAGGAATGCCTCAGCGCCGGCCTTGCCTGCCACCGGGCTGACGTCATGAAGCTCAAAGCCTATATTCGTTCCATGGGAACGCTGGGCAAGAGCGACGCCATCGATGCCAGGCACCACATGGCTGTCTACGGCCGCGAACGGTGGGCAAGCCTGCCCTTGTGGCGCGAACCGGACCCCGATGAGGTGCGGTTGCAGGCCTTCGTGCGCCGCCGGGCCGATCTCGTGGCGCTTAAGGTTGCCGAGCAGAACCGCTCCAAAGCCGGCGGCGCCAAAGCGTTGGCCGCGTCGTTCAAGGCGGTGCTCGGCGTCATCCAGCGGCAGATCGACGGGCTCGAAAGAAAAATTGCCGCTCTGGTGGAAAACAGCGCGAGGCTTCGCCGGCGCATCGATATCTGCATGACGGTCAGCGGCGTCGGCTTCCTGGGCGCGGCAAGCCTTCTGGCTCAAATTCCCGAGCTGGGCTCAATAGATCGCCGACAGGCAGCGGCCCTGGCGGGAACAGCGCCCTACCCCAGCGAAAGCGGCAACGCAAACGGACGCCGACGACAACGGGGCGGAAGGCCCCAGGTCAAGACAACCTTGTTCATGCCCGCCATGTGCGCCGCACAGGGAAAGGGACAATTCGGCCCCTTCTACAAACGCCTCATCCAAAATGGAAAACCACCCATCGTCGCAATCGCTGCGACAATGCGAAAAATCATCATAACCATCAACGCAAGGATAAGGGACTATCAACAACAACAGAGTTGATGACGCCTCCTAAACGGAGAGGCTTGTCAGCAGTCTGAGCCACGGCCTAGTTTCGGAACCGTGGCTTTTTCATTTCAGCCATTCATATTCAAAAACACAATCAAAAAGAAAAATATAATATAAATACTAAATTCCAGTTTTTATGTATAATTCAATATAATATCATTTTTAAATTGCTTTTTATATTGAACATCCCGCAGCATATCCTCCGGTACGCGAAATTATGCGGAGGCGGATGGGGGTATGCTGAAGCCGGCAGCCTGGATAAGGAAAAAACGTTTCGGGTTCATCCCGAGCGATTTTCTCGCTCTGGCCGTGATCGTGCTGGTGCTGGGGTCTGTCTATGTCGCCAACCGGCAGGCTTCGGAAAACTACACGCAGAACCTGCGCCTGAAGACGTCGGAGCGCATGGCGGTGTCCACCTCACGGCTTGAGGCCGACCTTGAGGAAAATCTCAAACTGGTCGAGGGGCTGGGCTTTGCCCTATCGCTTGAGCCTGAAATCGAGGCCGACCGTTTCCAGCGGCTGGCACGAAGGCTCCTGAGCAGCCAGGATTCTATCGTCAGCATGGCACTGGCGCGCGACCTGATCATCACCATGGTCTTTCCTCCGGAGGAAAACCGCGAGGCGCTTGGCCTCAACTATCGTGACCATCCCGAACAGATGGCCGCCATCCGTCAGGCCCTGCTCAAACGCGGCCCGGTCGTCGACGGCCCGGTCTCGCTGGTTCAGGGGGGCTCTGCGCTGCTGGCCTATTATCCCCTTTATGACAGCGAAGGACGTGATGCATGGGGCATATTGTCGGCCGTCATCAACCTCAAGCGCCTGCTTTCCGACCGCGCGATCACCGAAACGCATCCCGACCTCATTATGGCAGTCGGCAAGAATACCGCCGGGGGCATGATCGGCGAGACACTGTTCGGCCCACCCGGCATTTTCGACGGTAACCCGGTCACACAGACCATCGATCTGGCAAATACACAGTGGACAATTGCCGCCATTCCGAAAGCCGGCTGCCAGGAGCCTTTCGTTGACTCGATGCGGCGACAGGTCATGATCGGAACCATAGGCCTGATCATCATTGCCGCCGTTACCGGCATCGCACATCTGATGCGCGTGCGCCACCGCAACCTCATGACCGTGCGCCGCCTTTCACAGCGCATGGACCTTGCCCTCGACGCCTCGAAAATCGGCGTATGGGAAATGGATGTGGAAACCGGCGAAGCGATCTGGGACGAGCGGATGTATGCGCTTTACGGCAAACCTCCCGATTGCGGGCAAAGCCCCATGCAGATCTGGTTTGAACGGCTTCACCCGGATGACGTTCAAAAGGAAAGAGCCAGACTTGAGGTCACGATTGCGGAGGAAAAGAACTTTCAAAGCCGTTTCAGGATCGTGCTGGACGACGGCTCCCTCCGCCACCTCCAGGTCTTCGGTGATATCCACACCAACCCCGATGGCCATACCTATCTGGTTGGCGTCAATCGGGATATCACCGAAGACGTGGAACTTCACGAAAACCTCAAACAGGCCAGCGCCGAAATGCGACGGAAGAATGCCGCGCTGGAAGAGGCGCAGAAAGTGCTTCGCCACAATGCGCTTCACGATGCGCTGACCGGCCTTGCAAACCGCCGACAACTGGGCGAAGCCTTTGTCGACAGCCCATACGGAAACCGGAAGACGCCGACGGCCCCGCCCCATGCGGTGCTGCATATCGACCTCGACCGCTTCAAGGAGATCAACGACACGCTTGGCCATGCTGCCGGTGACGCAATGCTTCGGCACTGTTCGAACATGCTGAAAAGCATCGCCGGCACGAATGACTTCCTGGCCCGTGTCGGCGGAGACGAATTCACGCTGATCACCCATTGGGACGGCGATATCGAGCGGCTGACCCGCATGGCGCAGGAGATCATCCGCGCGCTCGGAAAACCGCTTCAATACGGCGAACATCAGGTGCGCATCAGCGCCAGTGTCGGCATCGCCTGGATCGATGAAGACACCACCACCATGCGTGACCTTCTCGTCAATGCCGGTATCGCGCTCTATGAAGCAAAGCGCATGGGCCGCAACCAGTTCGTGATTTTCGATGCCACACTGCGCAACATCGCAGTCACCAACAAGAAGGTGGCCGATGAATTGCTGGCGGCCATTGAAGATGACCAGTTCGAAGTGTTCTATCAGCCGCAGATTTCCGCGCACACGATGGAACTCGACGGTGTGGAGGCGCTGGTGCGCTGGCACCACCCCACGCGCGGACAGCTGGCGCCGAGCCATTTCATCGGAACGGCCGAGACCACCGGCTCGATTGCCCGGATCGATGCACTGGTTCTCAGCAAGGCCAGTGCGCAGTTCAGAGCCTGGCAGCAAAGCGGGCTCCATGTTCCGCACATCTCGGTCAACGTCTCAGCGCAGCGGCTGATCGACCCGGCGCTCATCAAGGGGATTGCCGAAAGCCGGCTGGAACCGGGGCAACTTTGCCTGGAATTGCTGGAATCCATCTCGTTCGATGATCAGGACACCAGCCTGGAGACAAGCGTTGCGGCCATCAAGGCCCACGGCGTGGATGTGGAGATCGATGACTTCGGCACCGGTTATGCCTCGATCCTCAGCCTGCTTGCCCTTTCGCCGAAAAGGCTCAAGATCGACCGGCAGCTCGTATTCCCCATCACCACCGGCCAGAGCCAGAGGCGGCTTGTCGCCTCGATCGTGGAAATCGGCAGGGCTCTGGGTATCAAGGTCATCGCCGAGGGCGTCGAAACGGCCGAACATGTGCGCATATTGCGCGATCTCGGTGTCGACACGTTTCAGGGCTATTTCTTTGCGCCGCCGCTATCAGCCGACGCGCTTTCACGTTTTGCCCGAAAGAAGGCGTGGCTTGCGCATGAAAGCAGCGCCGGGCTCAAGGCTGATCCCGGTCGATAATCAGCCCTTTCACGAACAATGTCTCGAGATAGCGGGCCGCATCCTCGAACCGCCCTTCGCCGGAAAGCCCGTCGCCCAGCACGGCACGGACCTGCACATCGAAATCCGCATAATGCTGCGTTGTCGCCCAGATCGAAAAGAACAGGTGATAGGGATCGACCTGGCGCAGCTTTCCGGCCCGCTGCCAGGCGCGAATGACCTTTGCCTTTTCATCGACCAGATCCTTCAGCTCCCCTTGCAGGAAAACCCCGGTATTGGGCGCTCCCTGGATCACCTCATTGGCAAAAAGCCGGCTCTCACGCGGAAAATCACGCGCCATTTCAAGCTTGCGGCGAATATAGGAGCGGATCTCGCTTTCGGGGTCCTTCTCGGCATCGAAAAGGCGCAGCGGATCGAGCCAGACCTCCATCACGCGCGCAATCAATGCTGTGAAAACCGCCTCTTTCGAACGGAAATAGTAAAGAACGTTCGGCTTCGACATACCGGCGGTCTCTGCAATCTGGTCAACCGTCGCGCCCCTGAACCCGTTTGCGGAAAACACATCAAGCGCGGCCTCGAGAATCACCTCCTCCTTGACTTCCTGTATGCGTGTCCGTCTTTGTGTTCTGCCCGCCCGTGGTGTCATTTCCACTTCAACCGCCCTTTGTTCCGCACCGCTCCCCGCGGCCATTTTTGCACAAATTCGAATCTCGCCTAAACTTTAGGCTATTTTTTCATCAAATGATGAGCGAATTTGATTTTGATCACTTGAGCCTTGGCGCGGAAGTTGTAAAGTTTACCAACCGGTCAAAAACGTGACCGATCCAGACAGGAAAGGCAATGCCCTTTTGCAGCGTGCAATATCGGCTGTCGGGCAAGGCCTCAGATAAAAACGAGGAACAGTGATGGCAGCCTTTGCCGGCGAAAACATGCGGATCAACGGTGACCGCCTTTGGGACACACTCATGGAAATGGCCAAGGTCGGCCCCGGCATTGCAGGCGGCAATAACCGCCAGACCCTGACCGACGCGGACGCGGAAGGCCGTGCACTGTTTCAGAAATGGTGCGAGGACGCGGGCCTGACCATGGGCGTCGATAAGATGGGCACGATGTTCATGACCCGGCCGGGCACCGACCCGGATGCCCTGCCTGTCTATGTCGGCAGCCATCTCGACACCCAGCCGACCGGCGGCAAATATGACGGCGTGCTCGGCGTGCTTTCGGCGCTGGAACTGGCGCGCACGCTCAACGACCTCAATATCAAGACCAGACATCCGATCGTGGTCACCAACTGGGCCAATGAGGAAGGCGCGCGGTTTGCGCCCGCTATGCTGGCCTCCGGTGTCTTCGCCGGTGTCCACACGCTTGAATATGCCTATGGCCGCAAGGATCCCGAGGGCCTTTCCTATGGCGACGAGCTGAAGCGCATCGGCTGGGTCGGCGAGGAAGAGGTCGGCGCGCGCAAGATGCACGCCTATTACGAATACCACATCGAACAGGGGCCGATCCTCGAAGCCGAAAACAAGGAAATCGGCGTTGTCACCCATTGTCAGGGCCTGTGGTGGCTGGAATTCACGCTGACCGGCAAGGAAGCCCATACCGGCTCGACCCCGATGGCGATGCGCGTCAATGCCGGCCTTGCCATGGCCCGTATTCTGGAAATGGTGCAGGCGGTGGCGATGGACGCCCAGCCGAATGCCGTCGGCGGCGTCGGCCAGATGTTCTTTTCTCCCAATTCCCGCAATGTGCTGCCGGGCAAGGTGACCTTCTCCGTCGACATCCGCACGGCTGACCAGAACAAGCTCGACAGCATGCGCGCAAAGATCGAAACACAGGCTGCGGAAATCTGTGCCGAACTCGGCGTCGGCTGTTCGGTCGAAGCCGTCGGTCATTTCGATCCGGTCACCTTCGCGCCGGAACTTGTGGCCAATGTCCGCGATGCCGCCGAAGAACTCGGCTACAGCCACATGGACATCGTCTCCGGCGCCGGCCACGATGCCTGCTGGGCGGCGAAAATGGCGCCGGCAACCATGGTCATGTGCCCCTGCGTCGACGGTCTGTCGCACAACGAGGCCGAAGACATCTCCAAGGAATGGGCAACCGCCGGCGCGGACGTGCTGCTGAGGGCGGTTCTGAAGACGGCGGAGATTGTGGAATGACGGCAGGCGCTGCGCCCTCACCCGGCGCCTGCGCGCCACCCTCTCCCCACGGGGAGAGGGGGAGCCTGCGGCATGCTCGGCATTTCCGACAAGCACCATCGTCAAACGCGAAGCGCCCTCCCTTCTCCCCTGAGGGGAGAAGGTGGCCAAAGGCCGGATGAGGGGGCTCATGCCAAGCACACACACCCAGTTCGCACGCTCCCTGCGCCGCAACGAAACGGATGCCGAGAAGGTACTTTGGCGCGAGATCAGGAACCGCAATCTCAACGGCTTCAAATTCGTGCGGCAATATCCAGTCGGCCCCTATTTCGCCGATTTCGCTTGCCGCGAAAAAACGCTTGTTGTCGAACTGGATGGCGCACAACATGCTGAAAACATGAGAGACGCAGAGAGAACACGCTATATCAACAATGCAGGCTTTTCGGTCATCCGCTTTTGGAACGAAGAAGTGCTTCGAGAAAGAAACGACGTGCTTGAAACCATTGTCGCCATTCTCGAAAATCGCCTGACCGAAGCCTGCAACACCACGCGCTTCTCGCCCGCCACGGAGCAAGTCCAATGAAGTCAAAGCAAAAGCCCACGCTTCGCTCACGCGGCTTCATCGGCGCGAAACCGGCCTCGACCGTCAGCGGCGGGGCGGCGGTTGCGCCGCAGGCAGGCGGAGCAGCCAGAAGCCGGGGCAGTATCAGCCCCGACACGGGGGCTGCGCCTTCGGACATGAATATGAACACCTATCCGCGGGGAAAATATCGGCTGAAATAGACAACACCAGAACGAGAAGCGGAAAACCGCCCGTTTGAAACGCAAGGGAACAGCATTATGAGCACCGTTATCAAGGGCGGCACCATTGTGACCGCCGACCTGACCTACAAATCCGACGTCAAGATCGAAGACGGCAAGATCATCGAGATCGGCCCCGATCTTTCCGGCGACGAGACACTGGACGCGACCGACTGTTTCGTCATGCCCGGCGGCATTGATCCGCATGTCCACCTCGAAATGCCTTTCATGGGCACCTATTCCACCGATGACTTTGCCAGCGGCACGCGTGCGGCCGTTGCCGGCGGCACCACCATGGTCGTCGATTTCTGCCTCCCCGATCCCGGCCAGTCGCTGCTTGATGCCATCAAGCGCTGGGACAACAAGTCGACCAGTGCAGCCTGCGACTATTCCTTCCACATGGCGATCACCTGGTGGGACAAGCAGGTGTTCGACGAGATGGAAACCGTCGTCAAGGAAAAGGGCATCAACACCTTCAAGCATTTCATGGCCTACAAGGGCGCGCTGATGGTGAATGACGACGAGATGTTCGCCTCGTTCCAGCGCTGTGCGGAACTTGGCGCCATGCCGCTGGTTCATGCCGAAAACGGTGATGTCGTTGCCAGCATGCAGGCAAAACTGATGGCAGAAGGCAATAACGGGCCGGAAGGCCATGCCTATTCGCGCCCGCCGGAAGTCGAAGGCGAGGCCACCAACCGCGCCATCATGATCGCCGACATGGCCGGCGTGCCGCTTTATGTGGTTCACACCTCCTGCGAGCAGAGCCATGAGGCCATCCGCCGCGCCAAGCAGAAGGGCATGCGGGTTTATGGCGAACCGCTGATCCAGCATCTCATGCTCGATGAAAGCGAATATTTCGACAAGGACTGGGACCATTCCGCCCGCCGGGTGATGTCGCCGCCGTTCCGCAACAGGCAGCATCAGGATTCGCTGTGGGCCGGCCTGCAGGCGGGCACGCTGTCGTGCGTGGCCACCGACCACTGCGCCTTCACCACCGAACAGAAGCGCTACGGCGTCAACGACTTCACCAAGATCCCCAACGGCACGGGCGGCCTTGAAGACCGGCTGCCGCTTTTGTGGACCTATGGCGTTTCCACCGGCCGGCTGACGATGAACGAATTCGTCGCCGTCACCTCCACCAACATTGCCAAGATCCTCAATCTGTATCCGAAAAAGGGCGCTGTTCTGGTGGGCGCCGATGCCGATCTCATCGTCTGGGATCCGACCCTGGAAAAAACGATTGCCGCCGACACCCAGGTTTCGGCCATCGACTACAATGTCTTCGAGGGCAAGCATGTGAAGGGCCTGCCGCGCTTCACCCTGTCACGCGGCAAGGTCGTGCTGGAAGAAACCACCTTGAAGACCGAGGAAGGACACGGCAAATTCGTCAAGCGCGCACCCTATCCGGCCGTCAACAAGGCGCTTTCCACCTGGAAGGACCTTGTCGCCCCGCGCAAGATAGAGCGCGCCGGCATTCCACCTTCGGGAGTATAATATATGGACTGGTCAAGTGTGGCGGCCTTTGCCGCGACCGAATTTCTGCTGTGCCTTTCGCCCGGCCCCGCCGTGCTTCTGGTGGTCGGGCTTTCCATGCGGCAGGGTTTCTGGCGCTCGCAGGCGGCCGCCGCCGGTATTCTGGCAACCAACGCGCTTTATTTCGCGCTGTCGGCGGCCGGCGTCGCCTCGCTGATCCTGATGAGCGCCACGCTGTTCAATGTGGTGAAGATCGTCGGCGCGGCCTATCTTGCCTGGCTCGGCATCAAGATGATTGCGCCGCTGTTCTCGCGGCGCAAAGGCGAAAGCGATGCCGTGCTTGCCCGCGCTGCCGACATGCGGCGCGCGGCCCCCGAGGCCCCGTTCCGGCTGTTCTTCCGCGGTTTCAGCGTGCAGGCGGCGAACCCGAAGAACCTTGCCTTCTTCGTTGCCATCCTGCCGCAATTCGTCAATCCGACCGGTGATGTGGCCATGCAGATGATGGTGTTCGGCGGCATTTCGGTGCTGCTCGAACTGCCGATCCTGATCATCTATGCGCTCGCCTTCTCCGCCCTTGCGCGCGTGATAACGGAGCGTCTGGTTGCCTGGCTTGAGGCCTCTGCCGGCGGCATTCTGATCATGCTGGGCGCGGCCCTCGCCCTGCAGAAAAGGATCTGAGCCGATGAAGAGCGAAAACATCATCCGCATCGCCGTCGCGCTGATCATCAATGAAAAGGGCGAGATGCTGACCGTGCGCAAACGCGGCACGGAGGCCTTCATGCAGCCCGGCGGCAAGATCGATGCCGGTGAGACGCCGCTTGAAGCGTTGATCCGCGAGCTGAATGAGGAACTGGCGCTGACATTTTCAGCCGATGATTTTTGTTATCAAGGCAAGTTCAGCGAGTTGGCGGCCAACGAACCCGGCATGATTGTCGAGGCCGAGGCGTTTTCCTGCTTCGCGGCCCCCGAGGTCACGCCGCAGGCCGAAATCGAGGAGCTGAGATGGCTGCCGGTCGAGGGCGACGTCGGCGTCAAGCGCGCGGCGCTGACCGAAAAACATCTGTTTCCGATAGCGGCACGGTTGAGCGCTGACAGAAACAGGGTGTCGTCATGAGTTCCGCCAAAACGCTTTTTTCCGGCCTCTCCGCCTTTCCCGTCACGCCCGCCGACGAAAATGGCCATGTCGCCGCCGACCGCTTCGGAAGGCTCGTCGCGTATCTGGCAAAGGCTGGCGTGCCTTCCATCGGCGCGCTGGGTTCAACCGGCAGCTATGCCTATCTTTCGGGCGCAGAGCGTGCCCGGGCGCTGGAAGCAGCCGTTGAGGCGGCCGGCAACACCCCGGTCATCGCAGGCGTCGGCGCGCTGACAACGGCCGATGCCGTCTCGAACGCGAAGGCGGCAAAAGCGGCGGGCGCATCCGGACTTCTGCTGGCGCCGATGTCCTATCTTCCGCTGAGCGATGCCGAGGTGGAGGGGCTGGTCAAGACGGTCGCAGCCGCCACGGACCTGCCGATATGCCTTTACAACAACCCGACGACGACGAAATTCACCTTTTCCGAAGACCTCATCATCCGCCTTTCCGCCATCCCGACCATTGCCGCCGTCAAAAACCCGGCACCGCAAGACGGCGACTTCGCCGGTCAGCTGGCGCGGCTGCGCAATAAAGTGCCGGAGGCTTTTTCAATCGGCTATTCCGGCGACTGGACCGTTTCCGGCGCGCTTTCTGCCGGTGCGGATGCCTGGTATTCCGTGTTGGGCGGCATCTTCCCCGCGATCTGTCTCGATATGTGGCGCGCTGCCGGCGATCCGGCGCGGCTTGCGGCCGTCAATGAGCAGCTTGCGCCGGTCTGGCAGGTCTTTGCCCGGCATTCCAGCTTCCGCGTCGTCCACGCTGCTGCCGAAATTCTGGGTTTCGGCCCGGCAACGCCGGTCCCGCCCCTTTTGCCGCTTTCCCCCGAAGCGCGAAACGAGGCCGAGAAGGCCTTCACCGCCGCCGGCCTTCTGGAGACCGTTTCATGACCACGCCCCTTTCCGTCGTCTCCGCCAGGGAACTCTGTCTCACTTTCGAGACCAATGATGGTCCGGTGCACGCCCTGAAGGATGTCAATCTGGAGGTAAAGAAGGGCGATTTCGTCTCCTTCATCGGCCCGTCCGGCTGCGGCAAGACCACCTTTCTGCGCGTGATTGCCGATCTTGAGAAAAAGACCGCCGGCGAAATCACCGTCAACGGCACCACGCCGGAAAATGCCCGGCTCGACCGCGCCTATGGTTATGTGTTTCAGGCGGCCGCCCTTTATCCCTGGCGCACGATTGAAAAGAACATCGCGCTGCCGCTGGAAATCATGGGCTACACCAGAGCCGATCAGAACCGGCGCATTGAACGGGTGCTGGAACTGGTCGAGCTTTCCGGGTTTGAGAAAAAATTCCCATGGCAGCTTTCCGGCGGGATGCAGCAGCGCGCCTCGATTGCCCGCGCGCTCGCCTTCGATGCCGATCTTCTTTTGATGGACGAACCCTTCGGCGCGCTGGACGAGATCGTTCGCGATCATCTGAACGAGCAATTGCTGAAGCTGTGGGCCGCGACCAACAAGACCATCTGTTTCGTCACCCACTCGATCCCCGAGGCGGTCTACCTGTCCACCAAGATCGTGGTGATGAGCCCGCGCCCCGGCCGGGTGACCGACGTGATCGATTCCACCCTGCCGAAGGAACGCCCGCTCGACATTCGCGAAAGCCCGGAATTTCTGAAGATCGCCCATCGCGTGCGCGAGGGGTTGAGGGCGGGGCATAGTTATGAGTGACAGAAGGTTTCCAAGCGCCCTCTATGCCGTCATCCCGGCCTTGAGCCGGGATCCAGGGCCATCCGACGGATGGCTGCGATCGGGCATCGAGAGCATGTCGAAATCGACAGGGCAGAACATGTTGCCCTGGACCCCGGATCAAGTCCGGGGTGACGGGAGAGGACAGCATAAGGGAGAGAATGCCGGCGATCTCCCCTCAACTTTCCCCATCGATGCAAGACAGTCGCATCTACCCTTGCGGCTTGCTCCCAATACTCTCTCCCGCTTGCGGGAGAGATGCCCCGAAAGGGGCAGTGAGGGTGAAGCAGCGTTTCGAAATCGTGACGGCGTCCGTGTGGAAAGTCTCCCCCCTCACTGTCGCTTTCGCGACATCTCTCCCCTCCGGGGCGAGAAGACTTGGGGGCTGTGCGGCAAAGCCATGTGCGGTCACCTTGCCTTCAAGGACAAAGATTGGCGGGTGGGCTTGGCCGCCGCAGCGGATCGAACTGCGCGCGCGCGGTTCGACCAACGGGAAGGGCACCGCCATGCTGCGTGAGCGCGTCCTTCCCGTTGCCACCGTCGTCTTTGCCATCCTTGCCATATGGTGCGTGTTCGTGGTGGTGATGAACCGGCAGTTTGTCGAGGATCAGGCGCGGCGGGCGGGGCAGAACATCAGCTTCACCGAGATCGTGGCCCAGTCCTATACGCTGGACCGGCCGGTGCTGCCCTCGCCGCATCAGGTGGCGGTGGAGCTTTGGAACACCACCGTCGACAAGAAGATCACGTCGAAGCGCAGCCTCGTCTATCACGCATGGATCACGCTGTCCTCCACGCTGCTCGGCTTTGCCATCGGCTCGGGTTTCGGCATCATTCTGGCGATCGCCATCGTTCATAACCGCACGATGGAACGCTCGATGATGCCGTGGATCATCGCCAGCCAGACCATCCCCATCATCGCGATTGCGCCGATGCTGATCGTGGTGCTGAATGCCATCGGCATTACCGGGCTTCTGCCCAAGGCGCTGATCTCGACCTATCTGTCGTTCTTCCCCGTCGCCGTCGGCATGGTCTCGGGGCTGCGCTCGCCCGACGCGCTGCAGCTTGACCTGATGCGCACCTATAATGCCAATGACCGGCAGATCCTGTGGAAGCTGCGCTTGCCATCGGCCATGCCCTATCTGTTCACCTCGCTGAAGATCGCGATTGCGATCTCGCTGGTCGGCGCGATCATTGCCGAACTGCCGACGGGGGCGGTCGCCGGCCTTGGCGCGCGACTTCTCTCCGGCTCCTATTACGGGCAGACGGTGCAGATCTGGTCGGCGCTGTTCATGGCCGCAATCCTGGCCTCCATTCTGGTCGCCCTTGTCGGCGTGGCCCAGGCCGCGGTCCTCAAACGCATGGGGGTCAGGCCATGAGCAACGGTTTCGTCTGGTTTGCATTCGCCTTCTGGATCGGCGGTTGGGCCTTCAACGAATGGCTGGTGCGGCAGAAATTCTCGAACCCGGTTGTCAATCGGCTCGCATGGTTTGCCGTGCCGGTGATCTTCGGTGTCTCGCTGATCATCATCTGGGAAGGCGTTGTCGTCGCTTTCGATATTCCGCCGATCCTGCTGCCCGCGCCGAGCGATGTCTGGGTGCGGCTGACGCATTCGCTGCCGATCCTGTGGGCCGATTTCCGCCAGACCTTCCTGAAGGCGGTGCTGATCGGCTATGCCATTGGCTGCGGTTCGGGCTTTATCGTCGCCATCCTGATCGACCGCTCGCCTTTCCTGAAGAACGGCCTCCTGCCTTTCGGCAATTTCGTCTCCGCGCTGCCGATTGTCGGCATCGCGCCGATCATGGTGATGTGGTTCGGCTTCGACTGGCCGTCAAAGGCCGCCGTAGTGGTGGTCTCGACCTTCTTTCCGATGCTGGTCAACACCATTCAGGGGCTTTCGGCATCCTCCAGCATGGAGCGCGACCTGATGCGCACCTATGCGGCAAGCTGGGGCCAGACCATGGTCAAGCTCCGGCTTCCAGCGGCATGGCCGTTCATTTTCAATGCGTTGAAGATCAATTCCACGCTGGCGCTGATCGGCGCCATTGTGGCAGAATTTTTCGGCACACCCACCGTCGGCATGGGTTTCCGGATCTCCACGGAAGTGGGCCGGGCCAATATCGACATGGTCTGGGCCGAAATAGCGGTGGCGGCACTTGCCGGCTCCGCCTTTTATGGCGTGGTGGCGCTCATTCAGCGCGTCGTCACGTTCTGGCATCCCTCCGTCCGGTCCGGGCGGTCGTGATGAACCAATCGAAACAAAGGGGAACGAAAACATGAAATCGACATTTCTTGCGGCATTGACCGCCGGCGGTCTGGCGCTTGGCGCGGGCCAGGCCCTTTCGGCAGACGAAATCACGCTTCAGCTCAAATGGGTCACGCAGGCCCAGTTTGCGGGCTATTACGTGGCGCTGGAAAAAGGCTTCTACGAGGAAGAAGGCCTCGACGTCACCATCAAGCCGGGTGGCCCGGATATCGCGCCGGCACAGGTTCTGGCCGGCGGCGGCGCCGATGTGATCGTCGACTGGATGCCGTCGGCGCTCGCCACGCGCGAAAAGGGCGTCCCGCTCGTCAACATCGCCCAGCCGTTCAAATCCTCCGGCATGATGCTGACCTGCCTGAAGGAAAACAACGTCATGAGCCCGGAGGATTTCCCCGGCAAGACGCTCGGCGTCTGGTTCTACGGCAATGAATATCCGTTCCTGTCGTGGATGGCGCATCTCGGTATTCCCACCGATGGCGGCGAGGACGGCGTGACCGTGCTGAAACAGGGCTTCAATGTCGATCCGCTGCTGCAGAAACAGGCGGCCTGTATCTCGACGATGACCTATAATGAATACTGGCAGGTGATCGATGCCGGCATTCCCGAAGACGCGCTCAACACCTTCAAGTATGAAGACGAAGGTGTGGCCACTCTGGAAGACGGCCTCTACGTGCTCGAGGATGACCTTGCCGATCCGGCCTTCAAGGAAGACATGGTCAAATTCGTCCGCGCCTCGATGAAGGGCTGGAAGTGGGCCGAGGAAAACCCGGACGAGGCCGCCGAGATCGTGCTCGAATATGACGACACCGGCGCCCAGACCGAAAAGCACCAGAAGCGGATGATGAGTGAAGTAGCCAAGCTGACGGCCGGCTCCAACGGCGCGCTCGACCCGGCTGACTATCAGCGCACGGTCGACGTTCTGCTGGGCGGCGGATCGGACCCGGTCATCACCAAGCAACCGGAAGGCGCCTATACGCTGGAAATCACCGACGCGGCGCTTTCCAAATAAATTTCAATCACTTGATTAAATCATGATACGCGCGGCCTCATCCCGAGGCTGCGCGTATTGCATTTTTGCACCAGTAAACACTATAATCGAACCGATTGGTTCAATTTTGGCGTATTTTGCCGAAATGCGACTTGAAATAGAGCCCAGTTGTGACGAACTGCCTCACGACTTCAACCGGCGCCCGCCTGACAACGTAGAGAAGGCTGAAGACGACCGGCGAGAGACCTGCCGATCACCGCGCCCGGCAAGCGCAAGACGATCTGCAATCATGTTGTGGCCTCCTCCCGGCCGATAGAGGAAAACCGTCATGCTCAGAAAAGCCCGTGTCGCTGCATTGTCGTCGATGCTTCTTGCAATGGCATTTTCGCCGGCACTCGGCGCGGAAGCGAGCGCCCCGGCGACAAACGGCACAACCCCGCCGTCCATCATTGTCACCGATGTGAAAGTGATGCCGCTGACCGAGATCGTGCGCGCCACCGGCACGATCAAACCGGTCGAGGAGGTGTACGTGCAGCCACTGGTCGAGGGCCTGTCGGTCGAAACCATCAATGCGGAAATCGGCGACCGGGTCGACGAAGGCGACGTGCTGGCAACATTGCGCACCGATTCTCTTCTTCTGCAAAAAAGCAGCCTGCAGGCCAGCAAGGCCAAGGCCGAGGCCAGCCTGGCCCAGCTCAACGCGCAGCTGACCGCAAACGAGGCCGCCCAGACCGATGCCCGCCGACAGTTCGAGCGCACCAGGCGGCTTGCCGACAGTGGATCAGTCTCCACCTCTGCGCTGGAACAGGCCGAGACGGCAGCACTGAGGGCGGATGCCTCGACAGCCGCCGCGCGCGAGGCCGTCAGCGTGGCCAAGGCCGATATCAACGTCCAGCAGGCGCAGATTGACGATATCGACCTTCGGCTGGAACGCACCAAAATCAAGGCCCCGGTCTCCGGCATCATCTCCGGCAGGAACGCGCGTATCGGCGCCATCGCCACCGGTGCCTCGACGCCGATGTTCACCATGATCCGGGACGGCGCGATCGAGCTGGTCGCCGAAGTGCCGGAGGATAACATGATGAAGGTGGAAGAAGGCCAGACAGCGAAGATTTCGCTCGTCGGCGATGCCCCAGCGCTTAGCGGCACCGTGCGGCTGGTCTCGCCCGTGGTCGACAATGTCACCCGGCTCGGCGATGTGTTCATCTCCATCGATGAGCCCGGCCGAGCGCGTCCCGGCATGTATGCCAGCGCCGAGATCATCGTCGAGGAAACCGAAAACCTTGCCTTGCCGATGACCGCCGTCAACATTGGCCGCCAGGGCGCCACCGTGCGCCGGGTCAAGGACGACACGGTCGAGATCGTCACGGTCAAAACCGGCATTCAGGACGGCGACACCATCGAGATTGTCGAAGGGCTTGCCGAAGGCGACCAGGTGGTGGCCAAGGCCGGCGCCTATGTGCGCGCCGGCGACCGGATCACCCCCGTACCGGCAGCCGAAGCGCCGCTCAACTGAGGTCTGAACAATGAATTTCTCAGCCTGGGCCATCCGCAATCCGGTCGCACCGCTTCTGCTTTTGGGCCTGCTCCTGTTCATGGGCCTGCAGGCGTTCCGCGACCTGCCGATCACCCGCTTTCCCAATATCGACGTGCCCGTCGTCGCCGTTACCGTCACCCAGAGCGGTGCGGCGCCGGCGGAACTGGAAATGCAGGTGACCAAGAAGATCGAGGACGCGATTGCCAGCGTCTCCGGCGTCGATGAGCTGAATTCCACGGTCACGGACGGCGTTTCCACCACCTCGGTGCTGTTCCGCATGGAGGTCAAGCCCGACGAGGCGCTGCGCGACGTCAAGGACGCGATCGACAATATCCGCTCCGACCTGCCCGCCAATGCCGATGAGCCGGTGGTGCGCAAGATCGATGTCGAGGGTCAGGCGATACAGACCTTTGCCGTCTCCTCGCCCAACATGTCGCTGGAAGAGCTGTCATGGTTTGTCGACGACACCATCGAACGGGCGCTGCAGGGCATCCGCGGCGTCGGTCGCGTCGATCGCTATGGCGGCGCGGATCGCGAAATCCAGGTCTCGCTCGATGAAAACAAGCTGGCGAGCTACGGCATCACGGCGTCCGATGTCAACGCACAGCTGCGCCAGACCAATGCCGACACCGGTTCCGGACGCGGTCAGGTGGCGGGTGCAGAACAGGCGATCCGCACGCTGGGCGATGCGCGCAGCGTATCCGATCTCGCCGATACCATGATCGCGCTCGGCAATGGCCGGTTTGCCCGGCTCTCGGACCTCGGCACGGTGACCGACACCTATGAGGAACCGCGCACCTTCGCCCGTCATGACGGTAACCCCGTCGTCTCCTTCGGCGTGTTCCGCTCCAAGGGCGCCAGCGAAGTGACGGTCGCCGATGCGGTCGCCGAAGCGCTCGACACGGTCCGCGCCGAACACCCGGATGTTTCCATCAGCCTGATCGACGACGCGGTCTATTTCACCAAGGGCAATTACACCGCGGCGCTGGATACGCTTTACGAAGGCGCGATCCTCGCCATCATCGTGGTGTTCCTGTTCCTGCATAACTGGCGGGCAACGCTGATTGCCGCCGTGGCGCTGCCCTTCTCGGTGATCCCGACCTTCTGGGTCATGGACCTGCTCGGCTTCTCGCTCAATCTGGTGAGCCTGATTTCGCTGACGCTGGCGACCGGCATTCTGGTCGATGACGCGATCGTGGAAGTGGAGAATATCGAGCGGCATATCGGCATGGGCAAGACGCCCTATCGCGCAGCACTCGATGCCGCCGACGAGATCGGTCTTGCCGTGATTGCCACGAGCTTCACCATCATCGCCGTGTTCGCGCCGGTTTCCTTCATGCCGGGCATCCCGGGCCAGTATTTCATCCAGTTCGGCCTGACGGTCGCCTTTGCCGTGTTCTTCTCGCTGGTGGTCGCCCGCCTGATCACGCCGGTGATGGCCGCCTATATCCTGAAGCCGGCAAAGCACAAGGCGAAGGAAGACAGCGAGACCAATGACGGAAGGGCGATGCGGGGCTACACGGCCGCCGTGCGCTGGACCACGCGATGGCGCTATCCGACGCTCGGCCTTGCGATTGTGGTCCTGATCGTCTCCGGCTATTTCATGTCACGCATTCCCGGCAGCTTCATGCCGCCGGAAGATGCGTCCCGCATCGTACTTTCCGTCGAGCTGCCGCCCAATGCCCAGCTTTCCGATACGGAAGCCATGACACGGATTGTCACCGAGCGGATCGAGGGCTTTGAGGGCGTGGAGAGCGTCACCGTCCTCGGCGGCTCGTCGCCGCTCGGCGACCTCGAATATCGGCGCGCCACCGTCACGGTGACTCTTGAAAATCTCGCGCACTCCCTGCCCGAGGCCATCGTCAATGACATTATCGGCGGGCTTCCGCTGATCGGCAAATACCTGCCCAAGCTCGAGCCGCAGGGCCGCGAAATTCCGCAATGGCAGATCGAGCAGGAAGTGCTGGCCGCCCTTTCCGACATCCCGGACCTGCGCGTGACGAAGCTGAACGACCGTGGCCAGCGCGACATCCAGTTCAATTTCCTCTCCGACAATGAGGAAGACCTGCAACAGGCCGTCGCCATTCTGGAATCGAAGCTGCGCGCCGACCCGATGCTGGACAAGGTCTCCTCGGAAGGCGCGCTCCCCCGGCCCGAACTGCAGATCCATCCGAAAAAGGAGATTGCGGCCCGTCTCGGCGTGACGCCGACCCAGATCGCCAACACCGTTCGTGTCGCGACCGTCGGCGATATCGACGCCAAACTGCCGAAGATCTCGCTCGACAACCGGCTGATCCCGATAAGGGTGCGCACCGATCTGGAACTGCGCCGCGACCTCTCGGCGATTCGCAACCTGAAGGTCCAGACGGCAAGCGGCGAAATGGTGCCGCTGTCCGTGGTTGCCGACGTCAATTACACCGAGGGCGTGGCCACCGTCGACCGTTACGACCGCCACCGCGTGGTCACCATCGGCGCCAACCTGCCGCCGGGCGTGGCGCTCGATCCGGCGACCACGCGCTTCCGCGAAATTGTCGACAACACCGAGATCCCGGAGACAGTGACGCTTGTCGAAAGCGGCGATGCCAAGATCCTCGCCGAAATGCAGCAAAGTTTCGTCAATGCCATGCTGCTGGGCCTGTTTCTGGTGCTGGCGGTGCTGATCCTGCTGTTCAAGGACGTGATCCAGCCCTTTACCATCCTGTTTTCGCTGCCGCTGGCGCTGGGCGGGGTCGCCATCGCGCTGATCCTGACGGACGAACCGGTGTCGATGCCGGTGATGATCGGATTGCTGATGCTGATGGGTATCGTCACCAAGAACGCGATCCTGCTGGTGGATTTTGCCAAGGAGGCAATCTGGCACGGTCTGGAACGGCGCGCCGCACTGGTGGAGGCCGGGCGCAAGCGCGCGCGACCGATCATCATGACCTCGATTGCCATGTCGGCGGGCATGCTGCCGGCCGCCCTTGGCGTGGGTGAAGGGGCATCTTTCCGCGCGCCGATGGCAACGGCGGTGATCGGCGGCATCATCGTCTCCACCGTTTTGAGCCTGCTGGTGGTGCCTGCCTTCTTCATGATCATGGATGATATTGCCGGACTGCTGAGATTGGTGTTTGGCCGTTTCATCGGCCGGCGCGACCCCGACGATCATGTCTATACGACCGAGGAAACCGGCATGCTCGGCGAGGCCAATCGTGCCAAAATTGCCAAACTCGAAGAACGACTCGACACTATCGAGAACAAGCGCGACGAATATGGCAGGCACGGCATGGCCTGATGGCGTCGGATTGGTAAGCGGAAACATTCCGCTAGCCGAAAACGCGATTTTGTTTAAATCGTTTCGCTCAGGGGCCGGTGCAAAGCCGGCCTTTTTGCCATTTGCAACACTGTTTGCAGCCCCGTACCGCAAACGTCAAAAAATCCGCCTCCCGGTTGATTGAAATCAATACCCCGGCCGCCCTCTGCTTCTAGTTTTCAGACAGGCGAAAGACCGGCCTCTTCCCTCCCAACCTTGGAAAGCCGGCTTTTGCCACAGACGGACAATACCGGCGGATTGCCGGATTGTCTGGGAAATGTCGATTTTGAAGCGTCAGGCCCATGCATCCCGAAACGGGGAACAGGCCGGATGCCAGCAACCGGCGACATTGCGGCGTGCACCGGTCGAGTTGCAGATTTGGATAGGCAAAAGCCCGGTCGCCGCGGGGCCGGGACGGGAGACGGACAGTGAACAGGACCCTCTTGCTGAACGAGCGCAAAAAAACGCTTTTTGTCGAAACCAAGCTGACGGCTAACATGGACATGGCGACCATGAACAAATTGATGGAATGTGCAACCTTCGCCAATTGCTATCCCCGGGACGTGGTATTCCGCGAAGGTGATCCGGCGACCCATTTTTACAGCGTGCTTTCCGGCTATGTGCGCCTCTACCGGCAAAACAGCGAAGGCCGTGAAGCCGATATCCGCGTATGCGGCCCTGGCGACAGCTTTGCCGATGACCTGATCTTCGGCGGCGATACCTATGAATATCACGCCCAGGCCGCCGACAAGGCGATGCTGGCGCGCTACGATATCAACCGGGTGCGCAATGCGGCTCAAGCCGATGACGGCATGCTGGCACGCGCCATTGCCGGTTCCCTCGCCGACCAGCTTCAGGAAACCATGGACTGCATCGCCAATGACCGGCTCAACACAGCGGTTCAGCGGGTGGCGCTCTATCTTCTGGAACAGGCCGATGGCCAGGAATCGCCGGCATCCTTCCGCCTTTCCTTCCAGAAGAGCCTTCTTGCCGGAAAGCTGGGGCTTGCCCCCGAAGCGCTTTCCCGCGCCTTCGCAACGCTGAAAGGTCTCGGCGTTCACGTACACGGTCGCATCATCGAAATTGAGGATATGGACGCGCTGCGGGCTCTCTGATCTGCGCACCGATCATGCGACCGACCTGAAAACCGGCAGGCATCCCCTGCCGGTTTTTCCGTTTATGAGCGGCGCGTCTCAAAGACCGCCGTTTTCCTTCAGGAAAGACACGATCGCCTCGACGCCGTCGCCGCGCTTCAGGTCGGTGAACACCGTCGGCGCGCCAGAACGCATGCGCTCTGCATCGCCGGCCATGACATCGAGATCGACCTCGACATAGGGCGCGAGGTCCTTCTTGTTGATGATCAGCAGGTCGGAGCGGGTGATGCCGGGCCCGCCCTTGCGCGGGATTTCCTCGCCTTGGGCCACCGAGATCACGTAAATGGTGATGTCGGCAAGATCCGGCGAGAAGGTTGCCGCCAGATTGTCGCCGCCCGATTCGATGAAGATGATGTCGAGATCGGGGATCCGGCTGTTGATTTCGGCAATCGCCTGAAGGTTGATCGTCGCATCCTCGCGGATGGCGGTGTGCGGGCAGCCGCCCGTTTCCACGCCGACGATCCGGTCGGAGGTGAGCGCCTGCATGCGCACCAGCGCCTCGGCATCCTCACGCGTGTAAATGTCGTTGGTGACGACGGCGACGGAATAATCCCGGCCCATCGCCTTGCACAGCTTTTCCGTCAGTGCCGTCTTGCCGGAGCCCACCGGGCCGCCGATGCCGACGCGCAAAGGACCGTTTTCAGACTTCATGTCTAACCTCGTCAGTTACAGAGTTCAGCTACGAAACAGGCGCGAATGCTGGGTTTCGTGCCGAAGTGTGGAAATATCGGCCCGGAACGTACAGCCGCCAAGATCATCGAGTCCTGACTGCGCAGCGCGCGAAGCCGTTTCCAGAATGGTCTTTTCCAGCCCGGACAACACTTCAAGGCCTGCTACCTGACCGCACAGCGAAAGCCGTATGGCGGCCGAAACCGATTGTGCGATCTGGGCATGGAGATAGCCCTGACAGGCGGCCGTCAGACCGATACCATGGGCAGAGGCGACCGCGCCGAAGGCAACCGGCAAGGCAATCGTCTCGGGCAATTCATCAAGCACCGGCGCCGGCCATGCGCGCGCCGCCGTCACAAAGGCAGCGCCAAGCGCCAGCGTTTCGGCATGGCGCTCGCGCGCGCCGGCAAGGGCTGTCGCAAGGGCAGCCGTTTCGCCAATGCGCGCAACATCGCCGCCCGCCTTGTGGCTCTCGCACAAAAGCAGCGCATCGTTCCTCAGGAAGCCCTGCGCAAGCCCCGATGAAAGCCAGGCTTTCAGCCCTTCGGCATCTTCCAGCAGCCGGTCATGGACGGCCCGTTCCAACCCGCCGGAATAGGCAAAGCCGCCAAGCGGAAAGGCGGGAGAAAGCCAGGACAGCAGCCGAAGCAGCGATGTCCCTGAAACGGCGGTCTCGTCAATCGTGGTGGTGGTGATGGCCGTGATGGTCGTGATCTCCGTGATCATGATCGTGGTGGTGATGATCACCGTGATGATGATCGTGGCCGCCATGGCTGTGATAGGCGCCGCGCACCGGCTGGAACGGTTCGACAATTTCGCTGACCGTCGCGCCGAGACCGATGAGCATCTGCCGGATGACATGGTCGCGCAGGATCAGGATACGTTCGGTCTCGATCTGCGCCGGCAGGTGCCGGTTGCCGAGATGCCATGCAAGTTCGATGATGTGAAGGCCGTCGCGCGGGCGGATTTCGTAGAGTTCTTCGGGGGCTGCGACGATCTCGATCTTCGACCCGTCTTCCAGCACCAGCCGGTCGCCGCTTGCAAAAAGCACGGCATCCTTCAAATCGAGCATGACCGAGCCGCCATTGGCCAGCTTCAGCGCCTTGCGCCGCAAATGGCGCCCGTCATGTGTCAACTCGACACGTCCGGCAAGCGGGCCATTGTCCTCCCCTGCCGGAATATAAGTGGTAACGCGTTGCATTGTTTCCCCTTCGCTCACGCCTGAAACAATCCAGGGTGATCAGTATTCATAGCAAGATTGTATCGCTTGGCAAGCGCGTGCACTGCAGCAAAGGTTCACGCATGACCGGCATGATGGGGATGACTGGGATCGTCGATCTTTTCGGTCTCGACATCGGCGGAAAGCTCCTGGCGGGCCTTGCCGGTCGGCTGGCGGGTAAAGCCGGTCATCGGGCCGGACTGCTGGAAGTCGCGTTTGATCTCGACATCGGAGGTCAGATAGGCGGTGACCAGTTCGGCAATCGAGCGCAGCGCATGCATATGGATACGCTCATAACCGTGCGATGCGTCGACGCCGAAGGCAACCAACGCGGTGCGCACATCAGCGCCCGCTTCCACCGCGCTTGCCGAATCCGAACGGTAATAGCGGAAGACATCCTTCTGGTAGCGGATATCGTTGAACTTGCAGACATCGACCAGCTTTTTCGTCAGGTGCCAGTCGAAGGGCCCGGTCTGGTCGGCCATGGCAATGGTGACGCCGAATTCGGAGGAATTCTGCCCGGGGGCGGACGTGCCGTTGTCGATGGAGACCAGCGAAGCGACCTCGGGCGAAACGATTGACGAAGCGCCGACGCCGACTTCCTCGGCAATGGTGAACAGCCAGTGGCTGGCCACCGGGGTTTCGATATTGGCGTCCTGCATCGCCTTCAGCGCGGCCAGCATCAGCGCCACACCGGCCTTGTTGTCGAGGTGACGGGAGACGATGAAGCCGTTGTCGAGGAATTCCGGCTGCGGGTCGATGGCAACGATATCGCCAATCTCGATGCCCAGCCGGTCGAGGTCCTCCTCGTCGCGGGTCAGCGCATCGACGCGCAGTTCGACATAATCCCAGCCGACCGGCATTTCGTCGATTTCATTGTTATAGGTGTGACCGGAGGCCTTCAGCGGCAGGATGGTGCCGCGATAAGCGCCCTTTTCGGTGAAAACCGTTGCCCGCGCCCCTTCGGCAAAACGCGCCGACCATGTGCCGATCGGCACAAGCTTGAGACGGCCATTGTCCTTCAGGAATTTCACCTGGGCGCCGAGTGTGTCGACATGGGAGACGACGGCGCGCGCACCGCGACTGTCAACGCCCCTGCGCACGGCCCTGATCGCGCCGCGCCGGGTCAGTTCGACGGAAAGGCCGAGCTTTTCCAGCTCTCCCGTCACGAACCGGACGATCGGATCGGTGTAACCTGTCGGCGAGGGAATCGCGAGCAGCGATTTCAGCATGTCGGACAGGTACTCGGAATCAATCGTCAGTCGTTGCATCACTCACTCATTTTTCTGCGTCTCGCGGGCTGAAGCCCTCGCCCCTGCCGGCATGGACAGCGGGAACAGCAGATCGACGAACCGTTCGGCCGTCGGCTGCGGCTCGTGGTTGGCAAGCCCCGGACGCTCGTTGGCCTCAATAAAAGCGTATTCCGGGTTTTGGGGTGACTTGATCATCAAATCAATCCCCACGACCGGAATATTGATCGCACGGGCAGCGGAAATCGCGGCATCCACAAGCTTTGGATGGACGATATCGGTGACATCATGGATGGTTCCGCCGGTGTGCAGATTTGCGGTGCGCCTAACACGGATTTCCTCACCGTCCTGCGGCACATCGGCAAAGGTGTAGCCGGCGCTGCGCACCGTCCGCTCGGTTTCGGCATCAAGCGGAATGGAGGATTCGCCGCCGGTGGCCGCACTTCTGCGCTCGCTCTGGGTGGAAATCAGCTGTTCGATGGTGGAGCGTCCGTCCCCGATTATATGCGCCGGACGGCGCACGGCGGCCGCGACCAGACGGTAATTGATGACGATCAGCCGCAGGTCTTCGCCTTCGACCATTTCCTCGATCAGCACCGTATCGCAATAGGCCTTGGCCGCATCCACGGCTTCGCGCACTTCCTCAAGCGTCGTGACCCCGACGGAAATCCCCCGCCCCTGTTCGCCGCGCGCCGGTTTGACGACAAGCTTGCCGGCATCTTCCAGAAAACCGGCGATCGCATCGTCCCCGGCATCCGAAGTCATCTGCCGCGGCACCCTGACGCCCGCCTCCTCGACGAAGCGGCGGGTCACCGACTTGTCGTCGCAGATCGACATCGCGACCGATGTCGTCAGTTCAGAGAGGCTTTCGCGACAGTGGATCGAGCGCCCCCCATAGGACAGCCGGAAAAAGCCGCCCTTGGCGTCAGTCACTTCCGCCGAAATGCCGCGCCGGCGCGCCTCCCCGACGATCAGTCGCGCATAGGGGTTCAGCGCCTCATAATCCTCCTGCTCGGGGCCGGTGAAAAGCTTCTCGTTGATCTGGTTCTTGCGTTTGACGGTAAAATACGGAACCCGTTTGAAACCGAGCTTTTCATAAAGCTTGATCGCCGGCACATTGTCGTGCAGCACCGAGAGATCGAGATGCGAGGCGCCGCGGGCAAGGAAATGCTCGGCCAGCCGGCGCACCAGCGCTTCGCCAATGCCGCGCTGACGAGCCTGCGGATCGCTGGCCAGACACCAAAGCGATGCCCCCTTTTCCGGATCGTTGAACACACGGCCATGGTCGATGCCGGTCACGGTGCCCAGGATCTTGCCGGTATGCTCGTCTTCGGCGACGAAATAGACAATCGAGCGGGCATCGCGCTGACGCCAGAAGAAGTCCGGGCGCACCACCACCATGCCGCGGGCGGCATAGATGCGGTTGATGGCCTGGGCATCGATTTCCGATGTCAGCCGGCGGATGAAAAAGCCCTGCGGCGGCTTCGACGCCGCCGTATGATAGGTCGAAAGATCGAGCCGGTAGGTGTGCGAGGGATCGAGGAACACTTCCTGCGGCGCATTGGCGAGCACCACATGCGGATCGCGCACATAGATCGCGATGTCGCGGTGATCCGGCACTTCGGCCCGCAGCGTCTCGATCAGCAGCTTGGTATCGGAAAAGGTCTGGCCGAACACGATCCGGCCCCAGCCGCAATCGATCGAAACATCCGCTTTCATGGCGCCGCTGTCGTCACCATTATTGATCGGTGGCTTCATGCCCTGGGTCCGCATCTTCTTCAGGCGATGGGAATAGGCATCGCGGCCGCGGTGCTCCGGTTGATCCTTCGGACCCTTTTCCGCGTTCATCGGCTTTTCCTCAAATCTCGTGAGCCTGCAACCACATTTCCAGAAGCGCAACCTGCCAGAGTTCCGATCCGCGCAACGGCGTGATGTGGCCGATCGGATCGATGAACAGGTCATCGAGATAGGATTTGTTGAACAGCCCACGCTCGCTGGAGACCTGGCTTGTCAGTGTATCACGAACCATGTCGAGATATTCGCCGGAGATGTATTTCAGCTGCGGAACCGGGAAATAGCCCTTCTTGCGGTCGATCACCTCATGCGGCACGACAAGCCGTGCGGCGTCCTTCAGCACGCCCTTGCCGCCGTCATTGAGCTTGAATTCCGGCGGGATGGTGGCTGCAAGCTCGGCCAGTTCGTGGTCGAGGAAGGGCACGCGGGCCTCAAGCCCCCATGCCATGGTCATGTTGTCCACCCGCTTGACCGGATCGTCGACCAGCATGACCTGGCTGTCGAGCCGGAGCGCCCGGTCCACAGGCCCTTCGGCGCCCGGCGCCATCAGGTGGCTTTCGACGAAGGCGCGGCTGACATCCTCCTCCGCCAGCCATTCCGGCGAGAGGTGACGCGACAGCTTGGCGTGGTCGCGGTCGAAGAAGCCCTTGGCATAATCGCCGACGACATCGTTGGAATTTTCAAGCGGCGGATACCAGTGGTAACCGGCAAAGATTTCGTCCGCCCCCTGCCCCGACTGCACCACCTTGATGTGCTTGGACACTTCGCGCGACAGCAGGAAGAAACCGATATTGTCGTAGGACACCATCGGCTCCGACATGGCGTTGATGGTGTCGGGCAAGGCGCTCATCAGGTCAGAGGACGGCACGAAAATCTTGTGGTGGTCCGTGCCGAACCGTTCGGCGATCAGATCAGAATAGCCGAATTCGTCGCCCTTTTCGCCGTTGGCCTCCTCAAACCCGATGGAAAAGGTCATCAGGTCCTTCTGACCTTCTTCGGCAAGAAGCCCGGTAATGATCGAGGAATCGACGCCGCCCGACAGCAGCACGCCGACGGGAACATCGGCCACCATGCGGCGGCGGACAGCCGTGCGCAGCGCATCCAGCACCCGGTCGCGCCATTCCTCGCGCGACAGCCCCGCCGATGCCGGGTCGCGCTGATGCGGCGGCGCCCAGTAGCGGATATCCTCGAAAGAGCCATCCGGCTCATAACAGCGGGTCGTCGCCGGCGGCAGCTTGCGCACGCCCTTGAGGATCGTATAGGGCGGCGGCACCACCGCATGAAACGACATGTAGTGGTGCAGCGCCACCGGATCGACCGTCTTGTCGATACCGCCGCCGCGCAGAAGCGCAGGCAGCGTTGAAGCAAAGCGGATATTCTTGCCGCTGGTCGCATAATAAAGCGGTTTGATGCCGAAACGGTCACGCGCCAGCATCGCCTTGCCGCTGTCACGCTCGATGATGGCGAAGGCGAACATGCCGTGGAAGTGCTGCACACAGTCCCGTCCCCAGGCGTGATAGGCCTTGAGGATCACTTCGGTATCGCCGGTGGAGAAGAACCGGTAGCCCTTTTCCTCAAGCTTTTTACGCAGTTCCGGGTAATTATAGATGCACCCGTTGAACACGATCGTCAGACCGAGTTCGGGATCGGTCATCGGCTGTGCGGCTTTCTCGGAGAGGTCGATGATCTTCAGGCGGCGATGGCCGAAGGCATAATTGCCCCGACCGAGAATGCCGCTGCCATCCGGCCCGCGCGGGGCCAGTGCCTCGGTGATGCGGGCAACGGCTTCGGCGTCCGCAAGGGTTCCGTCAAATCTGATTTCTCCGGCAATACCACACATGTTCTGGACGATCGCTCCTGTCTTTGGCGCCCGGACGACAGGAAAGGGAGGTCTCCCGACAAGCAAGGCGCATATTCAAATGTCACTCTGCCGCTTGCGATAAGACCGCGCGGCTTGATTGCGTTGCGGGCCGTGGCCCGCGCTTATGGGTTGCTTTTTGGTTACAACAGAAATCGTTTGAGTTCAAATAATTTCTACTGTAATTGACTCGACTCATGAAGGACGCCGATGAAGACCTGACATCGAAAAATGCCGAAGCCGTGATGAAGGCCATCCGGCGCATCGCGCATGCCATCGACATTCGCTCGAAACGCATCGGCCGGGAGACCGGGCTGACCATTCCGCAGATTGTCGTATTGCAGGCCGTGAGCGACCAGGGCGCGCTGACCACGGCGGCAATCTCGAAACAGGCCGACCTCAGCCCGGCCACCACGGTGACCATTCTCGACAAGCTGGAAGCCAAGGGGCTGATTGAACGCAAGCGTTCGGTTTCCGACAGGCGCAAGGTGCAGGCCGTTCTGACACGGGCGGGATCGCAAACCCTTGCCGGCGCGCCATCGCTTTTCGCCGACGGGTTTGCCGCGGAATTTTCCGCCTTCACCGGGCCCGAGCAGTTTTCCATCGTCACCTCTTTCAGGCGGGTCGCCGATCTCCTCGATCCGGAAGAAACGGCAAAGCCGGAGAATGGCTTCCTCAAACGCTGAAACGTAGCGCCCTAATGGTTGCGCAGAGCGTCGATCAATTCGCCCTTGTCCATCTTCGAGCGGCCCTCGATGCCGACCTCCTGCGCCTTGCGGTAAAGGTCTTCGCGCGTCCACGCCACGTAAGAGGCGGATTTTCCGCCCTTTCTCGAGGGGTTCATGCGGTCATTGGCCTGCGCGTTGGCAATGCGCGCGGCCTTCTCTTTCGAGGCGCCGTCGGCGCGCAAAGCCTCGTAGGTCTCCTCATCCTTGATGGATGAACGATTGTTTTCTGTCGTCGTGGCCATAACCCTGCCCTTCCATTCGAAGTTTTTTTTGAAAACGTCGAAAATGGCCGGAAAGTTCCGTAAGGCAGAGCTTTGGCTCAGGCGTTGGGCCTATTTCTTGGCGCGGGCTTCGGCGCCGTCGACGATGGCGCGGATGGTATCGGCAACGCGGTACTGGAAGGCAAAGGATGCATCGGGATCCAGGCCCGGATCCTCCTCCTGCCCCTTGACGGTCAGCAGACCGTCGAGTGCGGCGCGGAACACCGTCTGGCTTTCCCCCTCCCCGAGCGCCGCCGCCAGCGCAATCAACACTTCCTGATGCGCCGCCATCTGCGCTTCAAGCCTCTCGAGACGTTCATCCGACATGCGTTCCTCACAATTTTGGTTTTCATAAACAGGACACAGGCCGCATGATAAATCAATGGCAGCATCAATGATCGGTTGGCGATCCGGAACCGGACGGCGGTTCAAGGCGTTTGCAACAGAATATCCATCAATGACGGCAGGAGCCCTTCTTGGACCAGACCAACACGGCCGAACAGGAATTCAGTTCGCTGACTGCAATCGTCGAGCGCACGATTGCGGAAACCGGAAACGGCGAGGCTTCCGTCGAACATCTGATGCGCTCCTTCGGCCATGCCTCCTTCATTCCGCTGCTGATCCTGCCCGCACTGATCCTGATCACTCCGCTGAGCGGCGTGCCGGGCCTTTCGACCGTCTGCGGCCTGATCATCATGCTGATCGCCGCCCAGAGGCTCGTTGGCCACAAGCAGATATGGTTGCCCGGCTGGATCCGCCACCGCACGATCAAGACCCCGAAACTGCATGCGGGGCTGGAAAAGATCCTGCCCTTTACCCGCCTTGTCGACCGTGTCAGCCGCAAGCGGATGACCTTCCTGTTCCGCCCGCCGCTGGTGCTGCTGCTGCCGCTTGCCTGCACGATCTTCGGCGCAGTGATGCCGCTGATGGAAATCGTTCCGTTCTCGTCATCGCTGATCGGCGTGGCGGTGACGCTGATCGCCTTTTCGATGCTGACCCGTGACGGGCTGTTCGCGCTTTTCGCACTGGTTCCCCTCGGCGTGGTCGTCTGGGCCGTTTCCAGCGTGTTGACGACAATCTAACGGCCAAATGGTAGGCTACAGCGCCACCCAGCTCTGATCGATGACCGCTTCCATCGCCACATAGCTTGTTGTCCAGCTGACATAGGGCAGTTCGGAAATCTTCTCCGCCATGATCCGGCGGAAGTGCTCCATGTCGCGCGTGCGCACCTTGATCTGATAGTCGAACCCGCCGGCGATCAGATAGCATTCCTCCACTTCCGGGATCTGCCGCACCGCGTCGTTGAATTGCTGCAGCGCTTTCTGCCGGGTGTCGCTCACCTTCACCGTGACATAGGTGACATGGGTCAGCCCGAGCTTGATCGGAGACAGCATCGCGCGGTACCCTTTGATCAGCCCCATTTCCTCCAGCTGCCGGACTCTCAGCGTGACCGGCGTCTTGGAGAGACCGACCTTGCGCGCCAGTTCGGTCATGGAAATGCGTGCATCGACGACCAGTTCTTCGAGAATTTTGCGATTGATGGCATCGATTTCCATTGCAACATCCGTTTTTTCGGTTCTTCTTTGTTACTTATGACCAAATAAACGAACAAAGCTAGTCGCATCGCCTACGCAATTGACGTTAGTCTGACAAAAAATGAGGAGCAGACTTTGGCCGACATCCCCTTCCCAGCGCTCGGTTTCGAGCAGAAATTCGCCCCTGACGCACCGCTTCTGGCAGCCCTTGCCGAAAACGCGGCAATCGCGCCGGACGAACGCGCGGCGATCAGCAAACGCGCGGCCGACCTCGTCCGTCGCATCCGTTCCGAAAGCAAGCCGACGCTGATGGAGCATTTTCTGGCCGAATACGGGCTTTCCACGCGCGAGGGCGTGGCGCTGATGTGTCTGGCCGAAGCCATGTTGCGGGTGCCTGACCGGTTCACCATCGACGCGCTGATCGAAGACAAGATCGCGCCATCGGAATGGAACAGCCATCTCGGCACCGCCGCCTCCTCGCTGGTCAATGCCTCCACCTGGGCGCTGATGCTGACCGGCAAGGTGCTGGATGAACGCTCCGACCCCGGCATCGCCAACACGCTCCACGGTCTGGTCAAGCGCATGGGCGAACCGGTGATCCGCACCGCCGTGACCCGCGCCATGAAGGAGATGGGCCGCCAGTTCGTGCTGGGTGAAACCATCGAGGATGCGCTGAGGCGCGGCGACGGCCGGATGAAGCAGGGCTTCACCTATTCCTTCGACATGCTCGGCGAAGCGGCGATGACGGCGGATGACGCCGCGCGCTATGACCGCCATTATGAAAACGCGATCAAGGCCATCGGCAAGGCCGCCATTCACGAGAATATCGTCGACAATCCCGGTATATCCATCAAGCTTTCCGCCCTTCACCCGCGCTACGAGGTGGCCAAGGAAGAGCGCGTGATGGAAGAGCTGGTGCCGATCGTCAAGCGCCTTTCCGCACAGGCCCGGGAAGCCGGGATCGCGCTGCATATCGATGCGGAGGAGCAGGCCCGTCTGGCGCTGTCCTTCAAGGTCATCGACGCGGTGATGGCCGATCCGGCGCTGGACGGCTGGGATGGGTTCGGCGTTGTCGTGCAGGCCTATGGCAAGCGCGCCGATGCGGCCATCGATGCGCTTTACGACATGGCGACGCGCTATGACCGCAAGATCAATGTCCGCCTCGTCAAGGGCGCCTACTGGGATACGGAAATGAAGCTTGCCCAGGTCAACGGCATGCCGGATTTTCCGCTGTTTTCCACCAAGGCCGCGACCGATGTCGCCTATCTCTGCCTGGCGCGGAAGCTGTTTACCATGGGCGACCGCATCTTCCCGCAATTCGCCTCGCACAACGCCCACACGATTGCCGCCGTTCTGGAACTGGCCGATGGCCGCCCCTACGAGCTGCAGCGCCTCCACGGCATGGGCGAGCGCCTGCATGACATTGTGAAGAAGGAAACCGGCGGCCATTGCCGCATTTACGCGCCCGTCGGCGCCCACCGCGATCTTCTGGCCTATCTGGTGCGCCGCCTGCTGGAAAACGGCGCAAACTCCTCCTTCGTCCACCAGATCGTCGACAACAATATTGCACCGGAAACCGTTGCCAGCGACCCCTTCGAGGCGGTGAAAACCGCAACGCCACCGGCCGCACTGAAGCGTCCGGCCGATATCTTCGGCGAGGGTCGCATTGCGGCGCGCGGATGGGACACGACCGCCGATGACGTGCTGGCGGCGATCGAGAACGCGCGCAACACGCCGCTTCCCGACGGCAAGCCGCTGACGGTTTCCGAGCCGACGGGCACATCCGTCACCGTTAAAAACCCCGCGACGGGCGAGACTGTCGGCACTGTGCTGGAGGCCGACGAGGCGACCGTCGCCCGCGCCTTTGACGATGCCGCAATCTGGGATGCCCCGCCGAGCGAACGCGCCGCCGTGCTGCGCAAGGCCGCCGACCTCTACGAGGAAAATTACGGCGTGCTGTTCGCGCTTTTGGCGAAGGAAGCAGGCAAGACCATTGCCGACGCCATCGGCGAGGTGCGCGAGGCCGTCGACTTCCTGCGCTACTATGCCCGCGAGGGCGAGAACACGGTGCGGGGCCCGCGCGGCATCATCGCTGCCATCAGCCCGTGGAATTTTCCACTGGCGATCTTCACCGGCCAGATTTCCGCAGCACTCATGGCCGGCAATGCGGTGCTGTGCAAACCCGCCGAACAGACGCAGATGATTGCCCACAAGGCCGTTGAACTTCTGCATGAGGCTGGCGTGCCGCGTTCAGCGCTTCAACTGCTGACCGGCGACGGCCCCACGGTCGGCGCGGCGCTGACAGCCGACAAACGCGTTTCCGGCGCCGTCTTCACCGGCTCGATCGACACGGCCAAGCTGATCGAAAAATCGATTGCCGAAAACCTTGCGCCCGGCACGCCGCTGATTGCCGAAACCGGCGGCCTCAACGCCATGATCGTCGACAGTACCGCGCTTCCCGAACAGGCCGTGCGCGACATCGTCGCCTCCGCCTTCCAGTCGGCCGGCCAGCGCTGCTCGGCCCTGCGCTGCCTCTATATTCAGGAGGATACCGCCGACCACCTGATTAAGATGATCAAGGGCGCGATGGACGAGCTTGCTGTGGGCGATCCGTGGCTGTTTTCCACCGATGTCGGCCCGGTGATCGATGCCGAGGCCCGCGATGGCATCGCCGCCTATCTGAAGGAAAAATCCGGCAGCATCCTGCATCAGTTGAAGACACCGGAAACCGGCACCTTCATTGCGCCGACCATGCTCAAGGTGAACGGCATCGATGATCTGGAGCGCGAAATTTTCGGCCCGGTTCTCCACGTGGCCACCTACAAGGCCCGCGATCTGGAAAAGGTTGTCGAAACGGTCAACGCCCGCGGCTACGGCCTGACCTTCGGCCTGCACACCCGCATCGACGACCGGGTGCAGGCGGTGTCGGAAAGCATCCATGTCGGCAATATCTATGTGAACCGCAACCAGATCGGCGCCGTCGTCGGCTCCCAGCCCTTCGGCGGCGAGGGCCTTTCCGGCACGGGGCCGAAGGCCGGCGGACCGCATTATCTGCCGCGTTTCCTCACCCCCGCCTCCGGGCAGGACGGCGGCGAGGACTGGAGCGGCAATGCCGATATCAAGCCGGTCGAGGCGATGCTTTCGGCGCTGGCGGAAATCAAGCGCGATGAGGAACTAATGCCGGGGGTCACCGGCGAGCTGAACCGGCTCGCCTTCTACACCCGTCCGCCGCTTCTCTGCCTCGGCCCCGGCAAGGAAATCGCCGCTGCCCAGAAGGCGGCCGTCGAAGCCCTTGGCGGACGCGCGATTGCCGTTGACGGCCATGTCGAACCGGAGACCCTGACGAAACTCGAGGGCTTTTCCGGTGCCTTGTGGTGGGGCGACAAGACGATCGCGCGGGCTTTCGCCGGCGCGCTTGCCCGACGGTCCGGCCCCGTTCTGCCGCTGATCACTGCCATGCCGGACAAGGCCCATGTTCTGCATGAACGCCACCTCTGCGTCGACACAACGGCATCCGGCGGCAATGCCAGCCTGCTGGCCGGATAGGCAACGGACCTGTCGTTGTGGCGGATTTCCGAAAGGCACCCGCCACAACGACGTCAGGATAAAGGTTGATTTTGTCGGCGTTTTTTTTTGCGAAACCGCTTTCCGGCCTCAGCCTTTCAGTCGGCCAGCGTGAGGCCGTCGGCACGCGGATCGGATGCCGCCTCCATTAACCCGCTCTCATGCAGCACGACAGCGCCGGCATGGCCCGCCGCGTCGGAGAATGCAGGCAGCATTTCGACGTCGTGCCCGGCCGCCTTCAACGCTGAGACCAACGCCGGATCGAACCGGTCCTCAAGCTTCAGCGTCGTGGTTTCCTCTCCCCACGTGCGTCCAAGCAGCCAGCGCGGCGCGGTCACTGCGGCCTGAAGCTCCTGGCCAAACTGGACGTAACGCGAGAACACCGCAGCCTGCGTCTGCGGCTGCCCCTCGCCGCCCATCGTGCCGTACGCCATCACACGGCCATCCTTCAGATGAGCCAGAGCGGGGTTAAGCGTGTGGAACGGGCGCTTGCCCGGCGCAAGCTGGTTGGGCCCGGGCACAAGCGAAAACCCGGCGCCGCGGTTTTGAAAGAAGACACCGGTCTCGGGACAGGTCAGCCCCGAGCCGAACTCCCAGTAAACACTCTGGATGAAAGACACGACATTGCCATAGCGATCCGCCGCGCCCATCCAGATCGTATCGCCTTCTGCCGGCTCATAAGGCCATGGCAGAGCGGTCTTCCTGTCGATCTTTTCCGCAAGCGCATCGAGACGATCTGCGGAAAGCCAGTTCTCAGCCGGTTCGGCCATGAAATCGGGATCGCCAAGCCCGGCATTACGCAGGATGAAGGCCTGTTTCGTGGCTTCGACCAGTCCGTGGAGGTGCGCAAATCCCTCCCCCTCCCCGACCCCGAGCCGGTCGAACAGCGCCAGGATCATCAGCGACGCCACGCCCTGCGTCGGCGCGGTCATGTTCATCAGCCTGCCATGCGATGTATCGACCTCAAGCGGGGCAACCATGCGCGCCTCGTAAGCTGCAAAGTCATCAAAGCGCAGCGGCGAGCCGTTGTCTTCCAGTAACCCCGCATGGATGCGCGCCAGCGCGCCCGAATAATAGGACGATAATCCTTCAGCCACGAGTTGCCGCAACGTCGATGCCAGCGGTTTCTGGCAAAGCCGCGCGCCGGCTTCGGGCGCCTTGCCATCGATCAGAAACGTTCCGGCAAAACCGGGGACATCGCAGAGCCCGTCGAACTTGTCCGCCGTGCACTGCGCCTGGTTTCCGGTGACAGCGATCCCGTTTTCGGCATAGTTGATGGCTGCGGCGAGCAGCGTTTCAAGTGGCAGGCGCTTGTCGGCGGGCACCAGCGACAGCGCCTTTTCCCAGCCGCCGATTGTGCCCGGCACCGTTAGCACGGCAAGGCCTCCACGCGTCGGCATGGTCGTGGAAAACCCGCGCGCCTCATACCATTCGGGCGTTGCCAGACGCGCGGCCTGCCCGCAGGCGGAAATCCCGGTCACTTTTTCGCCGGGGCGGTGGATCAGCCAGAAACCGTCGCCGCCGATCCCGTTCATGTGCGGATAGGTGACCGCAATCGTCGCAGCGGCGGCCACCATGGCCTCGATGGCCGTGCCGCCGGCCTGCAGAATGTCCCGCCCCGTCAGCGCGGCTGCACGGTGCGGAGCGGAAAATGCTCCGTCAAAACCTGTCGCGGAATGCAGCATGATGCCCTCAGATGAAACGTTTCGCCACCTCGATCAGCAACCGGTCGCTGCCGGGCGCGCCGACAAGCGAAAGCCCGAGCGGCGACCCCTGGCTTGCCACCAGCGGCACGGACAATTGCGGCAACCCGCCGTGACCGGCAATGGCAAGCATGGTCAGGGCATGGCTGCGAAACGTCTCGAAAATATCGTCACCGGCCGTCAGCAGCGGCGCGGGTCCCGGAGAGGTCGGGTAGACCATGACGGTTCCGGGGAGCAGCACCCGTTTCAGATGCGTGCGGAAGGCCTCGCGCCTGGCTTGGGCCTCCTCGAATTCGGCCGGTGTTATCTTCGCGGCGATGGAGAACCGATTGCCGACGTCGGAACCGAATTCGGGCGCGCGCTTTTCGATCCAGCCGCCGAAATGCTGCCAGGCCTCATAGCCCTGATGGTTGCGAAAGACCGGCAAGAGCGCCTTCAGGTCGCCGCCCGGCAGAAGCGGACTGTCATTGCGGTCGCCCTTCGGCAGGGCCGATTTCAAAGCCGCCGCCGCTTCATCCTCGCACAGCCGCCAGACATCGGAAGGATAGACCAGCCGGACGTCGCCATCTGCGGTCTGCTCTTCCGCAAAGATTTCACCGAGCAGCGAGAGCGTTTCCAGATCGCGGGTCAAAAACCCCGGCACGTCATAGCTTTCGGCAAGCGGCAGCAGCCCCTCGCCCGACACCAGACCATGGGTCGGCCGCCAGCCGAAAAGCCCGCAGAACGAAGCCGGCAGACGCACCGAACCGCCGGTATCCGAACCCAGACCGATATCGACAAGCCCCGATGCAACGGCAGAGGCCGAGCCCGAAGACGATCCACCGGGCACGCGCGAGGGCGCCGCCGGATTTTCCGGCGTGCCGAAACGGGCATTCATCCCCATCAGACTATAGGCCAGCTCATCCATATGGACCTTGCCGACAAGGGCCGCACCATTGTCGAGAAGGGTCTGGACGGCAGCTGCATTGTGATAGGCCGGCGACTGGTCTTCGGCCCATTCGGGATTGCCGCCGCCGGTGACGGTGCCCTTGATGTCGAAATTGTCTTTGACGGCAACGGTCAACCCTGCCAGACGGTCGGAAACCGGCGCTGCGAGCGTGATGGGAGGTTCGAAACGTTCAACAAAGGGTCCGATGGATTGCGTCATGAGGCATGCCCGCTACTGGAGGAATGATCACAGGAGCATGCACGCAGCCCGTTGAAAACGCAACGCGAAGCTTGAAGCCGAAACGAAGGCCCTCATCGAAAAAAGCGCATTGGCAAGACAGCTTTCCCGACGATACGTTTCAGCCGAATGAGCGTTTCCGTGCCTGTTTGTTTGCTTTCTCGCGGCTCTGGCTGTTTAACAGAATCAGGGATCATCGGCAGAACGTTTCTCTCGGGGGGAGGAGATGGATAGCTGGCTTAGCGGAAGGAGCGTCAGACGGCGCTTCGTCAGATTGCGCGCAGGCGCAGCGCTGGTTCTGCTCGTGCTGGCATCTGCCGGCACTTATGCGGCGTGGTCGCTGACAACCAGCCGCACCCGCGAATATGTGCAGGATCAGGCTGCCGAAACGCTTGCGGTTCAGGCCGAAGTTCTAAACGGAGTGCTGGAAAAATACCGGCTCATTCCGCCCCTTCTCGCCCGGCAGGATGAAATCGCGCTGCTGTTCGCAAGCCTTGCATCCGACGCCTACATAGAAAACAGGGCGCGCACGCTGGCAGAAGAGATTACCGGTCTTTCCGGTGCACGCGACGTGGCTTTCTTTGCTGCCGACGGGAAACTGCTTTCCGCCGCACGCGATATTTTCGGTGACGAACCCGCAGGCCGTGCAGAGCTGCTCAAGGCGGCGAAAGAAAACCGGCTGGGCCGGACGGTCGCCCTGCTGAAGGGCGAAAACCGGGTTTATGCCTTCGGCGCAGGCGTGCGCCGCAATGGCCGGCTGATGGGCGTTGTTGCTGTCTATGTCGGTTTCGATGCAGTCGAGCGCGCCTGGGCACTTTCGGCCGATCCCATTTTCGTAACCGACAGTGACGGCATCATCTTCCTCTCCAATCGCCAAGACTGGCTTTTGAAGCCGGTTTCCGAAATCGACGCCAAATTCAATCCCGAAACAGCCGATGCGCTGACACATATCGACGTGATGCGTGACCTGCCGCTGATGGGCTGGCAGCTTCACGTTCTGGGCGACCGCAGCCGCGTCGTTTCCGCGCAATCGGCGGCAATCGGGTTTTCGCTGCTGATCTTCCTGCTCGTCGCCGTGATCGTGTTTTTCCAGATCGGGCGCATCGAGGGCCGTGTCATGCTCAGGCGGCGGGACCGGGCGCTGGCGCTGCGCCTGGAGCGCGCCGTGCGCGACCGGACGAAAGAACTCAGCCTTGCAAACCAAAGCCTGTCGCATGAAATCGACGAGCGGATCGAGGCGGAGCGCGAACTGAAGCGCGTTCAGCGCGAGCTGATCCAGACGGCAAAGCTGGCCGGCGTCGGCCAGATGGCGGCAACGCTCAGCCATGAGATCAACCAGCCGCTGGCTGCCATCGAGACCTATGCCGCCAACACCAAACGGGCGCTGGCGCTCAAGAAAGACGAGATTGCCGACGATAACCTGAACCGCATCACGGCCATGGTCGCCCGGATATCCGAACTTTCGGGAACCCTGCTGGCTTTTTCGCGCAGGCCGGAAACGAAGACGGAGCCCGTGCCGGTGAAGGTGGCTCTGCACGAGGCGCTGATCCTGATCCGGCCGAAAGCCGACCGGGCCGGCGTGGCCATCGATGTCGATCCGGCCCTTGAGAGCGTGGTGGTCGATGCCGGCCGCATCCGTCTTTCGCAGGTGTTCGTCAACCTCTTCAGCAATGCCATCGATGCGCTTTCGGGAAGGCCGGACGGGCGCATAGCGGTGGACCTGAAAAGTGCCGGCGAAACCGTCTGTCTTCATGTTTCCGACAACGGGCCGGGAATTGCGCCGGAGCTTGCAAATGAGGTGTTCGAACCGTTTTTCACGACGCGAACCGGACAGGGCAACGGCATCGGACTATCTATCGTCTACAACATCATGCAGGATTTTGGCGGCAGCGTTACGCTTCTGCCGGGTGACGGCGGCGCGGTTTTCGAACTGCGGCTGAAATCCGCGCTGCCATAACTGCGGAGGAATAGGGGCACATCATGGAAATGCAGACGGCAACGCCTCTCGTTCATCTTGTCGATGACGACGACGACCTGCGCCACGCACTGGCGCAGGGGCTTGAACTCGAAGGCGTCAATGTCGCCGTGCATGACAATGCCGCAAGCGCTGTGGAGCGGATCACGCATGAGGCCTATGCCGTTCTTGTCTCCGATATCCGCATGCCCGAAATGGATGGCATGGCGCTGCTGAAGGCCGCGCTGGCTATAGACCCGACCTTTCCGGTGATCCTGATTACCGGGCACGGCGATGTGCAAATGGCGGTCGATGCCATGCGGGCCGGTGCCTATGATTTCATCGAAAAGCCGTTTCAGGCCTCCCGCCTCTACACCGTGATCGACAGGGCGCTGGAAAAGCGGCGGCTCGTTCTGGAAAACCGGACGTTGAGGTCGGAACTTGACGGCCACGACGCCCTGTCTCTGCGGCTGGTCGGCCGCACGAAGGGAATTGTCCGGCTGCGCGAACAGATTGCCATGCTGGCCGATACCGATGTCGATGTTCTGGTGCGTGGGGAAACCGGCACCGGCAAGGAGGTCGTCGCCCGCGCGCTGCATGACACCGGCAACCGGGCGACAGGCAATTTCGTGGCGATCAACTGCGCAGCGCTGCCTGCCGACATGATGGAGGCGGAGCTGTTCGGCCATGAAGCCGGCGCGTTCACCGGCGCCCAGAAACAGCGCATCGGCAAGCTGGAGCACGCCGATGGCGGCACAGTGTTTCTCGACGAGATCGAATCCATGCCGCTCGATCTTCAGGCCAAGATCCTGCGCGCCATTGAAACCCGCACGGTCGAGCGGCTCGGCTCGAACAAACAGATTGCACTGAATATCCGCATCGTTGCGGCATCCAAATCCGATCTCAAGGTCGAAAGCGATGCCGGGCGTTTCAGGGCCGATCTTTATTATCGGCTGAATGTCGTAACCCTCGACATCCCGTCGCTGCGTGAGCGCCGGGACGATATCCCGCTTCTGTTCTTCTTTCTGGCCCGTGATGCGCGCGCGCGGTTTCGCCGGGAAATACCGGAGATTTCGCCGATGCTGCAGGCTGATCTGATGGCGCATGACTGGCCCGGCAATGTGCGGGAGTTGAGAAATTATGCCGACCGTTTCGTGCTCGGTCTCTGGCGTGGGTTTGAGGACAACGGGCAAGGTGGTGCTGCACTGGCACCGTCCGCCGGTCTGCCGCTTGCAGACCAGATGCAGGCTTTCGAGCGGCAGGTGATCGCCGGCGAGCTTGCCCGCAATGACGGAGCCTTGAAGCCTACCTATGAAGCCTTGCAGATTTCGCGGAAAGGGCTCTACGACAAGATGAAACGGCTCAGGATCGATTATGTCGACGATGCCGAGTGATCATCGCAATGTGTCATTCCCTACCCATTGCAGCGCAAGACGACGTGTCACCGCTGACACATTGATGCCCCAAAGCTTTTCCGGCCAAAATTTGAAAATTGATAAGTCTTTGTTTTGACGTCTTTATTGATGTTTCTCAAAAACTGGCACGCGGCTTGCAGATAAAATATCAGGCAGCGGCGGAGAGGTGACGTCGCGGGAGGGCTTCAGATGAACATATCCCGACATTTGTAGATGTCGCTGCCTTGATGACGAGGGTGGCGCCGCGGTTCGCTCAATCGACAGCGGCCTGCCGGGGCCAGACCCCAGTTCAACACGACCTGGTTTTAACGGGAGGACGTAAACCATGAAGACATTTCTGACTGCAGCTGTTTCCGCCGCTGCGCTTTTCGCCGCGGCTTCCGCCGTTTCCGCTGCTGATGATGCCTGCAGCGATGACGAGATGGTCATCAAGTTCAGCCATGTGGTCGCCGATCAGGGCCATCCCAAGGGGGATGCCGCGCGCATGCTGGCCGACCGCGTCAACGAGGAGCTCGATGGCGAAGCCTGCATGGAGGTTTTCCCGAACTCGACGCTGTTTGACGACGACAAGGTGCTTGAGGCGCTGTTGCTCGGCGATGTTCAGCTGGCAGCCCCCTCGCTGGCCAAGTTCGAGGCCTATACGCTGAAATACCGGCTTTATGACCTGCCGTTCCTGTTCTCGAGTCTCGATGCGGTGGAACGCTTCACCACCAGCGACGCCGGCAAGGGCATGCTGACGGCGATGGAAGACAAGGGCTATATGGGCCTTGGCTACTGGTCTTCGGGCCTGAAACAGTTTTCCGCCAACAAGCCGCTGATCCTGCCAACGGACGCGGCCGGCCTGAAATTCCGGGTACAGACCTCGGATGTGGCGGTCGCCATGATCAACGCGCTTGATGCCTCCGCCCAGAAGCTTGCCTTCAAGGAAGTCTATGGCGCGCTGCAGACCGGCGTTGTCGACGGGCAGGAAAACACCTGGTCGAATATCTATACCCAGAAGTTCTTCGAGGTTCAGGACGGCATTACCGAGACCAACCATCAGCTTCTTGCCTACCTGCTGGTGACCTCCACCGACTGGCTCGATGGCCTCGACCCGGATTTCCGGGACCGTTTCCTCACGATTGTCGAGGAGGTAACGGCCGAGGCCAATGCCTCCGTGGCAGCCAAGGAACAGGCCAATCGCGCCAACATCATCGACGCCGGCAGCGAAGTGCGGGAACTTTCTCCCGAAGAGCGCCAGGCCTGGGTGGATGTGATGAAGCCGGTCTGGGCCGAGTTCGAAAATGACATCGGCGCCGACCTCATTCAGGCGGCTGTTGAATCCAACAACTAAGCGGCGGACCGGGGCGGCGCGGTATCAACTGTGCCGCCCATGACTGCCTGATGGATGTATTGGGAGGGGACCCGCCATGGCCGCCTACTGGCCCTATTTTGCCCTGATCGCGATTCTTGTTCTGCTTTACCTGGTCGAACGTCGCCACCGCGCTTTCGTGACCCGGCTGGAAGAAAACGTGCTGGCGATACTGCTTGCCGCCATCACCGTGATCTCGTTTGCGCAGGTCGTCATGCGCTACGGCTTCAACAGCGGCTGGGGCGGTGCGCTGGAACTGACGCGCATTCTGTTTGCATGGATGATCCTGTTCGGCATGAGCTATGGCCTGAAGACCGGCCTGCACCTGGGTGTCGATGCCCTGATCCGCACTCTGCCCCACCGCGCTTTCCGCGTCGTTGCCCTGTTCGGCGCACTGACCGGCCTGCTCTATGCCGTCATCCTGCTGTCGTCCGACTGGCTGCAGATTTTCGGCGCCAACGCCAAGGGCGGCGCGGTGTTCTACTGGCATCGCTTCTTCAGGGCCGGGATCGGCCTCGATGATCTGCGTTACCCGCTTTTCATGCAAGACTGGTTCGGGCTTCAGGAGCGCGTTCAGCGCTGGGTCGCCTACATCATTCTGCCCGTCGGTCTGGCGCTCCTCGCCTATCGCTCGCTTGAGGCATTCATCCAGATCTGGACCGGCAAGCGTGAACTCGTCATCGCCAGCCATGAAGCCGAAGAGCTGGTGGCTGAAAACAAAGATGTGCTGAAGGACTAGGCCCATGGAAATCGCCATTCTGTTTCTGCTGGTCTTCGGCCTTCTGTTTGCCGGCGCGCCGGTTGCCATTTCGCTCGGCCTGTCATCGGTGCTGTTCATCGCGTTTTTCTCGCGCGATTCCATGTCGTCGGTGGCGTTGCAGCTGTTCACCGCCTCGCAGAACTACACGCTGCTTGCCATTCCCTTCTTCGTGCTGGCGTCCGCATTCATGTCGACGGGGGGCGTCGCGCACCGGCTGGTGCGCTTTGCCATTGCCTCCGTCGGGCATTTTCGCGGCGGTCTGGCCATGGCGTCGGTCATGTCGTGCATGCTGTTTGCCGCCCTTTCCGGCTCGTCGCCGGCAACCGTTGTCGCCATCGGCACGATTGCCATCGCCGGCATGCGTCAGGTCGGCTACACCAAGGAATTCGCCGCCGGCATCATCGCCAATGCGGGCACGCTCGGCATTCTCATCCCGCCATCCATCGTCATGGTGGTTTATGCGGCGGCGACCGATGTGTCCGTCGGGCGCATGTTCCTCGCCGGTATCATTCCCGGCACGATTGCCGGTTTCATGCTGATGGCCGCCATTTATGTGATGGCGCGGATCAAGCAATTGCCCGCCGAACCGTGGAAAGGGTTTCTCGAAATCGTCGAGGCGGGCAAGGATGCCGGCTGGGGCCTGTTTCTTATCGTCATCATTCTCGGCGGCATCTATGGCGGCGTCTTCACCCCCACGGAAGCAGCGGCCGTGGCGGCCGTCTATGCCTTTCTGGTGTCGATCTATATCTACCGCGACATGGGGCCGCTCAAGGGCATGCGCTGGATTGAGGAAAGCGACGGAAGACGTTCGAAAACCGGATTTCTGGCGTCGGTCTACGGCATTTCCTTCCTGTTCGTGTTCCTGATCCTCGCCTTCTTCGCCACGGACGGCGTCGACGCGGCCTGGGCCAGCCCGACGGCGCGGCTGATTGCCGGCATTGTCTTGTCCATCGCCGTCGTTATTGCCTACACGCTCTGGCGCGGCGAGAATGCGCGGGTGAACCAGGTTCCGGCCTATCTCATCTCCGGCGTGCCGATATGGTACCGTAACCTGAAGGCCAATATTCTCAGGACACCGTTCTGCCTGTCGCATGAGGATACCCGCCGGACGACCGTGGGAGCTGCCAAGACCACGGTGATGCTGATGTTCATCATCGTCAACGCACTGCTCTTTGCCCATGTGCTGACGGCGGAGCGCATTCCGCAGGCGATCACCTCGGTCATGGTCGATGCCGGGTTCAACTGGTTCACCTTCCTGATCGCGGTCAACATTCTGCTTCTGATCGGCGGCCAGTTCATGGAGCCGTCCGGCCTTTTGCTGATCGTGGCCCCGGTGGTGTTTCCGATTGCGATGGAACTCGGCGTCGATCCGATCCATCTCGGCATCATCATGGTGGTCAACATGGAAATCGGGATGATCACGCCGCCGATCGGGCTCAACCTGTTTGTGACGTCGGGGATAACGGGCATGAGCCTGGTCAAGGTCGTCAGGGCAGCCGCACCCTTCGTGATGGTGCTGTTCCTGTTCCTTATTCTGGTGACCTATGTCCCGTTCATTTCCACGGCCTTGCCGTACTGGCTGATGGGTCCGGAAATCGTCACTCGCTGACGTTCAAAGCAATGCCCGGGCACATTGGCTGTGCCTGGGCAATTGGAATGCCAAGGGGTTTCCTCAAGGCATCGCAAGCGCTTCCTGTTCCTCATCTGTCAGAACCCGTGAACGGGTGAGAAAGCGCTTTTCCCGGCCGTTGTCGAGGCTGAACATGCCGCCGCGACCGGGCACGACATCGAGAATGAGCTGAGTGTGTTTCCAGGCCTGAAACTGCGGGCCGGAAATCCAGACCTCGGCGCCCTCAACGCTTCCAAGCCGTACATCGCTGCTGCCGAGATGAAATTCCGCCTTCGGATAGCACATCGGCGACGAGCCATCGCAGCAACCGCCGGACTGATGAAACATGATCTCGCCGTGATCGGCCTGAATTTCGTGAATGAGGGCGCGGGCCGCCGTGGTGGCTGTTACCCGGCATCCCTTCTCCGCCCCTTCGGGCAGGGTGTCATCCGTTGCGCAGGCAATGTCGTGTTCACGCATGTTAGCCTCCTTTCAGACAATTTGGCGGCAGGCAGGTCCCTGCCCGCCTGCCGCCCGCGCCGGCACCGTGTGGCGCCGGGTCTTGGGGGATATGATCCCGACGCGTCGCGCCTCAGAAGAAGCCAACCTTGTCGGTGCTGTAGCTGACCAGCAGGTTCTTGGTCTGCTGATAATGGTCGAGCATCATCTTGTGGGTTTCTCGGCCGATACCGGACTGCTTGTAGCCACCAAAGGCGGCATGCGCCGGATAGGCATGGTAGTTGTTCACCCACACGCGGCCTGCCTGAATATGCCGTCCGAAGCGGTAGCAGGTATTGGCATCGCGCGACCATACACCGGCGCCAAGCCCGTAAAGCGTATCATTGGCAATCTCCAGCGCTTCGGCTTCGTCCTTGAATGTGGTGACGGAGACCACCGGGCCGAAGATTTCCTCCTGGAAGACCCGCATCTTGTTGTGGCCCTTCAGAATGGTCGGTTTGATGTAATAGCCGCTCGAAAGCTCGCCGCCGAGATCGGCCTTTTCGCCGCCGAGAAGCACTTCCGCGCCTTCCTGCCGGCCGATATCGAAGTAGCTCAGGATTTTCTCCTGCTGTTCGCTGGAGGCCTGAGCGCCGATCATCGTGTCGGCTGCGCGGGGATCGCCCTGAATGATGGCCTTGGTGCGGGCAATCGCCCGTTCCATGAATTCATCATAGATGTCTTCATGGATCAGCGCCCGGCTCGGGCAGGTGCAGACTTCGCCCTGATTGAGCGCGAAGAACACGAAGCCTTCGATCGCCTTGTCGAGGAAATTGTCGTCCTCGCGCATCACATCCTTGAAGAAGATGTTGGGCGATTTGCCGCCAAGTTCCAGCGTCACGGGAATAAGGTTTTCCGTGGCATATTGCATGATCAGGCGGCCGGTCGTGGTCTCCCCGGTAAAGGCGATCTTGGCAATGCGCGGGCTCTGCGCCAGCGGCTTGCCGGCTTCCAGACCGAAGCCGTTGACGATGTTGAGCACGCCGGCCGGCAGGACATCGGCAATCAGCTCCGCCAGAACCATGATCGAGGCCGGTGTCTGTTCGGCCGGTTTGAGCACCACGCAATTGCCGGCGGCAAGGGCCGGCGCAAGCTTCCACGATGCCATCAGGATCGGGAAGTTCCACGGAATGATCTGCCCGACGACGCCGAGCGGCTCATGGAAGTGATAGGCGATGGTGTCGTCATCGATTTCGCTCATCGAGCCTTCCTGCGCACGCAGAACGGAAGCGAAATAACGATAATGGTCGGCTGCCAGCGGAATGTCGGCCGCTCTGGTCTCGCGGATGGGCTTGCCGTTGTCCCAGGTCTCCGCCGTTGCCAGCAGTTCGAGATTTTCCTCGATGATATCGGCAATCTTCAACAGCAGGTTGGCACGTTCGGTCGGCGGGGTACTGCCCCATTTTGCCTTGGCCGCGTGCGCCGCATCCAGCGCCAGATTGACGTCATCGGCGTCCGAACGCGCGATTTCGTTGATCGCAGCGCCTGTGATCGGCGTGGTATTGGTGAAATAGCGCCCGTTTTTCGGGGGCACGAATTTGCCGCCGATGAAGTTGTCATAGCGGTCCTTGAAAGGCGATTTCAAAAGCCCTTCGGTTTTCGGCATCTCGTTCATGATACTCCTCCCAGAAATTATCTGAACTCTATTGAGGCCCTGAATTTGCGCGCGCAGACGGGCCTTGTCACCGGCACGAAACCGGCAGAGGAGCAATACTGTCTCGGGATTGAGACAGTTTGCGGGCTGAAAGGTGTTTTGAAGACGGATGCAATGAACGGCATCAAGGCGGGCAGCTGGCACCAAAGCCGCCCGCAGGATGTCGCATCAGCTCTCTATGCTATGCTGGGCAAGGCCAAGCCGCTTCATGCGGCGATAAAGCGTTGCCCTGCCGATGCCGAGATCTCTGGCTGCACGGCTGACATTGCCGTTCTGCCGGGCAAGCGCCCTCACCACGGCCGAACGTTCCGCCGGAACGAAACCGGAATTCGGCGCCTCGCCGGTCAGAAGATCATCGGTGGGAACCGGTGCAAATGCGCCTGTCGGTGTCAGGCCAAGCGCCTGCCGCGCCGCCCGTGTTGCACCGACGACCAGATCGTCTGCGTTGACAGCGACAAGGGCGGTTTGCGTATCTGCCGGCTCGCTGTCATCGTCCCCTTTGCTGCCATCGATCAGCACAATCCGATGGCCGGAATGGCTATGGCGAAAACAATCCGCCTCGATCTGCCGGGCGGCCTGACGCACAAGCGCGGCGATCATCTGGTTGGCGGGCGCGGTCTGGTCGCTGCGGGCTGATGAAACATCCAGCGCGCCGATCAGCCGGCCGTCGGGGCCATGGATCGGTGCATCCATGCAGCTCATGGCAATGTTGCTTTCAAGAAAGTGTTCGCTCTGGTGGATGATGAGCGGGCGTTCCTCGGCAAGGCAGGTGCCGATGCCATTTGTGCCGACGGCTGCTTCCGACCAGTTGCGTCCGGGTCTCAGCCCCCAGCTCTCGAAACTCGACTGATCGCCGCTGCGCCAGCGTCCGTCCAGAACATATCCGTCCGCGTCACTGAGAAACACGCCGCAGGCTGACTGCGAAACACAGCGAAACAGCCGGTCGAGCCGGGAACCGGCGACATGAAGCAGCAGATCGAACCTTTGCCGCCGTTCCGACAATTCGCGGGCGGTGATGGTTTCGGCGCGGCGGGGTGCCGCGTTTGCGGGGTCGAGCCCGTGCTGCACATGCGAGCGCCACCATGAAGCGGCAACGGGCGAGCACGCCGGGCCGTCTGCCGACAGCGCCGTTGAAAGCACAACATCGGCATGCCTGCGGGTTCCCCCCGGCCTTGAGAAAGACGCCATGGGTACCTCCTCCCAAACAAGCGTATCACGCAACCGGATGCGCACATCTTCGGTGCTTTTCCGGCCTCCTCTGCGGATCGCTGACCGCATTGTGATGGAAAACGCCGCATGAGGGAAGATATTTTGCCTGCCACCGGATCAGACTTTGGTGAAACGGACGGCCACAGCCAAGAACGGAACGCAACAGGCGATCTGCGTCAAAAAGGCAAATGCCTGATATTTTCGATGTCCTTCCCGTCCATTCCTGCTATCCGTAATTCATGACCTACGGCGTGTTCATTCATCGTTCGGATTCGATCTATGACGACAGTCCGGCCGAGCGCTATCAGTTTCCGGCGCAATATCGCACGCGCGTGGAAGCCTGTGTCGGCGACTGGATCGTGTACTATGAACCGAGCAAGGTGCGCGAAACACGCGGCTATTTCGCCGTCGCCAAAGTGCAGGCGGTCATCCAGGACCCATCTGCCGCGAACATGTTCATCGCTCTGATCGAGCCCGGAACCTATCTCGATTTTGTCAATCCGGTGCCCTTCAACCACGACGGCACGCTGATAGAGCGCGGATTGCTGAATGAGGCCGGCCGGATTTCCGGTCGCGCGCAATCGGCCGTCCGACCTCTGTCTGCTGAAGACTTCAATCGCATCCTGTCACTTGGACTTGACGAAACGGTGCAGGAACTTCCGCGCATCGATACGGGATATGACAAGCCAGTTCATGACGGTTTTCATGAACAGGGACAGCAACTATTCGTCTTCGAAGAGCAGCGCATCCGCATTCCACAACTTAACTCGCGGGTGGTGCGTGACCGGCTTTTCCGGCGGCTGGTGATCACCGCCTATGACAAGCGCTGCGCGATTACCGGCCTGAAGCTGATCAATGGCGGCGGCCGCGCCGAGGTCGACGCCGCCCATATCCGCCCGGTCGAACACAGCGGCCCGGATATCCTCACCAACGGCATCGCCCTTTCCGGAACAGCCCACTGGATGTTCGACCGTGGCCTGATCGCGCTTTCCAACGACCTCGATATCCTCGTATCACGACAGGCAAACGACCCGGACAGCATCCATTCCCTGATCAACACAACAGGAAAGGCCATCGCCCCCACCCGCGCCGCGCAACGTCCTCATCCACGTTTCCTTCAATGGCACCGGGAAAACTGCTTCAAGCACTGACCCCATGCAGGACCGGGAGGCGACGCGCACTTGGTTGCAAAACCGGCCCGTCAATTTCCATGTGCATCACAGCTGTAGCAGCCTGATCAGGAAGAATCCGGGCCGGTAGGACGACTTCCGTCATATCTTGCCGATAATATTGATGAACCAACCGCGGTCATCATAGGTCTGATCGCGCAGGTCGTCGCTGAAGTTGCCGAAATTATAGCCAAGGCCGACTTTCATGTTCTGGCCGAAGTGACGGTAAAGGCCTGTCAGGGCGCCGAAGTCCGTCGTCTTCGAACTCGGCGTGTAAAGCACCCGACCTTCGGCAAGGAAGTCCCACTTCTTGATGACATGAACATCGGCCCGGATGATTCCCAGATGGGCATTGGCATTTTCCCAACCGGTATAATATGTGCCCCGTTCAGGATCATCGATCTGCTGTTTGACCTCGCTCAGGCGAAAACCGTATTTTGCGCCGATCGTCAGCTCCTTGGTAAGGTCGTAGGCAAAGTCGGCAGAAAGGATGTGGGTCCGCTGACCGGGCTCGTCCCTGTCGGAATAGTTATAGGCCGCGACATTCGGCACGTCATAGAGGAAATTATAGCGGAACAGCGCATTGAAGCGGTCATTTTCCACCGGACGGTAAGCCCATCCCACCACGGCGTCGACATAGTCGTTGACAGCCAGTGTCGCTTTCGGCCCGGCATCCTCGAAAACCGTGTCGATACTGGTCAGAAGCCGCCAGTTGTCATTGGCGCGGTAGTTGTAGAAGCCCTAAATCAGGTAGCTGTCGATATCGTCAGTGCCGTCTTCGGAATCCTCGAAACGCGCCTCACCGCGCAACCGGGCGACAATCCCGTTTTCCTCGTCATCGTCATAATTGAACGCCAGCGAGAATGAATCGCGGTCGAAATCGGTGTTTTTCAGCCCCGTGATCGGATCGATCGTATCGTCATCGACCATACCGCCCTCATAGGCCGCATCAACGGTCCAGATGGCATCGGGTTCGAATTTCACGCAATAGGTGCGCGACATCGTGTTCCGTTCGCCATAGAGATCGTAATTGTTTTCGGCGTAGACGGACCACATGTCGTTCATCCGCTGCTCCGCCCCGACAACGACCGTTCTGAGATCCTGACCATAAAGATCATAGGTCTGGTTCCAGTCATAGGCCCGGTCGGGATCAAGCACGTAGTTGACGTAGTAACGGTCGGTATCGTTGGGCTTGTAGGAGACACCGGCCATGCCGCCCCAGCCCGTCGTGCCGTAGGAGACCTCGCCGTCGAGACCGAGCCTTTCGGTGATCTGGTAGCTGGTTCCGATACCGCCGCGATCGCCCCGTTCGATATTGCCCTTGTCGAAGACGGTGGTCTGCCCGAACACGTAGACCGTGCTTTCCTCGTCATCGAGCGTATATTCTGCCCGTATCCCCAGATCCAGCCGCTCGCCATCATCGCCATATGTGGCGACCGTCGTTTCGGAAGGCCGCCGCTGGAGCGTATATCCAAGCCCGCCGGAAAGCGCCCAGCGCTCGTCGATCTGCCGGGTCAGGCTCAGATCGCCCTGTTGTTTGCTGCTGCCGACAACATAGGAGTGAGAGTCCTCGTTGTAGTAGCTTTCACTGTCGAAATAGTCGTAGGACAACGCCAGCGAAAGCGTATCGCTGAGTTCCGCGTTGGCACTGATGCCCCACTGCATCTGGGGCGCATTCAGATCCTCCGTCAGAGAGTTGAACCCGGCCTGCTTGTCCTCGAAATAGGCCTGTATCAACCCTTCGGCATTTTCGTTGATGTCCGCCAGATCGACCTGGCCCGCCAGACGCCATCCCAGGGCGGACTTCCCGATGTCATTGGTGTTGAGGTCGGTATGGGTCAGGCCGCCATCCATGGAGATCGACTGCCCCGACGCGGCCCCATGCGTTTTCGCGATTTCGGCATCGAGAAACGTGCTGTCGGAATACCGCAGCCGGACATCGGCACCATAGGCATCTTTGGTGTCCTCGCCGGTACCATCCGACGATCCGGTCACGCCGATGCGCAGATGATCGCCGAACCACTGTTCGGCGCGCCCCCCGTAGACAGTGCCGTCAACATCTTCGATTACCGGCGTATAGTCGTATTCAGCAACAAGATAGACGTCGTTGCCGCCGATGGCGCCAAACCGAACGGCGGATGTGGTTCCGGTCTTCGAAGCCAGCGGATCCGTCAGAATGATCACGCCCTGGATATAGTCGATCGTGTAGTCTTCGCCGTAGGCCAGCGTGGAGGAACTGACGACAACGCCGGTATCCGGGTTACGCACCTCGATTGTCAGCGTTTCGGTATCGGCGGTCAGGTCGGAATGGTTGAGGAAGTAGACCGAACCGCCGGTTCCCAGGAACTGGTCAACGGCAGACAACGTGTCGGGTGCTGCACCATAAGCCTGCAACTGCGTTTGCGGGGCGCCGAAAGATGTCGCCTTGTCCGGCTGGTAAACCGCCTGAGCGCCGTAAAGCGCGCGGTTCGTGTTCTGCAGCTCGGTTCCGTCTATCCTGACCCGGTAATCGCCCCACATGATGTGGCTGTCGTGGTGCTGCAGGCGAACATAGAATTTTCCGCTCGTCGGCGCATCGTCGATCGCCGCGGAATCATCGCCGTAAACCGGGTAGTAATCGTCGGCATTCAGTTCCTTGAGCAACTGACGGGCATTGCGCTCATCCAAGCCGGGAAACAGGTCGGCAAGGTCGTCTTCCTCCGTATCGAGCGCCGCGGTCAGAATATACTCGCCCTTGATCTTGCCTTTGAGATAGAACGCGACACGGCCATTGGTATAGACCTCGTCATATTCTTCGTCGCGCACCTCCTCGATATTGTGAGAGCCCGTGCGCTGACCGATCGTCAGATCGGCAAGTCCCATGTAGAACCACTCGCTGTCGGGGATATCGATATCGCGCGAAAACTCGACGGCTGTTTCGCCATTCGGTTTATCGACGCTGACATCCACAGAATGCTCGCCATTGGGAATGATGCGCTGAATGACGAAACTGCCGTCGTCATCGACCTCGACATCGTCACCGAGCGTACGGACCTGATAGTCACCCGGTACGTTCCGGCCGTAAACCGTGACCGTACCGCCGACGACCGGGATGTTGCGGCGCAGGGCGTAATCCTCCGACATATCCAGCGCGCCCTGGACATTGTCGACGCCGATGGTCGTGGCGCTCAGCGCCTCGTCGACGGCTATGTCGGTCGCGAGATCGCCGTCATCATCGACCATGTCCTGCAGGCGCTCCGGCGTTTCCAGCCAGATCACGCGGGAGCGGGTCTCGTCATAAAGACCGTTCTTGCCATAAACGCGCAGAACGTAGATCAGCGCATCATCGCCATCGTGGACCGGCGGCACGTCCCATTCGGTTTCACCATTCAGCTTTGCTGGAACAACGGCGAGCGGCACGCTTTCCGGCGTCAGATTGTCGTCCTCGCCGAAAACACGGATCTCGGCGCGGTCGATATAGGCGGGATAGTTGCTGGCGGTGAAGAAACGGATCCTGTCGCCAGTCTTGAACGACTCTTCGATATCGTCTGTCGCAACATTCAGGACCGGCCGCGTATCGAGCCCATCGAACTTCACCTGAATGTCGACATCGTTGAGATCGACATCCGTCCGGCGGGCGCGATGTTGCGCCCTGTTTTCCACCTGCCTGACCTTTTCCGGCTTGACCTGCGCCACCGGCTTGTTGTCGATGACCACCGGCTCCCCGTCCACGGAAATGGCAAACTGGACAGGATCGTCAGCCAGCGCCAGGGACATGTTCGCTGAAATTGCCGCCGCGCATATACCTGCCGCAAGGACGTTTTTCCGGAAGACCAACTGCATCTTTATGCCCCGCTTTTCGTTCACGATTTTCGCTATGGAGCCGTTCATTTCGACGCCTCCATGTGCGTGGTGATTTCGAGCGAATAGGGTTCCTTTTCGGCCTTCCACCGCAGGCGAACCTGTCTGGAAACCTCCTTCAGTCTCTCGCGGGCCAGTGTTTCGAGCCGGTCGCCGTAATAGTTGAGATCAAGGATGGAGGGCTCCGTCGCCAATATCGCCGTGAGCTGGTCGAGACCTTCCAGCCAGTCCGGCTTCAGCGTTATCTCGTTCTCGACGAAGGACGCGTCCGTCAGATCAAGGCTGACAACCCGACCAATCGATGCGCCGAAGTTGAGCTTGGTCATCTTACCGGCCGTCAGACGGACAACCCGGGGGTTTTCGGTCGTGAGGCTGTAGCCGCTCGGCAATGTCCGCTCATCGAGCTTCATGATGAAGTTCGAGCCGATGCGGTTGTCCGGAAGGGCCGCGCAGGCGACATGGAAACGTCCGAAGGGATCGGTGGTGACAAGCACGCCGTTGACGGTCGCCACGCGAACGCCCGGAAGCCCCGGCTCGCCCTCATCCTGATACCCGTCGCGGTTCAGGTCGTCGAAGACCTTGCCGATGATATCACCGCAGTCGAAAACCGGTTCGACGGGAATTTCCACCTCGGCATAGACCGTATCGGAAATCTTCCGCCCCACCAGATCCGTCGCGAAGGCGGCATTCTTGTATTTTCCCGGCGCCGTGGAGCTCAAGACCTCCAGGCTTACCCGGATAACGACCTTCTGATCCGGATCGACGGAAATATCCCTGAAGCGAATGTCGCGGCCGGAAATGTCAGGGGTAACCGCCTCGTCATCGACGGATGCGGAGCCTTCAACATAACGGAAGCCAGACGGTATCCTGTCGGTAACCGTAATCCCCGTGACGGCGCGTTCCTGCGTATTCGTCACGGTGATGAAATAGGGCGCTTTCCCGCCTCGCCGCACTTCCTTGACCAGCGCCTGCTTGGTCACAACCACCTTCTGTGGCGTAGCGGCAGGCAGAGCGACAATGGATGTGGCCTCCTGCTCCGGCGTCAGCGACCCGTCAGGCATGACGCCCGTGGCGCGCGCGACGTTGGAGACAGCATCGCTGATCCCGCCGGCACGCTCGATATCGACCTCCGCCAGCGTATAGGTCGCGATAAAGCTCTGGCTTTCGCCGGGTGCGAGCCGGGCCGAAGCCGGGTCGAATGCACTGAAAGTCCCCTCACCGGGCTGGCTGTCGAACGTCGGACCGCCGTCTTGCGGCACCACATCGGTGAGGGTCACATTGCCGGTGTTTTCAACGGTCACCGTATAGGTGATCGTTTCCCCGACATTGCTGTAACCGTTGCCATTATCGTCGTTGAACAGACCGGACTTCGCGATTTCCAGCTTGCCGGAGGCCGGCAAGTCGGTGACCTCCGTATCCGGATCGCTCTCGATCGGATCGTCATCCGGCGTTGTCGCCGTCGTGGTTGCCGAGTTCTCCACCGAACCGGCATCCACATCCGCCTGGGTGACCGTATAGGTCGCCGTGAAGGTGAAGCTGTCGCCGGGCGCCAGCGTCTGCGGCGGCTGGTCGATCGCAACGCCGGCCGCGGCAAGCTTCGGATCGTCGACCGTCACATCGGTGAGCGTCACCGAACCGGTGTTTTCCACGAGGAAGCTGTAGACGATGGTCTCGCCGGCATCGGCAAAGCCATTGCCATTGGCATCGTCAAGCGCCCCGGTCTTGTCGACCGTCATCGCCGCCGTCGTATCGGCGGGAACCGTGGCCGTATCCGGATCGCTTTCCACCGCCGTATCGTCGGGATCGACACCCGTCGCCGTCGCGCTGTTGTCCACAGAACCGGCATCCACATCCGCCTGGGTCACCGTATAGCTCGCCGTGAAGGTAAAGCTGTCACCGGGGGCAAGCGTCTGCGGGCCCTGGTCGAGGGCAACACCGGCGGCCGCCAGCATCGCATCGTCGACCGTCACATCGGTGAGCGTCAGCGCACCGGTGTTCTCGACCACGAAGCTGTAGGCAATCGTCTCGCCGGCATCGGCAAAACCGTTGCCATTGGCATCGTCCAGCGCCGCATCCTTGTCGAGCGTTACCGAGGATGCTGTATCCGTGGGAAAGGTCACGGTATCGGGATCGCTCTCGATCAGATCATCGAAAGGGTCTGTTCCCACTGAAGTTGCGGTATTGTCGACGACGCCCGCATCGACATCCGCCTGGGTCACCGTATAGGTCGCCGTGAAGGTGAAGCTGTCGCCAGGCGCAAGCGTCTGCGGGACCTGATCGAGGGAAACACCCGCATCGGCAAGCCGTGGGTCATCCACCGTGACATCGGTGAGCGTCACATTGCCGGTGTTTTCCACGAGGAAGCTGTAGGCGATGGTCTCACCGGCATCGGCAAAGCCATTGCCATTGGCATCGTCCAGCGCCCCGGTCTTGTCGAGCGCTATTTCAGGCAGTGCCTGCTGGTCTACATCCGTCGCGCTGTTGTTGCTTATGTCCGTTTCAGTATTGGTTTCGGGAACCGTGACCGTTGCGACATTCTCGAGGTTCCCGGAAAAGTCCTCGGGAACGCTCAGCGTCAACGTGTAGGTCAGAGACGCGCCGGCGGGGAAATCTCCCGGATCATCAAGCGAGCCTGTCCCGCTCGACGCTCCGCAGACAGCGCCGCCGGTTGCGTTGCCGCAGGTCCAGCTCGCTTCGGTGATGCCGTCAGGCAGTTCGTCGAGAACGCCGGCATTCTGCGTGCCGAACGGACCGTTATTCGTCACCACGATCGTGTAGGTGACATCCTTTCCGGCCTTGTAGAATTCATTGTCGTCGGTCTTTGTGACAGCCAGATCTGCGCCGAACTGCAGTGGAGTCGTCGCACATTTCGCGCCATCATTGTTACTTGATGCGGGAGAATCCGACAAAAGCGTTGCCTCGCCGGTATCCAGGTCGAACTGATAGAAGCCTCCGGTGTTCAAAGCACCGAAGACGCCGTTGGACGCCCCGATCATTGCTCCGAACGAGTTTATGATGCCCGAGTCACCAACATCGGTAACCTGGCCGGAATTCGGGTTGAGGGTATACAGATGCCCGTCATCCATGCTGTGCCCATAGAGAAGGCCTTCGTGCCAGGCGAGGTCGGCGGTGCTTATGGTCTGTGAAAGCTGGACACTGGTGGTCGCCGCAGGGTTGGTAACGTCAATCTTGTAGAGAAATCCCGCAGCGCCGGTCGAAACCCCGTTGAACTTGACATAAAAGGAGCCATCAGGCCCGATTTCACCTGAAGCGATGCCGGCTCCGTGGGTATTGATGCCGGCGCCTTGCACCTGGCCCAGATTAGTTGCCTGGCCGTCATCCCCGATACGCCACAGGTGAAAACGCTGTTCACTGATATTGTAATGAATCGCATAGAGATAGTTATCAACCGGATTGAAACCCATGGCATTGTAAGTGTCATTGGTCACTCCGATCGGCGGATAGGTAAACGGATTTGTCGAGGTATCGACGCGATAAAGCGTTGTATTGGGGTTCCCCTGAGACAGATACATTTCCGACGTGCATCCGGGAAAGGGATCGGCGGCAGCCTCTCCGGCCCACGCCCCAATGCCAAGCACCGTCAGCAAAGCCAACGCGGTTGCACGGCAAGTATTCCCCGTCCCCCGCGCGACCGCCGACGGTGCGCGAACGGGATCCGAAAGCCTCAGTCTACCTTTAGTCGTCAATGCCGTGAGTGCATTAACGGGTCCGCCAACCATGCGTAGAATCTGTCTCACCGAACACCCCGTCCGTTATTCTCGAATTTCAATTAACGCTGTCACTGGAACTGGATTGGAACGCGAAGGGAGAAGCGGAGCGCAAACCCATCATGAGAAAAGGAAGGAATGCCTTACCAACCAGAAAGACCTGAACCGACCTCACCCATGAAAATGTCTGACCCGCAACAAAACGACGTTGTCGGATCGCCTCCCCCTCAACCTCATAAACAGAGGCCGGAGCCGCAAAACACCTCCCCTCGGAAAGTGGCGCCTTGCACAACAAGCTGTAGGTGATTCGCGGACGCAACCAGGAGTGTCACAACGTTTGATACGGTAACATTCGGCTCTTCTGCAGAGATATCCGGCTGATAAACCAGTTATTTCACAGCGCGGGACGAGCGCGTAAAAATACACTCAATATTAAATAAATTGAATATAAACATTAACTAAACTACGGGTATTGGCTAATCTAATCTTCCATGGCCAATACCGTTCTGCGACGCGTTTCGACAGCGCTACTTGTGTTCTTGACAACCACGCCACCATCCTGCGTCCGCACCTCATTGACTCATCGGTGAAGCTCACCCACGCCATTCCGGTTGCATAAAAGGAAAAACACACCCTTTCAGCATCCGCGCTTCGATAACCGTCCCGGAAGATATGCGCAGCATCAAAGAAAGCGCCAACCGACGTAAAATCATTTTCAAAACCCGCCCGAACAGGCCACATATCAGGTTTAATGATACGGTAACAAAACCGTCTCAAAAGCTTAAAAAGGCGAAGTTCGCTTTCAATAAAAATATATATTTTTCAATAACAAAAGAGGTTCACTTCTCTTTTTTCAAAGTTACAATTAAATCGCGCTTACTTGTAAATTTCATCTTCAGATGGTAGGCACAGTACACAGTGTCGACAGACGGTTTCCATCATGTGTTGGTTCTATTCTGCTGACATTACAAGATGTGGAAACGGCGGCCGAAGCCCCGAACCTGTTATGTCTATATCTCCGGTTCGGATGATGTGTCTGCTTTCAGTGCCCTGTTTCGCGCGTTTTCGGCGATATCGCTTCCACGCATTTCTGTTCGGGTCTACTTATGATCGAAAGCAATCCCCAACTCTGCCGCAAGGCGATCAATGATTCTGTTTCAAAAATACAGAAATCCCGGTATTTCGCGAATTCACCGATATTGAAGAAATTTTTGAAGTATATCGTTGATGAAGTACTCGATGGGCGAGCCGACCGTATAAAGTCGTATTCAATCGGTATCGAGGTCTTTAACCGGCCGTCCGATTTCGATGCAGCCGGCGATGCCATCGTGAGAAATACCGCGCGCAGACTACGCGCAGCGCTGGCGGCCTACTATGACAATGAGGGGAGCGACGACACTGTCGTCATCGCGGTTCCCAAAGGATGCTATGTGCCGGAGTTCTCCGTCTGCGACGAACCGTCGGTCGCGCCCGCTGTCGCATTGGAAAGCGAATCCCCCGCTGACGTTTCACCTGCCGACAGTATCACAGCCTTTGCTGTGCGCAGGAACTGGCGGCAAACCGGCTATTACTTGGCGTTGGCTGTTCTGCTTTTGGGAACGGCGTTCGGCGCCAGCGCTTTTGTCATGGCGCACCAAGGGCCCGAGACTGCAACGAACATTATCATGATCGTTGAAAAAACCGATATACGCGACGATCGCTACAAACGGCTGGCTGCGGCCGTTGACGCCCGACTGGCGCCGGCATTGGCGCGAAACGACATTGTTACGCTCGTCACGTCGGATATAGCCGCCCCTCGCGGGCCGGCGACGGTTACGCTGCAAGGTATGATTGTTCCCGGTGACGACGCTCCCCCAAAACTGATGTGGCGTCTTTACGATCACCTGACGGGGGCGTTGATCGCAGCTTCCGGTTATAATTTTCCGTCGAGCACACCAACCGGACGCCAGATAGACTCGGCCACCCGCACGCTCGCGTTTCAGATATTGGGTGAAAATGGCGTCCTGACCCGACAACTCTCAGGGATTGCCGGAGCGCAGAAGACGCGTTCATCATGCCTTTTGCGGTCCAGAACCCTCTACTGGATCTATGATGAAGACCCCGGCTATCAGTTGATAGCGGTGCCTTAAAGAGCTGGTCACCAGCAATCCCAGGGATGCCACGGCATGGGCCGTACTGGGAGCATATTATGCAATCAAGAGCGAAGCTCTCGGACTTCACGGGCATCAGATCCAGGAGCTTCTGGACGCCTCCGAGGAGGCAATCTACAAAGCAGTCTATCTGGCTCCGAACACATATGATGTCGATGTTTCACGCGTTTATTTTCTTTTTGCCCGTAACCGGATTGACGAGTTTGTCTCCCTTTCCGAACATCTTCTGAAGAACCGTCCCGAAGACACGTACCTGCAACTCAATATCGCAAGCAGGCTGATAAGGCTCGGAAAAATAGAAAGACCAACAGAGCTGATCAAGAACGCGATCGACGAGTTGGGATTGAATGTCGGCTATGAGTTTTCCGGACTGGTACTGGCTTCTTATCAAAGCGGGCGTTATGCCGAAGGACTTTCGTTTCTCGAGAAATCCGGCCCGACAGTGACGGGTCTCTCCTCTCTGATCGGAGCAGCAATGCTTTGCAACATCAAAGAGCCCGAACGTGCTGCCCGGACCCTGCAGGAAGTCAGTCCATATGTAATAGGAAATTTTGCGCAGATTTTACGCGCGCGCCACTGGTCCGAGGACATTATAGAAAAGCTGGATTCCGACATCCGCGGGTGCAAAAAAATCCAGCCCATCCTCAAAAACCGTTCGGCAAAGACCTCCCCCCATTCCATCGCATATCATCTGCGATGAACTGCTCTCCAGAATTCCCCATTAACAGGTCAGCACCACCGGGACGATAACAGCTGTTTTAGACTGGAAGATCGATATGGCTGGGGTGGCTGGATTCGAACCAGCGCATGCCGATACCAAAAACCGGTGCCTTACCGCTTGGCTACACCCCAGCATGTTCGCCCGGTCGTGCGACCGATGGAACGACATGCCTCATAGCAAAGCTCTCCGCGGGTCACAACGTCTAAATCAGACCGGTGATTGAGTTTTTTGTGCGGTTGCCCAGCGAAGACGCATCGCACGCACCTTGCTATTTGCCCGCTCGATATCAGATAGGTGTTGGCCACGGCGCGCGATTGCCAGCAAGGAGACGATGATGACAGATACCGATATCGAGCGTGACTTCGACCCGGCCTATGGCCGCGCCGTCAACATTGCCGACGGTGTCGCGCGGCTCACCGCGCAAAACCCCTCCCCCTTCACCGCACATGGCACAAACGGCTATCTCATCGGCAACAAGACATTGACCATCATCGATCCGGGCCCCGATGTCGAAGGCCATCTCGACATCTGGTTGAAGGCGATTGCCGGGCGGCGTGTGGATCACATCGTACTGACCCACACCCATCTCGACCATACGCCGATGGCCCATCGTCTGCGGACGGAAACCGGCGCTCCCGTTGTTGCCTTCGGCCCGCATTGTGCGGCCCGGCCGCTTCACGACGGCGAAACCAACCCCTTTGCCGAGAGTTCGGACACCGACCTGGTGCCGGACCGGAAGATCGGCGACGGCGAACGGCTGGTGGCCGACGGCTTTGTGCTTCAGGCGGTTCACACGCCCGGTCACACGGCCAATCACCTCGCCTTTGCGCTGGAGGGCACGCCGTTTCTGTTTTCCGGCGATCACGTCATGGGCTGGTCGACCACCATTGTCGCGCCGCCGGACGGTTCGATGGGCGATTACATGGCTTCGCTTGAAAAGCTGCTCGCCCGGCCGGAAACCATCTATCTGCCGGGCCATGGCGCCCCGGTGAAGTCGGCCCATGGCTTCGTACGCGGCATTCGCTCGCACCGGCGGATGCGCGAACGCGCCATTGTCGAGCGGCTCAATGCCGGCGACGAAACGATTGCCGAGATGGTGAAGGTGGTCTACCGCACCACCAGTCCGAATCTTCACGGAGCGGCAGCACTTTCCATACTCGCCCATCTGGAAGCACTCGTGGAACGCGGCGCTGTCGAGACCGACGGCCCGCCGCTTGCCGGTGGCCGTTACCGGCTTGCGGGCTGACCGTCGTGCTGCTCTTCGGCCTTGCGAATGGTCGCCTGTGCTGCGGCAAGCCGGGCAGTCGGCACCCTGAACGGCGAGCAGGAGACATAATCGAGCGACAGCCCCTCGCAGAAACGGATTGAAACCGGATCGCCGCCATGCTCGCCGCAAATGCCGACCTGCAGATCCGGCCGGGTCTGCCGTCCGCGCTCGCTTGCAAGCTGCATCAGTTCGCCCACGCCATCGAAATCGAGTGACACAAACGGGTCCCGCTCGATGATGCCCTTCTTCTGATAGGTTCCGAGAAAGCCCGGCGCGTCATCGCGCGAAAGCCCGAAGGTCGTTTGCGTCAGATCGTTGGTGCCAAGCGAAAAGAAGGCCGCCGTTTCCGCAATCTCGTGGGCGCGCAACGCCGCACGCGGCAGCTCGACCATGGTGCCGACGAGATAGGAAATCTCCATACCGCTTTCGGCCATCACCGCATGGGCAACCTCATCGATCCGGGCCTTCACATAGTCAAGTTCGGCCCGCAGGCTGACCAGCGGAACCATGATTTCCGGCACCACCGGCTCGCCGGTTTCCCGCGCGGCGGCAATGGCCGCCTCGAAGATCGCACGCGCCTGCATTTCGGCAATTTCGGGATAGGAAATCGCCAGCCGGCAACCGCGATGCCCAAGCATGGGGTTGAATTCGTGCAGCGCATCAAGCCGGTGACGCAGCGCGTCCGTTTCCATGCCCAGCGCTTCGGCGATATCCTCGACCTCGCCAGCCGTTTTCGGCAGGAATTCGTGAAGCGGCGGATCCAACAGGCGGATCGTCACCGGCAGGCCATGCATGATCGCAAACAGCGCCTCGAAATCGGCACGCTGCATCGGCAAGAGCTGGTCCAGCGCCTGCCGGCGGCCGCCTTCCGTTTCCGCCAGGATCATCCGGCGCATCATGTGAATGCGCTCGCCATCGAAGAACATGTGCTCGGTGCGGCAAAGCCCGATACCCTCCGCGCCGAAATCGCGTGCGGCATGGGCATCTGCCGGCGTATCGGCATTGGTCCTGACCTTCATGCGCCGAACATTATCGGCCCATCCCATCAGCCGCTGGAAATCACCGGAAAGCGCCGGCTTCTGCGTCGGTGCGGCACCTTTCATCACCCGGCCCGTGGCCCCGTCAATGGTTACCGTATCGCCCGGGTGCAACATGGCCCCGCCAAGTCCGTGGAGGATGTTGGCAAACCGGTCGACCCGCATGTTCCCGGCGCCGGTGACGCAGGGCACCCCCATGCCGCGCGCCACCACGGCAGCGTGGCTGGTCATGCCGCCGCGCGTGGTCAAAACGCCGACGGCCGCCGTCATGCCGTGGATATCTTCCGGGCTGGTCTCGGTGCGCACAAGAATGACCTTGCGGCCTTCTGCATGGGCGGAGATTGCGTCCTCGGCCGTAAACACGATCTCGCCGGTAACAGCACCGGGCGAAGCGGGAAGGCCTGAACCGATCTGCGTGCCCTTGTAGCCCGGCTTGATCGTCGGATGCAGCATCTGGTCGAGCGTTGCCGGATCGACGCGGACAATCGCTTCCTCACGCGTGATCAGCCCTTCATCGGCCATATCCATGGCGATCTTCATCGCCGCTCCGGCCGCGCGTTTGCCGGCGCGCGTCTGCAGCATGAACAGCTTGCCGCGCTCGATGGTGAATTCCATGTCCTGCATGTCGCCATAGCGGCGCTCAAGCCGGGCCGAAACGGTTTCAAGCTCCTGAAAGGCCTCCGGCATCAGCTTTTCCAGCGACGGTTTTTCGCCGCCTGCGGCAATGCGCCCGGGCTCAGTCACGCTTTGCGGCGTGCGGATACCGGCAACCACGTCCTCGCCCTGGGCATTGACCAGAAACTCGCCGTAAAGCGCCTTTTCGCCGGTCGAAGGATTGCGGGTGAAGGCAACGCCGGTGGCCGAATCATTGCCGAGATTGCCGAACACCATGGCCTGAATATTGACCGCCGTGCCCCATTCGAAAGGGATGTTGTGCAATGCGCGATAGGTCGTGGCCCGTGCACTGGTCCAGCTTGAGAAAACCGCCGAAATCGCCCCCCAGAGCTGTTCATAGGGGTCCTGCGGAAATGCCTCGCCCAGTTCGTCTTCAAGCAGTTCCTTGTAGCTTGCGACAATGTCTTCCAACTGACCGGCCGTCAGCTGGGTTTCATAGGCGTGGCCAAGTTCGGAAAGCCTTTCCTCCAGCACTTCCTCGAAAAATTCCTGGTCGAGCCCCAGCGCCACATCGGAATACATCTGGATAAAGCGCCGGTAACTGTCCCAGGCAAAGCGCGGATCGCCGGTGTCATCGGCCAGAAGCTGAACCGTTTCATCATTGAGGCCGAGATTGAGGATCGTATCCATCATCCCCGGCATCGAAACGCGCGCGCCCGAACGCACCGACAAAAGCAGCGGATGTTCGCCACGACCAAACAGCTTGCCGGTCGCCTGCTCGACCTGTTTCAGCCCTTCGGCGACCGCGTCCTTCAGTCCTTCGGGAAAGGATTTGCCGTGTTCATAAAAATACAGACAGACATCGGAAACCACCGTCAGCCCGGGCGGCACGGGAAGTCCCATGCGCGACATTTCGGCAAGGCTGGCGCCTTTGCCGCCCAGCCGATCCCGGTCAATCTCGTGTTCGTCCGCCTCACTGAAACCGAAACCGTAAACCCAGTTCGCCATTCATCTGCCCGGTTGCCGGACGGGCCAATGCGCCGCCCGCTTTCACTGTTGTTTTCCGGGACGTTAGAGCATCGGAGCCGAAATGAGAATTGGACAAAAGAGAAAAATCCCGATGGACGCTGCCAAACCGGCTGCCATCAGGCTTCTTCCACCAGTTTTTCCGCCGTTCTCAGGTCCACCGACACAAGCTGCGACACCCCCTGCTCCGCCATGGTCACGCCGAAAAGCCGGTCCATGCGCGCCATGGTGATCGGGTTATGGGTAATCACGATAAAACGGGTATCGGTTGTGGTCGCCATCTCTTCCAGCAGATTGCAGTAGCGCTCGACATTGTGGTCGTCGAGCGGAGCGTCCACCTCGTCGAGCACGCAGATCGGCGCCGGATTGGTGAGGAATACGGCGAAGATCAGCGCCATGGCCGTCAACGCCTGCTCGCCGCCGGACAACAGCGTCATCGTCTGCGGCTTCTTGCCGGGCGGGCGAGCGAGGATTTCGAGACCGGCCTCCAACGGGTCGTCCGATTCGATCAGCTGGAGTTCGGCCATGCCGCCGCCGAAAAGATGGACAAACAGGCGCTGGAACTGATCGTTGACCTCATCGAAGGCGGCCAGCAGACGCTCGCGGCCCTCTCGGTTGAGGTTTTGAATGGCGCCGCGCAGCTTGCGGATGGCGTCCAGAATATCGTCACGCTCGCGCACCAGTTCCTCAAGCTTTCCGGACAGTTCTGCGTGTTCTTCCTCCGCGCGCAGATTGACCGCGCCGAGACGCTCGCGCTCGACCTTCAGCCTTTCCAGCGCGCGCTCCACCGTCAGCGGGTCCGGCAGGTCTTCGTCGGGTGCAAGACCGGTCAGGCGGAAGGCCTCATGCGGGGCAACGTCCAGAACCTCGCCGATACGCGTTTCGGCCGCCTCGCGCCGTTCCCGCGCCGAGACCAGACGTTCTTCCGCCCGGCCCCGTTTTTCGCGCGCTTCGGCCAGATCGGAAAGCGCCTTGGCGGCATGGCGATCGGCCTCGCGCTGGGCTTCTTCCGCTTCGACCAGCCGGTCGGCGGCGTCCTTGCGCGTGTTTTCGGCAGCTTCGAGCTCACGGGTTAGCTGGCGGCGCTTGTCTTCCAGTTCCTCCGGCGCTTCCTCAAGGCCTTCCAGTTCATCGCGCGCATCTTCCTCGCGGCCTTTCAGCGTCGCAATCTGCGCCTGTGCGCCCTTTTCGCGGTTCTGCCAGCTTGTCCGCTCCTGACCGATCGCCACGATCCGGCGCTTGCGGGCATCGTTTTCACGCATCAGCCCATCATGGCGCGCGCGCGCTTCCGCCAGTTCGCCGCGCAGCCGGGCAACCTCGGCGCCCTGCGTGGCAAGGCGTTGTTCCAGCACGGAAAAATCCGGTGCTTCGGCAAGCTGCGCCGCGGTTTCCTCGCTGCGCAGGGCAATATCCTCAAGCTGGGCGGCAAGCTGACTGCGGGTTTCGGTAACAACATCGCGGCGGCGCACCAGTTCGCCCGAGGCGCGCTCAGCCTCGGCAAGGGCGGAACGCGCGTCAGCCACCACCCTACCGGCCATGCGGACGGCCTCTCTGGACGACGACAGCGCGGCTTCAGCGGTGCGCACCTGGTCTGCGGCCTGCTGCTGGCGCTGCTGCGCGTCTTCCAGCATCACCTCCGCCCCGCGCCGTTCATCCTCAAGTGCGGTCAGCCGGTTTTTCTGGGAAAGCCTGAGCGCGGCTGCACTTGGCGCATCCGCTCCCTTCACATAACCGTCCCAGCGGAAAACCGCCCCCTCCTTGGTCACCAGTTCCTGCCCCGGCAACAGGGCATGCATCAATGTTTCGCCCGCATCTTCCTCGACCAGGCCGATCTGTTGCAGCCGCCGCATCACCTCTTGCGGCGCGTCGACCAGTTCGCTCATCGCACGACAGCCATCAGGCAGCGCCGGGTCGCCGAGGCCTGCGCCATTGCCACGCCAGTGCGCCGGCGCTTCGGCCTGCAGCGGCGCTTCCAGATCATCGCCCAGCACGGCACCGAGCGCGGTCTCGAAACCCTGCTCGATGCTCAGCAAATCGGCCAACGGGGTAAAGTCGCCTGCAGCCGCACTGGCCGAAAGCATATTTGCAATGGTCCGCGCCTCGGTCTCGATTTCCGACAGCCTGGCCTTGGCCGTTTCCACCGGCTGGCGGGTCAGCACCTCGTTGCGACGCGCTTCGGCAAGGTTCTCCTCGACTGTTTCCTGCGCGCCGTAGGCGTCTTCCTCGGCGATCTGGGCAGCTTCCAGCGCCTCGCGTTTTTCCGCCGGGTCCGGCAGTGCACCCATGCGCGCCGAAATCGCCTCAAGCTCACTGTCAGCGTCATGGATCTGCTTTTCCAGCCGCGCCCGCCGGTCGGCAAGATCGGCGATCGCGCGCTCAAGCTGGGCGCGGTTGGCGGCAGCTTCGGCGCGCTCGGCCGTCAGCGCATTCAGGCTGTTTTCGCTTTCGGAAAGCCGGGCCGCCGCCTCATCCATGGTTTCGCGGGCCGCGGCAATGTCCTCGCCGGAAAACTCCAGCAATTCGGAAAGCTCAGCCTCTTCGGCGGCAAGCCGCTCGAGAATGGCGCTGTTGTCGGCGATCATTGCCTCTTCGCGGCGGATATCCTCGCCAAGCTGCAACAGCCGGCGCGACAGCTCGTCGCGACGCTGCATCATGCGCGCGGCATCGTCCTCAAGCTGGCGGCGGGCAATCTGCAAACGCTGGAGAAGCGCTGCCGCCTTGACCTCTTCATCGCGCAGTTCCGGCATTTTGAGACCGGCAACGGCCTGGGTCTTGGCCGCTTCCATCTGCTGGTTGGCGCGCTCGGCAACGATTGCGGTCAACTGGTTGAGCGCACTCGTCGCCTCGGCTTCGGCGTTTTTGGCATCCACCCAGCGCAGATGCAGAAGAATGGCATCATGCGCGCGGATATCGGCTGACAGCGCCTTGAAGCGGGTTGCCTGCCGGGTCTGGCGCTTCAGGCTTTCGATCTGGCTTGTAAGCTGTGCGGTAACATCCTCCAGCCGTTCCAGATTGGTCTCGGCGCCGCGCAACCTGAGCTCCGCCTCATGGCGACGGGAATGAAGCCCTGAAATGCCGGCCGCTTCTTCCAGCAGCTGACGGCGGGCCTGCGGCTTGGCCTGGATCAGTTCGCCGATCCGCCCCTGCCCGACCATGGACGGCGAGCGCGCGCCGGTCGAGGCGTCGGCAAACAGAAGCTGCACATCCTTGGCGCGGGCCTCCTTGCCGTTGATGCGGTAGAGCGAGCCCTGCTCGCGGGTGATCCGGCGCGAGACCTGGATTTCATCGCTGTCGTTGAAGGCCGCCGGCGCGGTGCGGTCGGAATTGTCGATATGAAGACCGACCTCGGCGGAATTGCGGGCGGGACGGCTGCCGGATCCTGAAAAGATCACATCGTCCATGCCGGAGGCGCGCATGTTCTTGTAGGAATTTTCTCCCATCACCCAGCGCAGGGCTTCGACTAGATTGGACTTGCCGCAGCCATTGGGACCGACCACCCCTGTCAGCCCCGGGGCGATGATAAAGTCACCGACCTCGACGAAGGATTTGAAACCGACAAGCCGCAGGCGATCGAATTTCATCGCGCATCACCCCGCAAGGGGTATGCAGACGCAAAAAAGCGCGCGCCTTTCCCGGCGCGCGCCCAAAATCGTGCGAACGTAAAATCAAAGCATGCTGTCGATAAGGGCCGACATAGTGTCAACCGACATGTCCCCCGAATACTTCTTGCCATTGATCAGGAAGGTCGGCGTCGCGCTGACCCCGAATTCTTCCGCCCCGCGCTCTCTTACCGTATTTATCTCATCGAGCAGAGTCTGGTCCGTCAAGCAAGCCTGGAAGCTTTCCTGTGTAAAACCGGCCAGTTTCGCCATTTGCAGCATTGCAGCGCTGCCGTCTTCTGCCGTGGCCCAGGTTCTCAGCTGCGAAAACATCATGTCCATGAACGGTACGAACTTGTCGTTCGGGGCGCAGCGGGCCAGCATGAAGGCGGCCATGGCGCGCGGATCGAAGGGAAATTCGCGGAAGATGTAATAGACCTTGCCGGTGTCGATGTAGTTTTCCTTGATCGCCGGAAAGGTTTTTTCCTGGTAGTTGGCGCAGTGCGGGCAGGTCATCGACAGGTATTCGATGATCTTGACCGGCGCATCTTCCTCACCCATCGCGATTTCCGGAAGCGGTCCGGGCTCCAGCGCCTTTTCCATGTCGACATTGCCCTGGGATTCGGGCAATTCGCCACTCTGCGCGAAAGCGGAAGGGGCGAAGGAAAGGCCTGCCACCGCGCTGCCGGCAGCAACGCCCCGCAACAAGGTCCGCTTTGTGATCTCGAATTCAGCCATTTTGGTTACTCTCGTCTGGTTTCCCGTTTCAACTTCACTAGCGATTGGGCGAAAATTGCACAAGCCGGCAAGCCGGCCCACGCTTCAAACATATGTGACTGCCATGCCGGTTTTGCCCCGCATCATATGCCCTTTCTGCCCTTTTTTTGCCGCTTTTCACTCATGACGCCCGCGCCAAGCCGCATGATCGCGGCGCGCAGTTTTTCAGATTCGATGCCCGCAAGCCGCGCCTCAAGGTCGCGCGCTTCGGCTGGCGACAGCTCCGGCGGCTTCTTGCGGTGTCCGCCGGGCGGCTGCACCGGCTTTTGAACCACCTTGATGCGATCGATCGCCGAAAAGCCGAAAAAGCCGTTGACCCGGTGAATGAGTTCGCCCTGCGCATGGGTCAAAAACAGCACCCGCGCGCCTTCGCAGGCAATCGTCAGGCAGCCGGGCCGAAACCCGCCGTCCTCGCTTTCCGAGGGACGTTTCGGCCAGGTGATCTTTTCAGGCCGCGAGAAATCGGCATAGGCTTCGCCGGCAATCTCGTCCCAGGCGCCCAGAAGTGCTGTGGATATGCCCGAGCGGCGCGCAAGGATCGGGTCGATGAGGCTGTTGGCCACATCGGCAATCTGGCTGGCATTTCTCGGGCGGGACGGGCGCATTTTCTTTCCAAACCTTTACAAGGCCGGCAACGATATACGGCAGAAGATGTGCAGACCATAGAGATTTTGTCAGGTATTGAACAGGGATTGATGAAAAAGCGCGCGGGTAATTTTCGCATGCCATGTTGCCCGGTGCCGGACTTCCGCGATAAGCGATGAAGACCCTGCGAAAAATCGCCCGAACACAATTGAATTTCAGGACATCATGGATCACTTCGCCCGAAAGCTTCTCGCCTGGTACGACCGCCACCACCGGGAACTGCCGTGGCGCGTCGGCCCTTCCGACAAGGCGCAGGGCGTCGTGCCCGATCCCTATCATGTCTGGCTTTCGGAAATCATGCTGCAGCAGACCACCGTGCAGGCGGTCAAACCCTATTTCGACAAGTTCCTCACGCGCTGGCCGCGCGTCGCCGATCTCGCCGCCGCCGATACGGATGAAGTGATGGCGGCCTGGGCGGGCCTAGGCTATTATGCGCGCGCGCGCAATCTGAAGAAATGCGCCGAAGTGCTGGCGCGCGACCATGACGGACGTTTTCCCGATACGTTTGAAGGGCTGAAGGCCCTGCCCGGCATCGGCGACTATACCGCTGCAGCGATTGCGGCCATCGCCTTCGACCGGCCGGAAGCCGTTGTCGACGGCAATGTCGAGCGCGTGGTGACACGGCTTTTTGCCATCGAAACGCCACTGCCGACTGCCAAACCGGAGATCAAAACCCGAACGAAGGCGATGACGCCGGCCGAGCGTCCGGGCGATTACGCACAGGCGATGATGGACCTCGGCGCCACGATCTGCACACCGAAACGGCCGGCCTGTGTGCTCTGTCCGTTGCGCGATGACTGCATCGCGCTTTCAAAAGACGACCCGCAGCGTCTTCCGCTGAAGATGCCGAAAGCCGCCCGGCCGGTGCGCTATGGCGCGGCCTTCATCGCGGAAACGCCGGACCAGCGGATCCTGCTGAAGACCCGCGAAAACAAGGGGCTTCTGGGCGGCATGGCCGAGGTGCCGACAACCGGCTGGACGGCCAGGAGCGACGGTGAAACCGGGAAGGACGCCGCCCCGTTTTCGGCGGCATGGACGCCGAAGGGCGAAGTCACGCACGTCTTTACCCATTTCGAACTGAGGCTTGCCATCTGGCATGCGGCTTCGGACGAGCGCCCGGTTACCGGCGGGCGCTGGACGCAAATCACGGCACTTGGTGAGGAAGCACTTCCCAGTGTAATGAAAAAGGCAATCACGCAGGCTATACCCGATGCATTCAAGGCCCGCAGGGAGACATCATGACCACTGAAATCCGCCACATTGTCTACGACATCGGCCATGTGCTGGTGCATTACGACCCGCACGTCCCGTTTTCGCGCATCATTCCGGATCCGGAAAAGCGTGCCCGCTTCTTTGCCGAGGTCTGCACCAATGCCTGGAACCACGAGCAGGACCGCGGCCGCCCATGGCCGGAAGCGGAAGCCGAGGCCATCGCCCGCCATCCGGAAGAAGCCGACAATATCCGCGCCTTCCGCGCCCACTGGGAAGAGATGATCCCTTATTCCTACGAGGATTCGGTGGCGCTCTACCAATCGCTGATCGCTTCGGGGCGGGATGTGACGCTGCTGACCAATTTCGCGGCCGATACATTCCGGGTCTGCCGCACCCGCTATCCGTTTCTTGACGAGGGACGCGGCATCACCGTTTCCGGCGAGATCGGCATGGTCAAACCCGACCGCGAGATTTTCGACCGGCACGCCGAGACCTTCGGTCTGACACCGGAAGCAACGCTGTTCATCGATGACAAGGCGGTCAATGTCGAGGGTGCAAAGGCAGCCGGCTGGAACGCAGTCCGGTTCACCGATGCCGCGACGCTGAAAGCCGATTTTGCCTCTTTCGGCATCACCGTCTGAACCGCGCAAAGCACAACCGGGCCCGGTTGGTGCCGGGCCCGGAAATTGCCGCGTCATGTTCGGAGGTCAGGAACCGAAACGCCGCTACAGGGAACAGATCAACCTTTAAACGAAATTCGTGAACAGTTTCTATATATGGTTGATAAAGTCCTAATATGAACGCTGGCGCGATCAGGCGCCGGCCATTGCCGCGCGGATACGCCCACGAAGACGATCGATCGGATAGCGTTCGCCGCCTTCCTCATAATGCCAGAATGTCCAGCCATTGCAGGCTTCCGCGCCCTGAAGGCGCGCACCGAGGCGATGGATCGAACCGCTGTCTGCGCCGCTTGCCAGCGTGCCGTCTGCCCGGACATAGGCCGTCAGATTTCCCCTGGGCGAGGTCAACCGGTCGCCGGCAGCCAGCAGTCCGCTTTCGATCAGCGACAGGAAGGCCACGCGCGGCAGCGATTTCTTGCTCGGCGTCGGCGCCAGCATTTCGTCGGCCAGCGGCTCGACAGCTTCAATGCGCGCAGTCGCGGCATCGATATAGTCCTGTTCGCGCTCGACGCCGACGAAATGACGACCGAGACGTTTGGCCACCGCGCCGGTGGTGCCGGAGCCGAAGAACGGGTCGAGCACGACATCGCCGGGCTTGGTCGATGACAGGATGATGCGCGACAACAATGCTTCGGGTTTTTGCGTCGGATGCACCTTCTTGCCGTCCTCGCCCTTCAGCCGCTCGCCGCCCGAGCAGATCGGAAACAGCCAGTCCGAGCGCATCTGCACATCGTCATTGGCCGCCTTCATGGCGTCATAGTTGAAGGTATAGCCTTTGGTTTCGGCGTCGGGGCTGGCCCAGATCATCGTCTCATGGGCGTTCTGGAACCGGCGGCCCTTGAAATTCGGCATCGGGTTGGTCTTGCGCCAGACGATATCGTTGAGAATCCAGAAGCCAAGGTCCTGCATCTTGGCGCCGACGCGGAAAATATTGTGATAGGAGCCGATCACCCAGATCGTGCCGTTCGGCTTGAGCACCCGCCGGCAGGCCAGCAGCCATGCGCGGGTAAAGGCGTCATAGGCCTCGAACGATGCAAACCGGTCCCACTCGTCATCGACGGCATCGACCTTCGATTGGTCCGGGCGGTGCAGCACGCCGCCAAGCTGGAGATTATAGGGCGGGTCGGCGAAAATCGCGTCGACCGAATGATCCGGAAGCGCTTCGAGTGCGGCAACGCAATCGCCCTTGAGGATAGTGTCAATCCATTCGGCGCGCTCAGGCGACGCCGCCTTCGTCTTCAGGGCAGTGACCGGAACCATGTGTTACTCGCTTGTACAGGTACTCAACAACTGGTGATTGGCCCGATTCTCGCCTGTTTTGGTTACCAAAGCGTTGAGGCTGGCTGACAAAACGAAAACCTCCGGCCGTCATCAGCCGCCCCTGAGATGTCCCGCGGTCGCAGACCGTGCTTGCAGGTGGGGCGAGACGCGGTTCAGTCGAACGGATGCCGGAGGGTACAATGCATAAGGCAGATCAAATCATAACCATTGGTTATGGATCTAATCACCACCCAACCACTGGACATGGCTGACTACTTGGTTTTCTCTGGCCGGCGACACCAAGCCGACCAGAAAAAGACTCACCGCCTCCATGCAAGAATCAGACACTCAAGCACCCCTCACCCGCAGGACGTTTGTTCTGGGCGCCCTTCCTCTGGCCATGTCCGTTTCGGCATGCGTCTCGACACAGCCCGCCGTGAAGACGCAGCCCGTCGAGGAAACGCCGGAAGCCCGGATTTCCACCCCGCGCAGCCCCGAACGCGATCTGCAATATGCGGCTGTGACGGACGACGGCCACGAAATCCCCGCAGTGCCCTATTGGCAGATGAACCCGCAAATGCTGCGCCAGCGCGTCGAAAACCCAACCGGGGAGCCGCCCGGCACGGTGGTCGTCGACACGCCCTCCCGCTTTCTCTATCTCGTCGAGGACGGTGGCAGCGCCATGCGCTATGGCGTCGGCATCGGGCGAACCGGCTTTTCCTGGGAAGGCGAAGGCGTCATCCACTGGCGGCAACACTGGCCGCGATGGAAGCCGCCGCGTGACATGATCGCGCGCGATCCCGCACTTGAAATCTATTCGGTCGCCAATGGCGGCATGGCGCCGGGGATCATGAACCCGCTGGGCGCACGCGCGCTTTACATCTTTCAAAATGGTCAGGATACGCTTTATCGGCTGCACGGCTCGCCGGAATGGTCTTCGATCGGCAATGCGGTGTCGTCGGGTTGTGTCCGGTTTTTGAATCAGGACGTCATCGACCTTTACGACCGCGTGCCCTACCACGCCCGGATCGTCGTTCGCCAGCAGCCGGTCAGCGTGTAGAACCCTCGAAACGATACCGCCAATCCCGATCAGGAGGACATGACGATCTCGGCTTCGGGTTTTTCCGGCGCATGGGGCACATCGAATCCGCAATTCGGCTCAGCGCTGATGCCGGTGATGCCGCGCAGTCTTGTGATGGCGAAATCGGTGAAGGCCCGCACGACGGGGCGCATGAATTTCGTGGAGGGATAGGTCAATGACGCTGCGATCGGCTTTATCGTGTAATGCGGCAATACCCGCACAAGACGCCCGTCGCGAAGCTCGTCGATGACCTGATTGGTCTGGATTGTGCCGACCCCGCGCCCCGAAAGCAGGCTCTTCAGGAGAACCTGCGCGCTGTTGGTCGTCAGCACCGGCGAAACAGTGACAGTCATCGCCTCGTTTGCGTCGCTGACAAGCTGCAGTTCGTTGCGTTTTTCAAGCACGTTTCTGGTGGCGACCAAAGCGACGTCGCCAAGCTGTTGCGGCGCATCGATGCGCGGGGTGATATCCAGGAATTCCGGCGCCGCGACGAGGATGCGTTGAATCCAGCCAATGCGTCGCGCGATGACATCCTGCCCCTCGATCCTGCCGAAGCGAATGGCGATGTCGAAATTCTCGTGAATGAGATCGACCTGCCTGTTTTCCAGCACCAGTTCGATATTCGTCTGCGGGTGCGCATCCAGAAATTCCATCACGATGGCATGAACATGCTTTTCGCCGATGCAGACCGGCGCATGGACCCGCAAGGGGCCCTCCACCTCGCCATCGTTCAGCCGGACGCCTTCGAGCGCCGCGTCGATCGAGGCCAGGGCATGCCGGCAGGATTCATAGAGTTCGGCCCCCTGGGCCGTCACCCGGACATTTTTGGGCGATCGCTCCAGAAGGCGCGCGTTCAGGCGGGCTTCAAGGTTTCGGATATGTTTCGTCACCGCCGGCTGGGAAATGCCCAGATCGCGGGCGGCGGCGGTGATCGATTCGCGCTCGACGGTGCGAACGAACGCCTTGAGGGCTGCATTGATGTCCATCGATAACGCTCTGTTATGGCAGTTACCGAACCATAACGAATAGGTCATTCACAAACAAATGCTTTGATCCGGTTTTAAAACCCCGCGATCTGCATCTCGGGGACAGACCGGCAAACGCTGCGGAAATGCCGCGGGCGACGACGTCCGGAAAAACCCTTCATGAACGGGTGACCTACCCCCAGAACGCAGGCACCGTCTCTTCCAGACGCGGACCGAGCCTGAGCGGCGCGATCTTTTCAGCCAGCCCCGTCGTATCGGATATTTCGACGCCGACGCCGCAGATGGTCGCCGGGCCGGAGGCAGCTTCGAAGCGGGATTTGTTCATCTTGGACACGAAACGAGAAAGCGGTTCTTCCTTGTCCATGCCAAGCGAGGAATCGTAATCGCCGCACATGCCGGCATCCGACATATAGGCGGTGCCGCCATTCAGGATCTGGCAATCAGCGGTCGGCACATGGGTGTGGGTGCCGACGACGAGGCTGGCGCGGCCGTCAACGAAATGGCCGAAGGCCTGTTTCTCGCTGGTGGCTTCCGCGTGGAAATCGAAGATGATGGCGTCGACCTGATCCTTGAGCTGGCAGGCCCCGAGAATATCCTCACCCGCCTTGAAGGGGTCGTCGAGCTCGGGATGCATGAACACACGGCCCATGATGTTCGCCACCAGCACGCGCGCGCCGTTCCTGGCATAATGAATGCTCGAGCCCCGGCCCGGCGTGCCGGCCGGATAGTTCGCAGGGCGCAGGAACTGCTCATGCCGGTCGGCGAAGATGACCGCATCCTTCTGGTCCCAGACATGATTGCCGGTGGTCACAACATCGGCGCCGGCATTGATGGTTTCCTGAAAGATGGTTTCGGTGATGCCGAAGCCGCCGGCGGCGTTCTCGCCGTTGACGATGACGAAATCGAGATTCAGATCGCTGATCAGCCCCGGCAGGCGATCCCAGACCGCCCTGCGCCCCGTCTTGCCGACCATATCCCCGAGAAAAAGCAAACGCATTGAAAATTCCGTTTCCAGCCGCATCGTCGCAGTCAAAAGCGACAGAGGGTCTGCGGCAAAGTGGTGATGGTGTTGCTGCCCCCTTTAGAGCGTTTCAGACTGAAATGGAAACAGTTCTGTTTGCCCAAACCGGTCATTCCACGCGAAGAAGCCCGCGCGGCATAGCCATAGCTATGGCGAAGGGCTTCGACAAAGTGGAGGGCCGGTTTCGGCAAACCCTGAAGGGCGGCATGAATTTGCGCCATTACCGGCGGTCTTCGGCTTGGACATAGCTTCGGCTATGCCCTGCGCCAAAGCCCTTGATCCCGGCGCAAATTCCTTGCCGCAGAACGATTCCATTTCAGTCTGAAACGCTCTAGCGCGGCACGGCGGCTATGGAAATAAATTAATCCGGTTTCGCACCATCGCCTCAGGTCGTCGGCGGCTCCAGATGTATTTCCCCGTCTTCCACCACTTCCATGATCGTCCTTGTTCCACCGTCGGTCACGATGCCGAACAGCCGCTGGTCATGCGGCTCGGAGGGAATTCTGCGGGCTTCCTGGATGGCGTAGGCCGGCGCGATCAGACGCGGACGCTTTCCCCTGGCTGCAAGATCGGCAACGGCACGGTCATAATGGCCGGCACCATAGCCGAGGCGGTTTCCGGTGCCATCGAAACCGACAAGGGGAATCAGAATGATTTCGGGATCGACCGCCTCGGCCGTCTCCGGCGGCGCAAGCGTACCGAAACCGGATTTCACCAGATCGTCACCGGTTTTATAAGCCCGAAAAACAATGGTCTCACGGTCAATGACGGCAGGAAGGCAGAGCTTGCCGCCCGCCTTTTCGATTTCACGCATCGCCGGGCGCGGATCGAATTCGCTCTTGATCGGCCAGTATCCGGCAACGGTCATGCCTTCGAACGCTGTAAACAGTTCTTCGAGTTCGTGCATGATGCGCTTGTCGCGCTTCTTGCGTTCCTTTTCGCTCAAGCTGTCGCGCCGGGACAGAAGAACCTTGCGAAGATCGGATTTGGTTTCATCAGGACGGGAAAAATAGGCTTCCAGAAACTCGCCGGAGCCCCCCGTCAACCGCAAAAAGAAACGTCTCAGCATAAAGAAACCTGAATTATAAAGCCGGTCCACGGCGACCGATGGAATCGGTTGGATCCTGGGCGCCTACAGAAGTAGGTGGGCGCCATATAACCAAGCCCACGGGCGAGGTCAGGGACAGCTCCCTTAGGATCGAGTAAGGCCCCGGGGATTCGAAGATTCCTGTCGTGAAGCGCAGACCGTAGCTCCTATATAGCGTTCCACCCTTCCACCTGCCAGAGGGAAAAAGATGTCAGCGAAACGATTTTCTTCAATCTTCCGGAGAGTTTGCCCGAAAGCCCGAAAAACCGGTCACTTGTCAACGCCGGACACTTTTGCCGAAAGGCTCGACAGCCGCCCGGCAAGATTTTCCAGAACCGCCGCCATTTCGTCGTCATGGGCTGCACGCGCACTGTCGGCGGAGCCGGCCTTGGCGCGCAGGTCTTCCAGTTCGGCGGCATTGGCATCTACCAGTGTCTGCAGATCATGAAGCTCATCCATGATCATGATCCCGGCCATCACCGTCAGCCTGAGATCACCGATCTCGCCGAACTGCCCGCGCAGATTGCTGATATAGGAATCGAACCGGGCTGCAAGATCGACCAGGTGGTCCTCCTGCCCCTCTTCGCAGGCCATACGGTAGGCCTTGCCATCGATGTTGACGGTGACTTGCGCCATCTGCCCTGTTCCTTCCGGCCTATTTCTCGTGATCGAGAACCGAGCGGATTGTCTCCATGGCCGTCACCAGCCTGCGGGAGACCTCACGGTTCACCTCTTCCAGCCGGTTGGCCCGAAACTGCGCCTGGTCGAGTTCGCGCGCAAGGCCTGCGCGGTCCTCGTGGACAATCCGCACCTCGTTTTCGAGATCCTCGCGGTTCTGAAGCTTTTCCGCACGGGCATCGACGGCATTTTCGAGGCCCGAAAGAGCGTTTTCAAGCGCCTGAAGCGCGTTTTCAAGCCGTCCCGTTTCTGCCACTACTGCCTTCCTCCCGAAATAGAGAGACGCGCACTGCTTGAGCCACCGATACGCTCACCACCATACGGTGCAAAATGCGCTTTTCGAATCGTCAAGATGCCCGAAAATTCATTATGATCTTAGGGAGAGTTAACAGCCGAGGTCAACTGAGACCGGTGGTTGTCAAGTGGAAATTTAAGGACTGTTCCCCGACCGGCCCAAACGCCGCCGGTTTTGTTAAAAAGCGCTTCATTGCGGCCGCCGGACTGACCGTCGATTTGTCATAAAACAATGTAACCCGATGAAAATTCCTCTATCAATCGATTTAGCGAACGGATAAACGCAGAAATGAGACACGATATACACCATATTGCCTCATGGCGGGTTAAGCTGTGGCAGGCCCATTTGAAATGGTGTAGTGTCCACGCGTTTTCGGGCTCGAGGCCCATCGAGGCGCTTTCAAATTTGCCGCCTTGATTGGTTCGGGTAACACTGTAATTTAACCGGCAGCACTGCCGACTGGCCTGACGGCCGGTACTTCCAACGACCAACGTAATCCCTCAGAATCAAGAAAAGCGAAGAACACATGACTTCTCTTGAAAAACACAACCGGATGGCCAACGCGATCCGTTTCCTCTCCATGGACGCCGTACAGAAAGCCAATTCGGGACATCCCGGACTGCCGATGGGCGCGGCCGATGTCGCAACGGTGCTGTTCACGCGGTTCATGCGTTTCGATCCCAAGAACCCGAACTGGCCCAACCGCGACCGCTTCGTGCTTTCGGCCGGCCACGGCTCCATGCTGCTTTATTCGCTGCTCTACCTCCTCGGCTACGAGGACATGACGCTCGAAGACCTGAAGAATTTCCGCCAGCTCGGCTCCAAGACCGCCGGTCACCCGGAATACGGCCATGCCTCCGGCATCGAGACCACCACCGGCCCGCTCGGCCAGGGCATTGCCAATGCCGTCGGCATGGCGATCGCCGAGCGCAAGCTTGCCGACGAGTTCGGCGGCGAGCTGATGGATCACTACACCTATGCGCTTTGCGGCGACGGGTGCCTGATGGAAGGTATCAGCCAGGAAGCGATCACGCTTGCCGGCCACCTGAAGCTTTCCAAGCTGATCCTGTTCTGGGACAACAACTCGATCACCATCGACGGCGCCGTCTCGCTTGCCGATTCGACCGACCAGCATGCCCGTTTCCGCGCGGCCAACTGGCACACGATCGACATTGACGGCCACAACCCGGATGAAGTCGCCGCGGCAATCGAGGAAGCGCAGAAATCCGACAAGCCGACGATGATCGCCTGCAAGACGACCATTGGTTACGGTGCACCGAAAAAGGCCGGCACCAACAAGGCCCATGGTTCGCCGCTCGGTGATGAGGAAATCGCTGAAACGCGCAAGGCGCTCGGCTGGGAATACGCCCCCTTCGAACTGCCGGAAGACATTCTGGACGCATGGCGCGTTGCCGGTCTGCGTTCCACCAAGACACGTGTCGAGTGGGAAGAGCGCCTGAAAGGCACCAAGACCGAAATCAAGGCCGAGTTCAACCGCCGCTTTGCCGGCGAACTGCCCGGCTCCTTCGACCGCACAGTTCAGAAGTACAAGCAGCAGCTTGCCGATGAGAAGCCGACGCTGGCCTCGCGCAAGTCTTCGCAGAACGCGCTCGAAGTCATCAATGGTGCGATTCCGGAAACCATCGGCGGCTCTGCCGACCTGACCGGATCGAACAACACCAATACCAGCCAGACGCCGTCGATCACGCCTGATGATTTCTCCGGCCGGTTCATCCACTGGGGTATTCGCGAGCATGCCATGGCGGCAGCCATGAACGGCATCGCGCTTCACGGCGGGCTGATCCCCTATTCCGGCGGCTTCCTGATCTTCTCGGATTATTGCCGCACCTCGGTGCGCCTTGCCGCGCTGATGGGCATCCGGGTCATCCATGTGTGGACGCATGATTCGATCGGCGTCGGCGAAGACGGCCCGACCCATGAACCGGTCGAGCAGATGGCATCGCTGCGGGCCATTCCGGGCCTCCAGATGTTCCGTCCGGCAGACGCCATGGAGACGGCGGAATGCTGGCAGCTTGCGCTGGAAAGTGCGCATGCCCCCTCGGGCATTGCGCTCACCCGCCAGAACCTGCCGGCCGTTCGTCTCGATTATAACGAGAAGAACCTTTGCGCCACCGGTGCTTACGATCTGATCCCGGCCAATGAAGCCGAAGTCACGATCTTTGCCTCCGGCTCGGAAGTTGGCCTGGCCGTCGAAGCGCAGAAGACGCTTGACGGCAAGGGTATTTCCACCCGCGTGGTTTCCGTGCCCTGCATGGAGCTGTTCTTCGAGCAGCCGGAAGACTATCAGAAGGCCATCATCGGTAATTCGCCGATCAAGGTCGGCGTCGAGGCCGCGATCCGCATGGGCTGGGATTCCTTCATCGGCACAGACGGCATCTTCATCGGCATGGACGGTTACGGCGCATCCGGCAAGGGCGCCGACCTGTTCAAGCATTTCGGCATCACCGCCGAAGCGATTGTCGAAGCGGTCGAAAAGAAGCGCGCATAAGCGGCTAACCATGAATGAATTGAGCGGCCCGGTTTTAAAGCCGGGCCGTCTCGTGCCGAAAATGACTGCATTTCGCCAGACGAATGCTGAATTTCCGGCAAAAAAGGCTTATATCAGGGCTGCCAGCTTACCGGTGCGCAATGGCCGATGCGCTCGCAGTCCAAAAGAGGTTGCCCTGCCGCAATTGAATGTCATCCGGCGGCTTTGGGTTTTGTAAGAATCTACTCGCGAATAGGGAGTCCTACCATGACAGTTAAAGTTGCCATCAACGGCTTCGGCCGCATCGGCCGCAACGTTCTGCGCGCCATCGTCGAATCGGGCCGCAAGGACATCGAGGTCGTTGCCATCAACGATCTCGGTCCGGTCGAAACCAACGCCCATCTTCTGAAATACGATTCCGTTCACGGCCGTTTCCCGCACGAAGTCACCGTCAAGGGCGACACCATCGACGCCGGTCTCGGCCCGATGCGCGTCACCGCGATCCGCGACCCCAAGGAACTGCCGTGGAGCGACGTCGACATCGCGCTGGAATGCACCGGCATTTTCACGGCCAAGGAAAAGGCCGAGATGCTGCTGGAATCCGGCGCCAAGCGCGTTCTGGTTTCCGCCCCCTCCAAGGGCGCCGACAAGACCATCGTTTACGGTGTGAACCACGACACGCTGACCAAGGACGACCTGATCGTCTCCAACGGCTCCTGCACCACCAACTGCCTGGCGCCGGTCGCTTACGTCCTGAGCAAGACGTTCGGCATCGAGCGTGGCTACATGACCACGATCCACTCCTACACGGGTGACCAGCCGACCCTCGACACCATGCACAAGGACCTCTATCGCGCCCGTGCAGCCGCACTGTCGATGATCCCGACCTCCACCGGTGCCGCCAAGGCTGTCGGTCTGGTGCTGCCGGAACTTAACGGCAAGCTCGACGGCTCGGCCATCCGCGTTCCGACCCCGAACGTTTCGGTCGTTGACCTGAAATTCGTTCCGAGCAAGGACGTGACTGCCGAGGAAGTCAATGCCGCGATCAAGGCAGCCGCAGAGGGCGAACTGAAGGGCGTTCTCGAATATTCGGAAGAACCGCTCGTCTCGCGCGACTTCAACCACGACCCGGCCTCCTCGATCTTTGCTGCCGAGCAGACCAAGGTTCTGGAAGGCAAGCTCGTGCGCATCCTGTCCTGGTACGACAATGAATGGGGCTTCTCCAACCGCATGGCCGACAACGCCGTCGTCATGGGCAAGCTGCTCTAAGCAACCAAGGCTTTCTGCAGCCTGTTGCAACATTGCAGCGGGCATAGAGCCAAAATCGAAAAGGCCCGCCGATCCGTTCGGCGGGCCTTTCATGTTTCAGCGAAGAAAGGCACTCAGCTGATCGATGCAATCCCGTCGAGGCGACGCAGATGGTCCGCATCAAGCTTCAGGCTGGCGGCGGCGATGTTTTCCCGCAGATGGGTGCGCGATGCAGTTCCCGGAATGACAAGAATATTGGGACTGCGGGCGAGCAGCCAGGCAAGCGCCACACTTTGCGGCGATGTACCGAGTTCGCTTGCAACATTCGCCAACTCATCCGACTGAAGCGGCGAAAAGCCACCGAGCGGGAAATACGGCACATATGCGATCCCCTGCTCGGCAAGACTGTCGATCATTGCATCGTCATCGCGGTGCACGAGGTTGTAAAGATTCTGCACGCAGACGACCGGCGCGATATCTCGGGCAATCCTGATCTGCGATTCCGTCACGGTTGAAAGACCGATATGGGCGATCAGCCCCTCTTCCTGCATCCTGCTCATCTCGCGCATCGGTTCGGCAAGGGCACTGTCCTCGCTAAAGCCGGTAGCACTGCCCATGCGCAGATTGACGATTGCGACCTGATCAAGCTTCAGGCGCTTAAGATTGTCTTCGACGGATTTGCGCAGGAATGCCGGGCTGTAGTCCATGTTCCAGCCCCCCTGATCATCCCGCCAGCGGCCAACCTTGGTGACGAGCGTGAGATTTTCCGGATAGGGATGAAGCGTTTCGGCAATCAGTCTGTTGGTGACATAGGGCCCATAGAAGTCGCTGGTGTCGATATGGTCGATCCCGAGATCAAGTGCTTCACACAGCACGGCCCGGGCTTCATCCGGATCCTTCGGTTCGCCAAAGACATGCGGACCTGCAAGCTGCATGGCGCCGTAGCCCATGCGACTGACGGAGATTTCCGTGCCGGGAAAGGTGAAACGGCCGGCGGCGCTTGCTGGTAAGGTCATAACGGTTTCCTTTCGTTGTTTTCCCGGCCGATTTAGGACGTCCATTTTGATTTGATAATCCGGACAATTCCGAATAGGTTGATCGCCATGTCGAACAATCCTCATTTGCCTGCTCTCGACGGCCTTTCGGTCTTTCTGGCGGTCAGCCGCGGCGGCGGCTTCCGCACGGCCGCTCGCTGGCTGGGGATCGCGCCCTCCACCGTCAGCGAAACGATCTCGCGGCTTGAGGCGAGCCTCGGCGTCCCGCTTCTGATCCGTACCACCCGAAATGTGGCCCTCACGGAAGCCGGACGCGCGCTTGCCGAGCGGTTGGAACCGGTCATGAGCGAGGCACGCTCGGCGCTGGCCGATGCGGCAAGTTCATCCGGCTCCGTTCGCGGCGCGCTCAAGCTGAATGTTCCGGGCGCGGTGATGAGCGATATCCTGCCGCCGCTGATCGATCGTTTTCTGAAACGCCACCCGGATGTCCGTCTTGAAATTATCGTCGATGACCGGCTGACGGACACACTCGCCGCCGGTTTCGACGCCGGCATCCGGTATGGCGAGCATCTGGCACAGGACATGATTGCCGTGCCGATCGGGCCACGTCGACAATGGGCCGCGCTTGCCGCTTCTCCCGACTATCTGAAAATGCACCCCGCCCCCGAGCATCCCCGCGACGTGCTTGATCACGCCTGCATCCGCACCCGCTTTGCCAGCGGCGCTCTGGCCGAATGGGAATTCGAAAGAGGAGAAGAGGTCGTCAGGGTCGATCCGGCAGCCAGCATTGCCATCGGCACGTCGGCCTGGCAGGCCGCCATCGATCTCGCGATTGCCGGACATGGGCTTGTCTTTGCATTCGGTAACTGGCTTGAACCTCATTTTGCTAGCGGCGCCTTGGTTCCGCTTCTTTCCGACTGGTGGCCGGAATTCGACGGCCCCTTTCTCTACTATTCGAGCCGGCTGACGCCGCGCCCGCTGCGCGCATTTATCGATCTCGTTGCCGAAGACCGCCGCGCACGCGGGACTGACGAAAAGCCGAATCCGGCGTGACACCGCTTTGCAAATCAGGTGATTAATTCCTAAGTGTGTTTCAAACCTCATTTTCCGGATCAGGATTTTCCGATGACTGCATTTTCCATTCTCGACCTTTGCCCCGTCGTCGAAGGCGGCACAGTTTCAGAAGCGCTCGACGCCACACGGCAGATGGCGAAACAGGCGGAAGCTTCAGGCTTCACCCGTTTCTGGCTGGCCGAACATCATGGCATGACCGGCATCGCCAGTGCCGCGACATCTCTGGTGATCTCGGAAGCGGCGCGGGCGACAAAAACGCTTCGCGTCGGCTCCGGCGGCATCATGCTGCCCAATCATTCGCCGCTGGTGATCGCCGAACAGTTCGGCACGCTGGAAGCGCTTTATCCCGGCCGGATCGACCTTGGCCTTGGCCGCGCGCCCGGCACCGACATGAACACCGCCCGGGCGCTGCGCCGCAATCTGGAGGCCGGCGCACAGACCTTCCCCAATGATATCGTCGAACTGCAGAAGCTGATGGACGACCCGGAAGAGGGCCAGCGGCTGATCGCCAATCCCGGTGCGGGCGCAAAGGTGCCGCTCTATATTCTCGGCTCGTCCACCTACAGCGCGCATCTGGCCGCCGCTCTTGGCCTGCCCTATGCCTTCGCCTCGCATTTTGCCCCCGACATGCTGTTCGAGGCGCTTCACATCTACCGCAGCAATTTCAAACCCTCCGCCCAGCTCGAAAAACCCTATGTGATCGTCGGCGTGATGGGCGCAATGGCCGATACCGATGACGAGGCGGACTATCACTTCACCTCGGCGCTTCAAAGTTTCGTGGCGCTGCGCCGCAATGCCCGCGGCAAGACCCCGCGTCCGGTCGAAAGCATGGATGGCCACTGGACCGAAATGGAAAAGATGTCGATCGAACACACGTTCCAGTTCGCCGTCGTCGGCGGGCCGGAGAAAGCGAGGGCCAAGATGGAAGGTTTCATCGCCGACACCAAGGCCGACGAAGTGATCATCTCCGTGCCCGTCCACTCGGTCGAGGCGCGGCTGAAATCGGTGGCGATGTTCGGCGCGCTGCGCAATGAACTGAAAGCAGCGGCCTAGCCACCCGCTATTTCGGGAACACGAAGCTCACCACGGCCCGCAGCCCCCAGCCTTCCGGGCCGTTGGCGGGCGCCGTTGCCCAGTAGCGCGCGCCCAGCGTCAGGCTGATCGGTTGTTTGCCCGCCATCACCAGCTTGCTGACCGTAAAGTCGAGCGGCACGATCCAGTCCTCTTCCACCCAGTCATATTCCGCCTCGCTGGTGAGCGAGAAGGTCCATGCCGATCTGGTGTTGTAGGAGATGAAGGGCTGGGTCATCGTCGTCGAGATGCGGCTCCTGTCGTCCGCGCCGGCATAGGACCAGACGTGGTTGGCGAGAAGGCCGGTCGTCCATGGCCCGTGCTCGAAGGCAATGACGCCGGTCGGTCCTGCACCCCATTTTTCGGTTCCGAGCAGATCATCGGTTGCCGTGGGCAACAGGAAAACCGGTCCCGCGCCCCAGATCAGCCCGTCCACGCCGCTGTCGACCGGCGAGAAAAACAGCGACAGCAAGGTATCGCCAAGGCCGAACTGGTCGCCGGAGGGACCGGCAATGTCGCTTTGCTGCTCGATCGGAACGATGGTGCGGCTGATCAGATTCCAGTCCGCATTCAGGTTGAAGGGGATGATCGGCTGAATATTGAGCTGCAACTGGTCGCCCTTTTCGGGACCATAGCCGCGGTCATAGTTGAACTGGAACGGCAGCACGGCCAGCGGCGCCACCGGATTTGAAAGCTGCTTGGCCAGCTTCGCCTGGCTGTCGGCATCATCGGCCATGGCCGTGGCTGCGGACAGAAGAACGAAGAGAACCCAGCCATATCTTTTGGCAAAAGAAGGCATTTCCCCGCACCATAACAACCAGTAATCGGCATTACACAATCAGAAGATGTCAATTGTTGCAATACGCACAATCATCGGCTTGTAAACATGGCGCGGTCCGGTCCCGCTTCCCGGCACAAACCGGCCGGCCAGACCCCTAATCCGTCTGGTAGACAATCACGGCTTTGGAGAAGTCGCGCCGGCGCAAATCAGTGCGGCGGATCATCACGTAGTAACCGCCGTTGAAATCGATAAAGTCGTTGTCATAACCGAGGACCGACACCAACGGTATCCAGTTCGTGATCGGCCCCGGCATTGTGCGGATCGTCGGTATGAACAGGCTGTTGTGCGGCAGGCTCACGTGAGCGTCGTCCGCCCCGAGGTCGATGCCGGGATCGGACTGGACGTATTCGGGCCAACCAAAAAGCTGGCTCCCGGCCTCCGCCAACGCGGTCTGCGCGTCAAGCCAGGCCTGATGCGGGGCGACGTCTGGCCACGGCCAGCGCGTCATCATCGGATAGGTGCCGCCACCGGGAAGCGTATAGGAAAAAACAGGGGTCAGGCGGGCGGGCGGAAGTTGCTGAGCCTGAAGCCGTTCCGCATCGGTTTGCGGCGCGTCCCCGGTCGGCATCTCGCCCCCAAGCGACAGGCCAAGATCCGGCGTCGGCGGGCGTTGAAGCGGGTCAACACCGTCTTCGAGATAGATGAGGCGGAAGGATTTTTCGTCCTGCTGTTCGCCGAACCAGGGCAGGAACACGAAATCGAAAAAGAGAAGAAGCCGGCCATTTTGGGGAATATCCGGGTCCATCGGCCCCGCTTTTGCCGCCTCGGCCAGATCGATCTGCATCAGGAAGGCAAGCGGCGCGGGCCGGCTTGCCACCGCCTGTTTTCGGGCAATCTCGTCATCAAGACGATATTCCGGATGCTCCTGCGCCAGTTGCCTGAGGATTTTCACCTCGCCCAGCCCAGCCGAGGATACGCCGCGCATCGGCCAGCCGAACTGCGGCGTCACATCGGGCGCGCCGCCGATCTTGGTTTTTCCGATGGCAATGGCGCTGTCGGACATCGCCTTCGACGTGAACATCGTCGTCGGGCGCGCCAGCTTGGCCAGCGCGCGGCGGTCGAACCAGCCAACGCCGTAATCGGCAAGCGAATCCTTGAGAGCGGCAAGTGTGGGATAATATGGCCCCGGCGGACCCTGCACATCGGCCCGAACAGACGCGGCGGCCATGGCCGAAAAGCCGGCCGCCAGAAACGATCTGCGCGTCAGCCCGGCCATCGCCCCTCACACCTGCGTGACGGAACTCAGGCCGAAAGCTTGGCCATAACCTCGTCATCGACTTCGAAGTTCGAGTAGACGTTCTGCACGTCGTCATCGTCTTCGAGGTTTTCGATGAGGCGCATCAGTGACGTTGCGCGGTCTTCGTCGACGGGAATGGTGTTCTGCGGCTTCCAGATGGCCTTGACGCTGTCGGCTTCGCCGAGCGCCTTTTCCAGAGCGGAGGACACCTCGTTGATGTCCTCGAAGGCGCAGTAAATCGTGTGGCCGTCCTCGTCGTCGGAAACGACGTCATCGGCGCCGGCTTCGATTGCGGCTTCCATGATCGTGTCCGCATCACCGGCTTCCGGCTTGTAGACGATTTCGCCGACGTGATCGAAGGAGAAGGCGACCGAGCCGGTTTCGCCAAGCGCGCCACCGGCCTTGGTAAAGATCGAACGAACATTGGAGGCTGTACGGTTGCGGTTATCCGAGAGCGCCTCGACGATCACGGCAACGCCGCCGGGGCCGTAACCTTCGTAGCGAACCTCGTCATAGTTCTCGGCATCGCCGCCGGCGGCCTTCTTGACCGCGCGCTCGATATTGTCCTTCGGCATCGACTGCGCCTTGGCGTTCTGGATCGCCAGCCTGAGACGCGGGTTCATGTCGGGATCAGGCGCGCCCATCTTGGCAGCGACGGTAATTTCGCGCGCCAGCTTGGAGAACATTTTCGAACGCACCGCATCCTGCCGGCCCTTGCGATGCATGATGTTTTTGAACTGTGAATGGCCCGCCATGAGCTCCGCCCTGTCTCTTTATCGTTCAAAGGATAGAATGGGCGCCTTATAAGGGCGTGACGCTTTCTGTTCAAGCCCAAGAGCGTGAGCGATCGGCAGACCGCAGGCAGAGCCGGACAAATCCTACCAGACCCCCTCCAGAAGAATGATCTTCGGCGGGCTCGACAACGTCCGGAGCGACACCGTCAGCGAGCGACTGTCGGAATAGACCACCTCGAACCCCTCGCCCATCATCTCCGCGAAGCTTCTCACACGCGGACCGGTGCGGTGCATGGGCAGCACGATGGAGGAATAAAGCCGCTCGATCACGTTGCCCATGCTTTCGGCCCCCAGCGTCAGCCCGCCATCCACGGGCACCATGACCACATCAAGCCTGCCGATCTCCATGATATGGGTAGCGGTCAGTTCGTGATGCAAATGGCCAAGGTGCCCGATGCACAGGCCCGCCACTTCGAAGATGAAAATCGAATTGCCGTCTTCCTCGAAACTACCCCAGGCGCGGATATCGGTGGTGACGTTTCGGATGTAGGTATCGCCGACAACCACGTCGTGGTCTGCCGCCTCGCCCGGCACGTCACCCCAGCCATGCAGAACCATGCCGATGTTCGGATCTGGCGTCAGCGTGAAATGGCTTTGATGGGCCTTGTTCATGGTGGCGACATCCGGCGGGCCGCCGGGCAGCAGAAAACCGGAATAGTCGGTTGCAATCCGGACCCCGGCAGGCGTTTCGATCAGATAGGTGGAATGGCCGATGAAGGTAATCGTCACCTCCGGCGCCTCATAGGCAACGGGCACGAAGCTTGCGAATTTCACATCCGGCAGGCGCTGTGCAATCGCCTGACATTGGCTGACCGGCGGGCGCGTTTGCGCAGCCGCGCCCGCGCCCACGAGCATTAAAATTGCAGGAACGAGCATCGCGAATTGACGAAGCATTGCCATTCCCCCGGGTTTTGAGGATGGCATCAGTGTGCGGGAGAACCGCTGAAAAATCCATGAAAGCACCCGCCAAAGACATTCACAGATTCGTGAAGACGGCCGCAACGCGGCTTTGATGTTGCCATACCGGCAACTCTTGCTTTCTCGCAAACCATCCCCATTTCGTTTGCCGAAGGTGACCCAAGCGGAGATTGAGACGAGATGCGTGACAAGGTACTGGCTTTGACGGCTTCCCGGAACTGGGAGGCCTTTATCCTGACGGTCATCATCATCAACGCGATCACGCTGGGGTTTGAAACATCCGAAACCGTGATGCAGAGCTTCGCTGGCCCGGTGCTGCGGTTTTTCGACCGGATCGTGCTCGTCATCTTTGTCGTCGAGATTGCGCTGCGCCTTTATGCCCACAGGTTGCGGTTCTTCCGCGATCCCTGGAGCCTGTTCGATTTTTCAATCGTGGCGATCAGCCTTCTGCCGGCCAGCGGGCCGCTTCAGGTGCTGCGCGCGCTGCGCATTCTGCGTGCGCTGAGACTGTTGTCGATGATCCCCTCGCTCAGGCGCGTGATCGGCGGCCTTGTGGCCGCACTGCCCGGCATGGGCTCGATCATCGTGCTGATGGCGCTGGTGTTCTATATCTTCGCCGTGATCGCCACCCGGCTCTACGGCGAAGCCTTTCCCGAATGGTTCGGTTCGCTGGGGGCGACAATCTATTCGCTGTTCCAGATCATGACGCTGGAAAGCTGGTCGATGGGCATCGTCCGCCCGGTCATGGATGTCTATCCCAATGCCTGGCTGTTCTTCGTGCCGTTCATCCTCTCCACGGCCTTCACCGTGCTCAACCTGTTCATCGGTATCATCGTCTCGGCCATGCAGAAGGAGCACGAGCAGGAACTGCTGGAGGAAAACCGCCAGGCCAGGCAACCGGAAATGCAGCTGATCCTTTCAGAGCTGAAGGCGCTGCGGCAGGAGGTGGCTTCGCTGAAACAGGATCAGCAGCCAGAAGACGGCTACAGCGCCCACCGATCCTGACAATGGGAGCGCCGCTTATCTCTAGACCGTGGCAATCGCCAGATTCTTGCCGGTGAGCTTGGAAAGCTGCTGCAGGCGGCCCTCGACGCGTTCGCCGATGAAATCGGCATATTGCGCCGGCACCACCAGTTCGAGGTCGACATCGTCGTTCTTGCCGGGCAGGAAGTCCAGCGCGCCGACAATGCCAGGCATAGAGGCCGAAAACAGATAGGCAACCCGGAGCAGACCGCCGAGCAATTTTGCCCTGTCGAGCAGTTCCGGCGTGGCAATGGTGCCGAGACCATTGGTATGGTCGTCGTCGCGCAGGCCCTCGAAGCGATAATAGTTTGCAAGCGCGATAAAGGCGCGGCCGGGATGGGTAATGCCGGTGACCGACGAGTGGGCGATCACGTTGAGCGACTGGGGACCGCGGAAATCCGGATGCGCGCGCCAGCTGATATCAGCCAGAAGACAGGCCGCCTGGCGATAGCGTGCCTCCTCCGGTGTTTCCTCCACGCCGAAACGGCGCAGCATCAGCCCGGTCCACGCGGCGATCTCGGTCGCATGTTTGGGCGAGCGCGCCCGCAGAAGCGCAAGCTGCCTTGAGGCAACCAGAAGCGGGTCCTGCTGCTGGTCATCGGCGCTCAGCAGTGAATAAAGCAGCCCCTCGCGCACCCCTTGCGCGGAAAAGCAGATCGACTTCGGCTGCATGATGCTCAGCACCTCGCGCATGGCGATGGCGCCGAAAGGCAGCAGCATGCGGCGGTTCTTGGAGACCGCCTGCCACGCATCGTCTTTCTGATCCTCGTCCTCGCCAATCCGGTCGAGGAAATTCATCATCTCCTCGAAGCTCAGCTCATAGCCCTGCATCATGGTCAGCGGATAACCGGTCATTTCCATGTGCAGGCGGGCGATATTACGCCAGGTGCCGCCGACCGCATAAAAGGTCCGGCCGCGGCCCTTTTCGAGAAAGCTGACCTTCTTGACCTGCTTCTTGGCAAAATTGCGGGCCTTGCTCAGCGACCCTTCGGACAGTTCGGAAAGCCGGATACCGCCGAGCGGCAAGGTGATGCCGTCGCCATAGGTCTTGTCCTTGATGTCGATGAGTTCCAGCGAACCACCGCCAAGGTCGCCGGCGATACCATCGGGCTGGTAAAAGCCGCTGATGATGCCGTAGGCGGAATAAAGCGCTTCTTCGCGGCCGGTCAGCACGCGGATTTCCATGCCGAGAATGTCTTCCGCCGCTTCGATAAATGCCGGGCCGTTCTCGGCCTCGCGGGCGGCTGCCGTCGCCAGCACATGCATGGTGACCGAACGCGCCTGTTCGGCAAGCGCCTTGAAGCGTTTGAGCGCGCGCAAGGCACGCTCGACGCCCTCGTCACTCATCCTGCCGGTTGCGGCAATACCGCGCCCGAGGCCACAGAGGACCTTTTCGTTGAAGAGTACTGTCGGCGCACGCGACAGGCCCTCGTAAATAACGATACGAACCGAGTTTGACCCGATATCGACCACGGAGACAGGGTTTATGCCCGGAAGGCGCCCCTGTGCTTCTGATTCGACCATAAAATACCGGCTTAGTTATTGTGGCCGGACAAAAGCCCGGCGATGAGCTTTGGCGCACTTGATTTCAAAGCTTCACCGCGGCCAGAAAGGCTCGGATTGGTCATGAAATACTCCTGCGCGTTGAACGGTTCCTCGCCCTCGCGCGGCTCCACCCGACGTGAGGTTCCGTCGGGCAGTATCTCGTAGCTCTGCTGGTTGTCAATGATATTGCCAAGCATGATCTGTGAAAGCACCTGCTCATGCACGGTCGGGTTGGTCAGCGGCACGATGGTTTCCACCCGCCGGTCGAGATTGCGCGGCATCAGATCGGCCGAACCGACATAGACATGGGCATTCTCCGACGGCAGACCGTGGCCGTTGCCGAAACAGTAGATGCGGGAGTGTTCCAGGAAGCGACCGACGATCGACTTGACCCGGATATTCTCCGAAAGGCCCGGCACCTGCGGGCGCAGGCAGCAGATGCCGCGGACCACGAGATCGACCTGCACGCCCTCGCCGCTTGCCCGGTAGAGCGCATCGATGATCTTGGGATCGACAAGCGAATTCATCTTCATCCAGATCGCGCCCGGCAGACCGTTCTTCACATGCTCGATCTCATCCTCGATATGCTGAAGGATGCGCGAACGCATGGTGCGCGGCGAAACGGCAAGCTTCATGTTCTGCTCAAGCTCGCCGTAACCGGTGATGAAATTGAACACTTCCGCCACATCGTGGGCGATCTGCGGATCGCAGGTGAAGTAGGACAGGTCCGTGTAAATCTTGGCGGTGATCGGATGATAATTGCCGGTTCCCATGTGGCAATAGGTCCTGAGATTGCCGTCTTCACGGCGCACCACCATGGAAAGCTTCGCATGGGTCTTCAGTTCGATGAACCCGAAGACCACCTGCACGCCGGCGCGTTCGAGATCGCGCGCCCAGCGAATATTGGCTTCCTCGTCAAACCGCGCCTTCAGTTCCACAAGCGCGGTCACCGATTTACCGGCCTCCGCCGCGTCGATCAGCGCACGCACAATCGGGCTGTCGTTAGAGGTGCGGTAAAGCGTCTGCTTGATGGCGAGCACATTCGGATCGCGCGCGGCCTGGATCAGGAACTGGACCACGACATCGAAGGATTCATACGGATGATGGACAACGAAATCCTTCTCGCGGATCGCAGCGAAACTGTCGCCGACATGCTCGCGCACGCGCTCGGGAAAGCGCGGATTAAAGGACTTGAATAACAGGTCGGGACGCGGCGCCTTGGTGATTTCCGAAAGCGTGTTGAGTGCCAGAAGCCCCGGCAGCACGGCCACGCGGTCTTCGGGAACGCCAAGCTCGTGGATCACGAAATGGCGAAGCGACGCCGGCATTTCCGAGTCGGTCTCGATACGAATGACCGAGCCGCGCCGGCGCTGCTTCAGCGCCGTTTCGAAATAACGCACCAGATCCTCGGCTTCTTCCTCAAGCTCGATATCACTGTCGCGGATGACGCGGAATGTGCCGTGGCCCTGCACCTCGTAGCCCGGATAAAGCCGGTGGATGAACAGGCCGATCACATCTTCCATGGTGATATAACGGATCATCCCGTCGAGATCGGGCATGCGTACAAAACGGTTCATCGACGGCGGCAGGCGCAAAAGCGCATTCATCGGCTCACGACCATGACGGCTGACGAGCTGCAGCCCCATGGAAAAGCCGAGATTGGGAATGAACGGGAACGGATGCGCCGGATCGATGGAAAGCGGGGTGAGAACCGGGAAAATGCCACGTTCGAATTCGTTGGTCAGCCATGCGCGGTCTTCTTCCGTCAGTACCGACGGACGCACGATCGCAATGCCCTCATTGGTCATATATTGCTGGAGCACGGCAAGGGCGGCCTGCTGCTCCATCTGCAGATTGTCGATCTCGCGCAGAATGTCGGAAAGCTGCTCGGCCGGCGTCTTCCCATCGGCGGACAGCATGGTCACGCCCTGGCGCACCTGACCTTCCAGACCGGCAACGCGGACCATGAAGAATTCGTCCAGATTGGCCGCCGAAATCGACAGGAAGCGCACGCGTTCGAGAAGCGGATGCGCCGGGTTCAGTGTTTCCTCGAGCACACGGCGATTGAACTGCAGCCAGGAAAACTCACGGTTGATGAAGCGCGCCGGGCTGTTTGCCAGATCTTCGGCGCCCTCGAGTTCGGTCATATCATCCACACGTGAAGACAGGTTTTCCATGGTTTCCGCTTTTCCCTCTCATTGGCCACAACACGGCAGCGCATCACACCGGCAACAACGCCCCGTCTGCCGAACTATCTGAATTTGGCAACGAAACTGTGACACGACGTCAGACTTGCGCAGATTATTGGTGCTTGCAAGCAGGCGATGAGAATTCGACACACAAACCGGTGAACCGCACACTAGAGCGTTTCAGACTGAAACGCTCTAAACGGCATTTTCACGCGCGGTGAGAACTTCGGCGGCCAGCGCCCGCGTAATCCGGCGTCCCCGCGCCAGCGCCAGTCTGTCGATCTGGTCGACAATCCGGCAGGCGGCATCGAGCGACCGCTCCATGCGCGAAACGAGATAGGTAACGACCCGCTGATCGACCTCCAGCTGCCGGTCCGAAAACAGTTTGACGATGACCTGCTGCAGCAATGCGTCATCCGGCGCGCCGATTTCGACCAGCGTTGCCGCCTGAAGCCGGGAGCGAAGGTCGGCAAGCGTGATATCCCACAGGCCAGGTGCCGAGCGCGCGGTAATCAGAAGGCTTCCGCTGTTCTGGCGCACCGTGTTGATGAGGTGAAAAAGTGCGGTCTGGTCGAATTCGGCGCGATCGGCGTCTTCAAACAGAAAGGCGCCCTGACGATAAGGGATGGGACGACCGGCGCGCAGATTGTCGGTAACGTCATGCGCCTCGCTCATGCCCTTCCAGATTGCCGAAAGATGGCTCTTGCCGGAGCCTGCCGGTCCGCTCAGCACGGTGACCGGCGCACGCCATTCGGGCCAGCGGTCGACCAGATCGACGGCAGGCGCGATCGATGCGGAAACCAGCAGGTGCTCCCGGTCGGCGGCGGGATCATGGCCGAGTGCGAGCGGCAATTGCAGGGTGTCGGTCTCTTTCGTCACGGCGTGTGTGCTCAGCTTTCTTCTTCCTTAACCGGCGCGGGCTTTTCCGTATCGTGCTCAACACCGTCCCAATAGAGATCGCTGGTGAGATAACGGTCGATCGCAAAGCGCACGAGAACACCGACGGCAGCGGCCACCGGCACGGCCACAAGCAGGCCGACAAAGCCGAACAGCACACTGAACGCAAACAGGGCGAACATCAGCCAGACGGGATGAAGCCGGACGCTGCCGCCGACAAGTTTCGGCTGCAGGATGTTGCCTTCGAGAAACTGGCCGAACAGGTATATGCCGAACACCAGCGCGATCATCCAGAAATCCGGCCAGAACTGGAAGATCGCAACGCCCATCGACAACACCAGCCCCGATGTCGAACCGAGATAGGGAATAAAGCTGACAAAGCCGGCGAAAAGCCCGATCAGTGCCCCGAAATTGAGCCCCGCCAGGCTGAGTGCGACGGCATAATAGATACCGAGGATCAGGCAGAGCGACCCCTGCCCGCGCACGAAGCCGGAAATCACGCCGTTGATCTCGCGCGCAAGGTAGCGCACGTCATCGACCTGGGCACGCGGGATCCACTGGTCGACCTTGGCAATCATCCGGTCCCAGTCCAGCAGCAGGTAGAAAGCGATCACCGGCGCCAGCACCACGAAGGAGACGACGTTGACCACGGCCATCGACGAGTTCCACAGGCTGCCGAACAGCGAACCGGCAATCGAGGCGCCGCCTGAAAGCATCTTGCCGACATTTTCGCTGAGGTCGGTCAGCTGACCGTTCGCCCAGTCGACCAGCTTGCTGAGCTGCGTCGTCTGAACATAATGCTCCAGCGCCGCGATATATTGCGGAAATTGCTGGACGACATCGGAAGCCTGCGAAACGAGCAGCGGAATGAACAGCAGCAAGACCGCAATCACCACGATGAGGAAGGTCAGCATGATCGCCGTCGTCGCCCACAGCCGGTTCAAACCGAATTTTTCCAGACGGTCGGCAATCGGGTCCAGGAAATAGGCCAGCGCCATGCCCGCCACGAACGGCAGAAGAATGCTGCGGAACACATAAAGGAAGAGCGCCACGAAGGCGGCGAACAGGAGCCAGAAGATCACCTGTCTGCGAAGGCCTGCCCCGCTGATGCGTCCTGTCATTCACCACACTCCCGTCGCAGGCACGCTTCCGGTTTTAGAAACGATTGCCGGTTCTGTTGAAAGGCTTGGGCCCGGAAAATCCGTCGGCACGCCTTGTTTGTTGGCTATTGCGTGTTCACCGTCAAGTCTCAAGCATGCCGGTTCCAGCGGCACTCCCCGATATCCACCGTCCGCAAACAGGCTTTCAAACCCGCTGTGGAGGGCGCTCGCAGGCTTTATTGTCGACATCAACAGGGGCTTTCGGCCTTCGCGCTTGCATCGGGCCACAACCCGTGCAATGCCCACATCTGAATTTTGCACGAGGATTTCCCATGAGCGAGACCCGCAGAAACGGACTGACCTATTCCGATGCCGGCGTCGATATCGATGCCGGCAACCTTCTGGTCGAAAAGATCAAACCGGCCGTCAAATCGACACGGCGTTCTGGCGCCGACAGCGAGATCGGCGGTTTCGGCGGCCTTTTCGATCTGAAGGCAGCGGGCTTTTCCGATCCGGTTCTGGTTGCCGCCAATGACGGCGTGGGCACCAAGCTGAAGATCGCCATCGAAGCGGGCAAGCATGACACCGTCGGCATCGATCTTGTGGCCATGTGCGTCAACGATCTCGTCGTGCAGGGCGCCGAGCCTCTGTTCTTCCTCGATTATTTTGCCACCGGCGCGCTCGACCCCGACGAAGGCGCGACGATTGTCGAGGGGATCGCAGAGGGCTGCCGCCAGGCGGGCTGCGCGCTGATCGGCGGCGAAACGGCGGAAATGCCGGGCATGTATTCCAAGGGCGACTATGACCTCGCCGGTTTCGCTGTCGGCGCGGCCGAGCGCGGCACGCTTCTGCCGGCGGCAAACCTCGAGCAAGGCGATGTGATTTTCGGCCTTGCCTCTTCCGGCGTTCATTCCAACGGCTTTTCGCTGGTGCGTCGCGTTGCCGAAATGAACAGTCTCGGCTGGCAGGCCGCCGCCCCCTTTGCCCCCGGCAAGACCCTGGGCGAGGCATTGCTGGAGCCGACCCGCGTCTATGTGAAGCCGCTGCTGGCCGCCATCCGCGAGACCGGTGCGGTCAAGGCGCTGGCCCACATCACCGGCGGTGGTTTTCCCGAAAACATTCCACGCGTCCTGCCGAAAACGCTGTCGGCTGAAATCGATCTCGCGGCGATATCCGTGCCGCCGGTGTTTTCCTGGCTGGCGCGTGCAGGCGGCGTGGCGCCGGCAGAAATGATGCGCACCTTCAACTGCGGCGTCGGCATGATCGGCGTGTGCAAGGCGGACGATCTTAAGGCCGTTCTTGAGGTTCTGACGCGCGAAGGCGAGACCGCCTTTGCACTCGGCCGCATTGTCACGCGCGAAGACGGCATGGACGGCACGGTCTACAAGGGCATGATCAACCTATGACGAAGAAACGTGTCGCCGTTTTCATCTCGGGAAGCGGCTCGAACATGGTCAGGCTCGCCGAGGCCGCACAGGCGGATGACTTCCCGGCTAAAATCGTTGCCGTGATCGCCGACAAGCCGGATGCGAAGGGGCTGGACAAGGCCCGCGCGCATGGCATTCCGGCCTATGCGCTTGCCCGCAAGGATCATGACAGCAAGAGCGCCCATGAACAGGCGATGCTGGACGTCCTTGCCGATGTGCGGCCCGATTTCATCTGCCTTGCCGGTTTCATGCGGCTGCTCTCGGCAGATTTCATCCGCGCCTATGAAGGGCGCATCATCAACATCCACCCTTCGCTGCTGCCGCTGTTTCCCGGGCTGAATACCCACCAGCGCGCCATCGACGCCGGTATGCGAATTGCCGGCTGCACCGTGCATTTCGTGACCGAAGGCATGGATGAAGGCCCGATCATCGGCCAGGCGGCCGTGCCGGTTCAGCCCGGTGATGACGCCGCAGCGCTTGCCGCACGGATCCTGACCGTCGAGCACCGGCTTTACCCCGCAGCCCTGCGCCGCCTTGCCGCCGGCGATGTGCGCATGGAAAACGGTCAGGCCGTGTTTGCCGAAAATGCCGGTTGTGACCCCGAACAGACGGTTGTTGTCAGCTAAAACACGTCCTACAGCCCCTGAATGAAGGGGTTGGTGCGCCGTTCCTCGCCGATACGGCCGCCGGGGCCATGACCGCAGATGAAGCCGACATCATCGCCGAGCGGCAGGACCTTGGTGCGGATCGAGTTCAAAAGCGTCTGATGATCGCCGCCGGGCAAATCGGTGCGGCCAATCGAGCCGTGGAACAGAACATCGCCGACATGCGCGAATTTCTGGCGCCGGTTGAAGAAGATCACATGCCCCGGCGCGTGGCCGGGCGTGTGGAACACCTCGAATTCATGCTCGCCGAATGTCAGTGTTTCGCCTTCCGTCAGGAACCGGTCGGGATAGGCATTGCGCACCATGCCGGTCATCCCGAACTTTTCCGCGCTTTCCTCGATGGATTCCAGAATCGGCCGGTCATCCTCGTGCGGGCCGATGATTTCGAGGCCGAGCTGCTCCTTCATGTCCATCGCGCCGCCGGCATGGTCGAGATGACCATGGGTCAGCCAGATCGCCGACAGCTTGATGCCGTTTTCCTCGATTGTCTGGATGATCACTTCGGCATCGCCGCCGGGATCGACCAGAACGCCTTCGCGGCTTTCCAGATCGAACAGGACCGTGCAGTTCTGCTGAAGCGGGGTGACGGGGATGATTCCGGCCTGAAGCTGTGCCATGCTATTCTCTTCGCTCCCGTTTTCGATCCGCCGGTGCGGCTTCCATTTCACAGAGAACCGCTCTAAATCTATTGCAACACCTATGTCAGACTTGTTTTGATTGCAAACCCCCGTCACCCGGGAAATGCAAAACGGCGAAAGGATGTAAGCCTCAGTGCCGAAGAGTGAAGCGATAACAGCGGACGTGTTTTCCAACCCGACCCGAAACAGCGAGGAGGAGTTCGAAATCGTCGAGCTTCTGTTCTTTGCCTATCGCGATTTCACTTCGGATCCCGACGCGATCCTGGATGAGATCGGCTTTGGCCGTGCCCATCACCGGGTGGTGCACTTCGTCGGCAGCCGTCCGGGCATGAGTGTTGCCGACCTGCTCGACACGCTGGGTATTACCAAGCAAAGCCTTGCCCGCGTTCTCAAACAGCTGATCGACGGCGGCTATGTGCGCCAGACCACCGGCCCGGAGGATCGCCGCCAGCGCCGCCTGTCGCTAAGCCCAAAGGGGGAAAGCCTGCGTCAGGAACTGCTGTCACCGCAGCTTGAACGCATTGCCGAAGCCCTGAAAGACCTTTCGGAGAACGAGCGCAGCGCCGTAATGCACTTTCTGGCGCGCATGTGCAACAACGATCCCACCGATCTGTGCGGCGCGCTGTCCTCCGGCAACGGAGCCAATTCATGACCCCAAAAGTTGCAGACGACGCCCCTCACCTGCTGATCGTCGATGACGACACCCGCATCCGCACGCTTTTGAAGCGCTATCTCGGCGAACAGGGCTACCGCGTTTCAACCGCCGGCGATGCGGCCGAGGCGCGGCGCAAGCTTGAGGGGCTGGATTTCGACCTGCTCGTGCTCGATGTGATGATGCCCGGCGAAGACGGTGTGTCACTGACCCGGGACCTGAGCAAAATCCGCCCGGTTCCGGTGCTGCTGCTGACCGCGAAAGCGGAAGCCGATGCCCGGATTGAAGGGCTCGAAGCCGGCGCGGACGACTATCTCGCCAAGCCGTTCGAACCACGCGAACTGCTCCTGAGAATCAGCAATATCCTGCGCCGTTCCCAGACGCCCAAGACACCGGCGATCGAACAGATCATGTTCGGCCCCTACACCTTCTCTCTGTCCCGCCGCGAACTGAAAAAGGGCTCCACGCCGATCCGCCTGACCGAACGCGAACAGGACATCATGACCATGCTGACGGAAAAGGCCGGCGAAACCGTTGCCCGCTATGACCTTGTCAGTTCCGACGCGGAGATCAACGAACGCACGATCGATGTGCAGATCAACCGGCTCAGACGCAAGATCGAGAGCGATCCGGCAAATCCGCGCTATCTGCAGACCGTACGCGGCATCGGCTACCGGCTGAACCGGGATTAGGGTGTGTCGTTGAGACAATTGCGCCAAAGCCTGACGAATGCCTGCAACCAAGCCGCCGGAGGGGTGCGCAAGGTGCTTCGCGCCATTGCAGGACTGCCCGGCCTGCGCCAGCTGTGCGGGGCCTACAACACCGTTGCCCGCTGGACCCATCACCGCCTGCCGCGCGGCTTTTTCGCGCGCTCCCTGCTGATCAGCATCATCCCGATGCTGCTGCTTCAGGCCGTCGTCGCCGCGGTGTTCATGGAGCGCCACTGGCAGATGGTGACCGAGCGGCTCTCCGACGCCGTGACCGGTGACATTGCGGCCATCATCGACCTCATCGACACGACCGACCCCGATTACGAGGACGAGATCATATCGATTGCGGCGCGCGACATGGGACTTCGCGTCGCCCTGGAGCCCGACGGCAAACTGCCGCCACCGCTGCCGAAACCGTTTTTCGGCTTGCTGGACCAGGTGCTGGCCGAGCTCATTTCAGACAAGATCGGCCGCCCCTTCTGGATCGATACGCTGGGCAATTCGCGTTTCGTGGAAATCCGCATCAAGCTGGATGAAGGCATTCTCAGGATTTTTGCCCGGCGTTCCATGACCTATGCGTCGAACACCCACATCTTCATCCTGTGGATGGTCGGCACCTCGCTGGTGCTGATCGGCATCGCCACGCTGTTCCTGCGGGGACAGACACGCCCGATCCTGAGCCTGGCGCAAGCGGCGGAAGATTTCGGCAAGGGACATCGCTCATCCATGCCGTTCAAGCCGCGCGGCGCCATCGAAATCCGGCGGGCCGGTCTCGCCTTCATCCTGATGCGCGAGCGCATCGAGCGGCAGATCGAACAGCGCACCACCATGCTCAACGGCGTCAGCCACGATCTGCGCACCATCCTGACACGCTTCAAGCTGCAGCTCGCCCTGATCGGCGACAGTGCGGAGGTTGACGCGCTCAATCAGGATATCGAGGAAATGCAGAAAATGCTGGAGGGCTATATCGACTTTGCCCGCGGCGACGCGGAGGAGACAACAGGTACGGCAAGCCTTTCCGCCCTGTTCAAACGCCAGCAGGAGGATTTCGAGCTTTCCGGCAAGACGCTGCATTACACGATTATCGGCGATGATGCGGTCACGGTGCGCCCCAATGCCTTTGCCCGGCTGGTGGCCAATCTGGCATCAAACGCCAAACGCCATGCCAATCGCCTGGAAATCACCGCCGAACACGGCGAGAAATGGCTGTCAGTCTCCTTTGACGATGACGGGCCGGGCATTGCCGAGGACATGCGCGAAGACGTGTTCAAGCCGTTCCTCAGGCTCGACAACGCGCGCAATCTCGATTCGTCTGGAACCGGGCTCGGGCTGGCGATTGCACGCGACATCGCCCGTTCCCATGGCGGCAATGTGGTGCTGTCGGATAGCCCGCTCGGCGGCTTGCGGGCGACCATTCACATTCCGTGCTGATAGATGTCAGTGCTGATAGGCTTCAGTGCAGCCTTGCGCCGTTTTCGACCGGCTTGCCGATTGCAGCCAGAACGATGTCGCCATTTTCGTCCGCCATGCCGAGGGTCAGCACTTCCGAGCGGAACGGGCCGATCTGGCGCGGCGGAAAATTGACAACCGCCATCACCTGCCTGCCGACCAGTGTTTCCGGCGTATAGTGCACCGTGATCTGGGCGGACGATTTTTTGATGCCGATGTCCGGCCCGAAATCGATCTTCAGCTTGTAGGCGGGTTTACGCGCCTCGGGAAAGGTTTCCGCCTCGACAATCGTGCCCGCGCGGATATCCACCTTCAGGAAATCATCGAATGCAATCTCGTCTGTCATCGCGTTCAGCCTGCCAGTTCGCGGGAGCGTTTGCAGGCGGCCTCCAGCGCTTGATCGAAAACCGGCTGCAGGCCGTCTTCGGCCATCAGGTGCTCAAGGGCCGCCGCCGTGGTTCCGCCGGGAGACGTCACGTTCTTGCGCAGCGTTCCGGCCTCATCCTCAGATCCGTCCATCAGCGCGCCCGCGCCGATCACCGTACCGCGCGCAAGCCGCATGGCGAGTTCTTCATCAAGCCCGAGCTTGCGCCCGGCCTCTGCCATGCACTCGACCAGATAGAAGACATAGGCAGGCCCGCTGCCCGAAACCGCCGTCACGGCGTCGATATCGGATTCCTTTTCCACCCACTCGACCTGACCGACAGCGGAAAGCAGCATATCCGCCTTTTCCCGTGCGGGCGCTGAGACAAGGCTGTTGGCAAAGGCGCCGATGACGCCGCGCCCGACCATGGACGGCGTATTCGGGATCGTGCGGATCATGGCATGCTGTCCGAGACGTTCCTCGAAATAGTCAAGCGTCTTGCCGGCGGCAACGGAGACCACCAGCGTATCGTCATCGATTATCGGGATAATCGTGTCGAGCACCGCATACATGACCTGCGGCTTGACCGCCAGAATGAGGATCTTTGCCTTGATATTGTCCGGCGGCGCGACCGCATGGCGGATGCCGCTGCGGTCCAGAAGGCTCTTGATATTGTTGGAGGGGTTCGGGTCGATCACCGTGATCGCCTCGCGCGACACCCCGCCGGCAACCCAGCCGGACAGCATCGCGCCGCCCATATTGCCGGCGCCGACCAGAACCAGTCCTTCGATTTCGCCGAGATCCGCCATATCAGGCCTCTCCAACCGTTTCGAACAACACTGCCTTCATGGCGTCTTCGGCCGACATGCCGGACCAGACGACAAACTGGAAGGCCTGAAAATAATTCTCGCACACATCGAGCCCGTTCGACAGCGTGCCCTCGACCTGCTGGTTGGTGGGCTCGGCACCGCCTGCCAGAAGCAGCGAATGACGGAAGACGACGACATTTTCATGCGGCCAGAAATCGAAATGGCCCATCAGCACCTGGGAATTGACGCGCGACAGCAGGCGCACAAGTTCGGTCACCCTGTGGTCAGGCACGCGCAGGTCGAAGGCGCAGGCAAGGTGCAGCGCCTCATGCTGGCTCATCCATGAAAACGAGACGTGATAGTCGGCCCAACGGCCACCGACCGTCATCGCGATCTCGTCCTCGCCGGAACGCTCGAAACTCCAGTCATTCGTGGATGCCACGAACTCGATCATGTCGACCGGATTGTTCAAACGTTCAATTTCCAAAAGACCAAGACCCATAAACCACCTTTTCCGAGTACCGCCCACCGGCTTCGGCCAGTTGCGATACCGGCCTCCCCGCGTTGCACGCACCGGGCTCTATTTCGAATCATCTATTAAAATCAGTGTATAATGCGTATTCGCCAACACCAGCCCCCCGCATGCCGCTTTCCCGTGATCTGTCATTTTCGCGTTACGAAAATGATTCAGGGCCAAGACCTAAATGATTCAGCGAATTGCCTTTTTTAACCATGTCCACAGGCGGGATTTTTTTTGGTGAAAGTCTTGCCGAAAAGCTTAAAGCGACCTTCTGGAACCTTACCGGACCGGTTTCGGGCAACAACGCGCTTGCCGCAAACGAAAAAAGCAGGCCTCGATGAGACCTGCCTTACATATTTGTATTCCGATTTTTCGAGGCGGCGGTTATTCGCCGGCCTTTTCTTTCAGCTGTGCCTCAAGCGCATCGATGCGCGCGCGCAGCTCGTCGTTTTCGTCGCGCGCCTTGATCGCCATCTCACGCACGGCGTTGAACTCTTCGCGCTGGACCACGTCCATGCTGTTCAGCCAGCGCTCCACCTGCGCCTTGACCGCGGTTTCAAGGTCCTTGCTCGCGCTTTGAACCGAGCCTGCGGCATCGGTCATCAGTTTCGCCAGATCGTCGAGGATGCGCGTGGTGCCGGATGTCATGTCGGTTTCTCCTGTCGCAATGCGGGGCGCACCGTGCCGGTGCCTGCCCATGAGTTAGTGAAGCCGTCGCAAAGGCGCAAGCCCGGCTGCAAACAATGTACATGAAGCGGCACCGCGGACGAACTTGACCGGGCCGCATTATGTCGCCATCTTCCCGCCGACCATAGAGGAATTCAGACCTTGCTGCCAGACCATATCATGCTTGCCTCCATGCCTTATCCGGCTATCGATCCGGTGGCGCTTCGTCTCGGACCGTTGCAGGTTCACTGGTACGGGCTTGCCTATGTCGCGGGCATCCTGCTCGGCTGGCTTTATGCACGCTGGCTGCTGAAGAAGGAACGGCTCTGGCCCGCCGGCAAGCAGCCGATGACGCTGGCACGGCTTGACGATTTCATCACCTGGTCCGTTCTGGGCATCGTCGTTGGCGGACGGCTCGGCTACATGTTTTTCTACGTCCCCGACGCTTTTCTTTCCAATCCGCTGATGGTCTTCAAGGTCTGGGATGGCGGCATGTCGTTCCACGGCGGGTTGATCGGCATGATCACGGTCATGATCCTCTTCTCGCGCAAACATGCCATCAACACCTGGTCGCTGCTCGACCTGATGGCGACAGTGACCCCGATCGGCCTGTTTTTCGGCCGCATCGCCAATTTCATCAATGGCGAGCTTTGGGGCCGGGTGAGCGATGTGCCATGGGCCATGGTGTTTCCCGGCGCCGGGGCGCTGCCGCGTCACCCGAGCCAGCTTTACGAGGCGGGCCTTGAGGGTCTTGTCACGCTCATCATCCTGTTCATCGCCACGCAGTTTTTCCACACGCTGAAGCGCCCGGGGCTGACGGGCAGTATCTTCATCTGCCTCTATGCCCTATCGCGCATCTTCGTGGAGTTCTTCCGCGAACCCGACCCGCAGCTTGGCTATCTCTTCGGCGGCTGGCTGACCATGGGCATGGTGCTGTCGCTGCCGATGCTGCTCATCGGGCTGTGGGGCATCTGGTATTCCGGCCGCATGGCAAGGCGCAAAGACACGGGCAAAACATCGTGACCACGCCGCTTGGCAAAAAGATCAGGACAATGATCGAGACCGGCGGGCCGATGCCGGTCAGCACCTATTTCACGCTTTGCCTGGCCGATCCGGAATACGGCTACTATCTCAACCGTGATCCGCTGGGCCGTGGCGGCGATTTCACCACGGCGCCGGAAGTCTCGCAGCTTTTCGGCGAACTCGTCGGCGTCTTTTTGATTCAGGCCTGGCAAGGCCACGGCCGCCCCGAGAAAACCGTGCTGATCGAGGGCGGGCCGGGGCGCGGCACAATGATGGCGGATATTCTGAACGTCATCGCCCAATTGGCGCCAGACCTCCATGACGGGCTTTCGGTAGCCCTGATGGAAACCAGCCCGGCGCTGCGCGCGCGCCAGGCCGACACTCTTACGCGCCACACCAACCGGATCGTCTGGATCGATGATATTGGCGCGGCGCCTGACGGCTTCACCCTGTTTGTCGCCAATGAACTATTCGACGCGATCGCCACCCGCCAGTTCGTCAAGGCGGGAACCGGTTTCTTCGAGCGCGTGGTGACACTTGACGACAAAGGAGCGCTCACCTTCGGCGTCTCCCCTGCCCGGCTTGATCCTGCCGCCCTTCCCGCCAACTGGAAGACACAGGCCGACGGCACGATCTTCGAACCGGCTCCGGCGCGCGAAGCGCTGATGGTCCGCATTGCCGAAAGGCTGAAAACCGGTGGCGGCAGCGCGCTGATCATCGACTACGGCCATCTGAAAAGCGGTTTCGGCGACACCCTGCAGGCCGTGCGCAAGCATGTTTTCGATCCGCCGCTTGCCCATCCGGGCGAGGCAGACCTTACCAGCCATGTCGATTTTTCAGCCCTTGCCGCTGCCGCGCAGCATGAGGGCGCCCATGTCCATCCGATGATGATGCAGGGCGCTTTTCTCGCCGGTCTTGGCCTCGGTCCCCGCGCCTCGCAGCTCGGCCGGGGGAAGAGTGTCGAAACCCAGCAGCAGATCGTCGCGGCCGCCCGCCGGCTTGCAGGCGAAGGCGCTGACGAAATGGGTAATCTTTTCAAGGTATTGTGTGTTACCCACCGGTCATTGGCGCTCACGCCGTTTGACGCCGAGGATTGACAACCACACCTGCCCCACACCAACATCCGCCAAAACACGATCCAGGAAATTGCAATGCGCCAGTCCGACCGGACAGCCGAAACCCATGCTGAACCTGTCCCGGTTCAAAGCCCGCTCTTGAGCGCGCGGCTTGCCGGAACCGGTTTCCGTCACGGCTTTTTCACGCGCCGGGGCGGTGTCTCGAACGGTATCTACGACAGCCTCAACTGTGGCGCGGGCTCGGATGACCGGACTGAAAATGTCGCGGCGAATCGCGCCGCAGTGGCCGGATGGTTTGGCGAAAACGCCGACAACCTCATCAACCTCCATCAGTGCCATTCGGCCGATGTGATCGCCGTGGACCGGCCCCTGACCGGCGACAGGCCGCGCGCTGATGGTCTGGTGACCAGCACGCCGGGCCTTGTGCTCGGTGTCCTGACGGCCGATTGCGGGCCGGTATTGCTGGCCGATACCGAAAACGGCGTCATCGGTGCGGCCCATGCAGGCTGGCGCGGCGCTTTCACCGGCATACTGGAGGCAACCGCAGACGCGATGATTGCGCTCGGCGCACGACGTGAGGCGATTGTTGCAAGCCTGGGCCCGGCAATCGGCAGCAAGGCTTATGAAGTCGGCCCGGAATTCATCGAACGCTTTACACAGGCCGACAGCGCATTTGCGCGTTTCTTCACACCGTCGGAAACGGCCGGTCACGCGCTCTTCGACCTTGCTGGCTTCATCGGCCTGAAACTGGACCGTGCCGGCATTGTCCACGACATCGTCGGACAGTGTACATATGAAAACGAGCAGGATTTCTTTTCCTATCGCCGCGCCACCCATCGTGGCGAACCGGACTACGGCCGGCAGATTTCGGCGATTTCGATCGGGGCTCGGTGAGCTTCACATGTCAACAGCGTGCCACACGCCCGGGGAGACAGATATGGCGCTTATCTTTGAAAGCGAAGAATATGCCGAGAGGCTGACGCGGCTGAAAAGCGCAATGGCGGCCAAGAAGCTCGATGCCGTGCTGCTGTTTGCGCAGGAAAGCATGTACTGGCTGACGGGATATGACACCTTCGGCTTCGTGTTTTTCCAGTGCCTTGCCGTGACCGCTGACGGCAAGATGACGCTTCTGACCCGTTCGGCCGATGTCCGCCAGGCGCGCCAGACCTCGAATATCAGCGATATCCGCATCTGGGTCGATCGCGGCCAGACCGATCCGAGCCGGGACCTGAAGGAAATGCTCGCCGATCTCGACCTGCTCGGCTGCCGGATCGGCGTCGAATACGACACCCACGGCATGACCGGACGGTCCGCTCACCTGCTCGACGAACAGCTTTCCAGCTTCTGCCAGATTGAGGATTCTTCCTATCTGGTCAGCAATCTGCGCCTGATCAAAAGCCCGGCTGAGATCACATGTATCGAAAAGGCCGCGACACTGTGCGACGACGCCTTCGATGCAGCGCTGCCGCTGATCAGGCCGGGCGCCGATGAAGGCGAAATCCTGTCTGCCATGCAGGGCGCCGTGCTTTCGGGAGGCGGCGATTATCCGGCCAACAATTTCATCATCGGTTCCGGCGAAAGCGCGCTTCTGTGCCGCGCGAAATCGGGGCGCCAGACGCTTTTGGAAAACGATCAGCTCACGCTCGAATGGGCCGGCGTCTGGGCTCATTATCATGTGGCGGCGATGCGCACGGTGGTGGTTGGGGAGCCGAGCGACCGGCACCACGCGCTTTACGGCGCAGGACGGGCTGCGCTGGAGGCGATTGAAGAATTACTGCGACCCGGGCACAGTTTCGGCGACGTTTTCGACAAGCACGCCGAAATCATGGATGACCGCGGCCTTTCCCGCCACCGACTGAATGCCTGCGGATATTCACTGGGCGCGCGGTTCGCGCCGTCATGGATGGAACACCAGATGTTCCACGCCGGAAATCCGAACCCGATCCTGCCTTCGATGTCGCTGTTCGTGCACATTATCCTCATGGATTCCGACAGCGGTACGGCAATGACACTCGGCCGCACCTACCTGACCGGCGAGGATGATCCCAGGCCGCTTTCGCGGCTCAGCCTCGACCTTTACACAAAATAAAGCATGATCACGCCCACCGTTTGACAACGCAGCGCTCACTCCTGAAAATCGCGAACGATTTCAAAGGAAGGGCGTGATCAAATGTTCCGGATGGCAAGCATTTTCGTTGCTGCGGGCCTGCTTGCCGCCTGCTCCACCAGCGATGTGCTGACATTGACGTCCACACCGCCGGCGCCGGTCGGCATGGCCTCGCCGCAGGTCGCCCAGAACCCGCCGCCTATCGCAGCCGCCCCGCAGACCAACGTCGCCCGCCAGAACCTTGCTCCGCCGGCATCAACGTCTTCCGGCAGCCCGGCCGGCGGTGGAACATATCAGCAGCAAGCCGCGACGACTTACGATGCCACGCCCGCAAGGGGCAGGCCGCCCAGCACATTCGGTCAGCAGGCCGAACAGCTCGGCCAGCCGCAGCAGGCGGCTGTTGCCGCAACGGCCGCGCCGGCCGCAGCGCAAACCGCACCACAACAGCTTGCCCCTGCTGCACCGCCGGCCACGGCAGTACAACAGCAGGCCATCGCCGCCCAACCGGCCGCCACTCAACCAGCTGCCGCCCAGCCTGCCCCCCAACCGGCTTCCGCGCCGCCTGCTACGACGCAACCAAGTTCTGCCCCGCCGGCAACCGCTGTTGCCGCAGCCCAGACAATCCGCTTCCTGCCGATCATCGGCGCACCGTCGGACAAGCTCGCGCCCCTTTCCGCCCGGCTTGGCGACAGCGTGCGCGCGGCCGGGCTGACCATCGTGCCGATGGATCAGACCACTGCCGACATCAGTCTCAAGGGCTATTTCTCCGTCGTTGATCAGGATGGCCGGGTCTCCGTGGTTTATGTCTGGGATGTCATCGGTCCTGACGGTCTGCGTCTCCACCGCATCCAGGGCAGCACGCCCTCCCCGGATACCGGTTTTTCCGGCAGCGACCCGTGGGACGGGGTAACGCCGGCGATGATGGCGGATATCGGTCAGGAATCTGTCGGCTCCCTGCTTGCCTGGCTCGACAGCCAGGGCTGAAACGGCCCGAATCTGGCTCTTGGCACAGGAGAATCCGGGAAAGTCGGTTGAAACCGTCACAAGACAGCAACAACCGCCTTGCATTCACAGGCAAGCCGGTTAAAAAGCGGGCAGACAGACGCAACGGGCGATATGACATGAAAGTTTTCGCAGGCAATTCCAATCGACAGCTTGCCGAAGCGATTTGCAACTATCTCAATGTCCCGATGGGCAAGGCGAGCGTCAGGCGGTTCGCCGATCAGGAAATTTTCTTTGAAATTCAGGAAAATGTGCGCGGCGAGGATGTTTTTGTCGTCCAGTCGACCTCCTTCCCGACCAACGACCACCTGATGGAATTGCTGATCATGATCGACGCATTCCGACGTTCGTCGGCGCGGCGCATCACGGCGGTTATTCCCTATTTCGGTTATGCCAGGCAGGATCGCAAACCTGGACCGCGCACGCCGATCTCGGCCAAGCTCGTCGCCAACCTGATCACCCAGGCCGGCGCCAACCGTGTGATGACGCTCGACCTGCATGCCGGTCAGATCCAGGGCTTCTTCGATATTCCGACCGACAACCTTTATGCACTGCCGATTCTTGCGCGCGATATCAAGGCGCGGCGCAACCTCGACAATGTCATGGTGGTCTCGCCCGACGTCGGCGGCGTGGTGCGCGCCCGTGCGCTGGCCAAGCGGCTGGACTGTCTGCTGGCCATCGTCGACAAGCGACGCGAACGCCCCGGCGAATCCGAAGTCATGAACATCATCGGTGAAGTCGAGGGCAAGGAGTGCATCCTGATCGACGATATCATCGATTCCGGCGGCACACTGTGCAACGCGGCCGAGGCGCTTTTGAACAACGGCGCGCTTTCGGTCACCGCCTACATCACCCATGGCGTTCTCTCCGGCGCGGCCGTCCAGCGGATCGGATCGTCCAAGCTGGAGGAACTGGTGATCACCGACTCGATCCAGCCGCGCGGCGAGATGGTCGCTTCGGGCAATATCCGCGTCATCTCCACAGCCGCCCTTATCGGCGAGGCGATCAACCGGACCAGCCACGAATCGTCGGTTTCAAGCCTCTTCGACTAAGACGGAGCGACACATCGAGGGCGACCGTTCCCGTTGATCGGTTCGGTTGCCTTGATCGCGCAGGCTCCGGCCTTGCCTTTTGCCCGTCCGTCCTATATAGGCACCACGTTCGCGCAGACACCCTTGGAGGCAGCGCGAATGAGGGCTTGTCCCTCCCGTTTCAAAGGCAAGAACATGCCGGCGAAACGCTCCACATAACCTGAAAGGAAATGCCATGAGCGACAATAGCTCTCTGCTCACGGCCGAAGCGCGCGAACGGGTCGGTAAGGGGTCCTCCCGCGAACTGCGCCGCAACGGCCTGGTGCCCGCCGTCATTTACGGCGACAAGAAAGCCCCGGTTTCGATCGCGGTCTCTCGCAAGGAAGTGACCAAGCGCATCTTCGACGGTGGCTTCATGACCACGACCTTCACGATCGAAGTCGGCAAGGACAAGTACATGGTCCTGCCGAAGGACTACCAGCTCGACCCGGTCCGCGACTTCGTCATGCATGTCGACTTCCTGCGGATCTCGGCCAAGAGCACCGTTACGGTTGCTGTTCCGGTTCACTTCATCAACGATGAAATCTGCCCCGGTATCAAGCAGGGCGGTGTCCTGAACATCGTGCGCCATGAAGTTGAATTCAACTGCCCGGCAAACGCCATTCCCGACAGCATCACGGTTGATCTTGCAAACGTCGAAGTTGGCGAGTCGATCCACATCTCCGCTGTCGACGTGCCCGCGAAGGTTACGCCGGTCATCTCCGACCGTGACTTCACCATCGCCACGATCGCAGCGCCGGCCGGCATGAAGTCCGAACAGGACGAAGCCGAAGACGCCGCCGAAACGACCGAAGAAGAAGGCGGCGCAGAAGAATAAGCTGCTGCCGTTCTCTGACAGAAACTGAAAAGCCGCGGGGAAACCCGTGGCTTTTCATTTTTTTGGCTGGTCGCATTGCCTGTCTTCCGATACAGGCGGAATCGGACGTAAAGATCCTTCTGCACAACCAGAAGAATTAGGCGTTTGTTATTGCAGGTCAGCTAAAAAACATGCATGTTATTCGGAAGTCATAGCTTACATTCATCCGGCATTCGCCGGATCATCCGCAAAATCGGGATACAGCGTGGAGAAGGGGCCAAGTACGGTCACATGATCAGGCTTCGATCCGGCAGAGACATCATGATCGCCCTGGCAAGCTCCTGCGCGGTGAGCATGGCTCTGTTAATCCTTTCGCTGTTTTCGCTTCACATGATCGAAGCAACCGACGCCAGTTTTTCGAAACATATCGCACAGCTTGCCGATATCAGCGCGCCGGCGCTCGCCGTTTCCATGGCGACGGCCGATTATGACACGATGGCAATGATCGCGACCGCCATTCAGAAGACGCCCGAGGTCGACAAGGTCGAGATCGTCGATCGGTCGGGAATGGTCGATCTTCTGATGCAGGACACGAGCCTGCCGATCGGCACGCCAAATGCCATGGCTTCCCTGTCTCGTCCCATTTATGACGGGATCGGCAATGGCGTACAGGAAGTCGGCAAGCTCAATCTCTATTTCTCAAGACCCGCCTCGATCAGTACAGCGATGTGGCTGATCATAGTGACAGGCGTTGTCGCATCGTTTTTTCTTGGCTGGGCATCATGGCGTTTCATCGGCACACTCAAGTCCCGTGCCGGTTCTTCCGGAGATACTGGCGGCGAAGACGGCGCATCGCAATCCGATCCGGAGGAAATACGGGAGGCTGACACCCGCCCGCCGTCGGACGGTGACGACCACCGTCTCTTCGGTCATCTGTTCGAAAGTGAAACCGAAATGGCTTGTCTGATTTCGGCGGCAGGCAAATTCGTCGATGTCAGCAAGGGCTGGCTGCGCAAGAGCGGTTACGGTCGCGAGGATGTGACAGGCGCCGACATCGGCACATTCCTCACCGCCCCTGACCGGGATGTGATCGGCAAACGCCTTTCCGACCTTCATGAGCAAGGCCAGCCCCAGAAGGGCATGCTGCGCTTTCGCCACGCCGATGGCAGCACTTCCGACACATGGTTTGCCGCAACGGCGGTATCCGCGCCGGATGGCAAGGCCTTCGCGCTTGCGGTGATCCAGGACATTTCCGACCTGACCGTCGAGGCAGCGGATACCGACACGGCGGAATTTGCCGACCATCTCACCGGCCTTGTAAACCGGATCGGCTTCGAGAAACGACTTGCCGACCTGATTGCCGATGCCCAACCGGGCTGCCAGCTGGCCTGCCTGCTTGTCGATATCGACCGGTTCAAGTCGATCAACGACCATCATGGTCATAGAGCGAGTGAGGAGCTGCTGCGTGCACTCGTCAAGCGGTGGCGCCCGTCACTGCAAAAGGCGCTGCTGTCGGCCCGTCTCGGCAGCGATGAGTTTGCGCTTGTGCTCTCCGGCCCAGATGCCCGGAAGAACGCCGAAACCATCGCCGAAGCACTCTGCGAAGCTGCGCGCACGCCCTTCGTGATCGGCTCGGCTACGATGTCGATCACCGTGAGCATCGGTATTGCCCACTTCCCCGAAAATGCCGCCGACAGCCAGGAATTCATTCATTTCGCCACGATTGCCAGTTCCTCGTGCAAGAGCGAAGGCGGCAACGGTATCCGGACATTCGAGCCCGAAATGCTGGCAAGCCGAAAGAAGCGGACGGAGTCGGAAGACGACATCCGGCGCGGGATCGAGGAAAGCCTGTTCGAGCCCCATTTTCAGTCCGTCACGCATCTTGCAAGCGGCAATATCGTCGGCTTTGAGGCCCTGATGCGCCTCAACCACCCCGAAAAAGGCTTGATACCGCCGGCTGAATTCATCGCCATTGCCGAAGAATCGGACCGGATCGATCTTGCCGGACGGCAACTGTTTTCAAAAGCGCTTTCCGGCCTGCGCGCCCTTGGCCAGCGCCACGGCGATGAACACCTGCACATCGCCATCAATCTTTCGCCGGTGGAGCTGACGCCCGAAAAGATCGCATTCATAGCCAGCGAGCTTGAGGTCTACGGCGTCGATCCCGCCCAGCTGACAGTCGAGATCACCGAAGCCGTTTTCCTGGAAGACAGCGACCGGATCACCGAATGCCTTCAACAGCTGCGTCACATCGGTTGCAAAATCGCGCTTGATGATTTCGGAACCGGCTATTCGTCCCTTGCCTACCTCACGCGCTTTCAGGTCGATATCATCAAAATCGACCAGTCCTTCATCAAGGGGCTGACGCATCCCGACCCGGCGATCGCCACACGCAGCCGGAGGCTGATTGAGGGCATCGCGGCGATCGCGACCAACATGGACTGCCTGATGATTGCCGAGGGTGTGGAAGAAGAAGAGCAGGCACGACACCTGCGCACAATCGGTGTTCAGTATGCCCAGGGCTTCCTGTTTTCGACACCGTTGCCACTTTCCGAGGCCATGGCGCTCGTCTGAGGCCCGGCCGACGCATATTGACATGCGACGTGAAACAGGTTGGAAAAGGGCCGCTTTTTCCTGAAGGACAGCAGCTTATGTTCATTATCGCGGGTCTCGGTAATCCGGGCGGCCAGTATGCCGGCAACCGACACAATATCGGCTTCATGGCCGTTGACGCCATCGCCGACAGCAACGGTTTTTCGCCTTGGTCAGCCAAGTTCAAGGGGCTGATTTCAGAAGGCAGCCTTGCCGGCGAGAAAGTGCTGCTGATCAAGCCCCAGACCTTCATGAACCTGTCCGGCGAAGCGGTCGGCGAGGTGCTGCGTTTCTACAAGCTTTCCGTCGCAGACCTGCTGGTGATCTATGACGAACTGGATCTGATCCCCGGCAAGGCCCGGATCAAGACCGGCGGCGGCTCGGGCGGGCATAACGGCATCAAGTCGATCGACGCCCATTGCGGCAAGGATTACCGGCGTCTGCGCCTCGGCATTGGCCATCCCGGCGACAAGGCGCGCGTCCACGGCCATGTGCTCGGCAATTTCGCCAAGGTCGACAGCGAATGGCTGGAGCCATTGCTGGCAGGGATCGCGTCGAACGCAGACCTTCTGGTGCGCGGCCAGGATTCGCAGTTCATGAACAAGCTCGCGCTGGCGACAGGCGGCAGCGGCGCGCCGCCGCAACCGGCCGCTGCGAAACCGGTGCGGAAGGCGAAATCCCATATCCACAAGGCCCGCCAGCACGGACAGCAGAAAATGCCCGAAAGCGGCCCCATGGCCGATATGCTGAAAAAGATGTTCGGCCAGAAAAAAGACTGACCGGCGACTGCCCAACAGTGCCCGACCGGCCTATTCTTCCGGCTCGGTGACGAACATCAGCGGAAAGCCGGCCTGTTTGGCAAGATCGACGCCTTCCTTGGCCTTGGTCTCGGCAATGTCGCGGCTATAGACGGCGACCACGCACCGTCCCTTCTGGTGGGCGGTCATCATGACGTTATAGCCCTGCTCCTCGCTCATCCGGAAAACCGCCTTGAGGATGACCAGAACGAATTCGCGCGGCGTGAAATCGTCATTGACGAGGATCACCTTGTAAAGCCGCGGCCGGGCGACCTTCGGTTTGGTCTTCGTCTTGCGTTTTGTATCGGAGCCCGTGTCGCTCATGGCCGACCCGTCCCTTCTTTTCAAAATCAAAAAATGAAGAATACGCGGCCGGCGCAAGCGCACTGACGACATCAGAAACTGACGAACCGCAATATCGCTATTTTGCGCCCTCGGCCCCGATTTCGCAAGTGCGGCCGTGAGAAAAGCCGCTGTTGCGTGATGAGGTCTTGACCTTTGCCGCCTTCATCGCCCATAGCCTCGGGCCAGAGAAACGAATTTAAAAGCAGGATATCCCCATGGGCTTCAAATGCGGAATTGTCGGCCTGCCCAATGTCGGCAAGTCGACCCTCTTCAACGCGCTGACCAAGACCGCCGCAGCTCAGGCCGCCAACTACCCCTTCTGCACGATCGAGCCCAATACCGGCGAGGTTGCCGTGCCCGACGACCGCATGGTCGCGCTGGCGAAGGTGGCTGGTTCGAAGGAAATCATTCCGACCCGCATTTCCTTCGTGGACATTGCAGGGCTGGTGCGCGGCGCTTCCAAGGGTGAAGGCCTCGGCAACCAGTTCCTCGCCAATATCCGCGAGGTCGATGCCGTCGTCCATGTTCTGCGCTGTTTCGAGGATGACGACATCACCCATGTCGAAGGCCGGATCGACCCGGTTGCCGATGCCGACACCATCGAGACCGAACTGATGCTCGCCGATCTGGAAAGCCTGGAACGCCGCGTCGACCAGACCCGCAAGCGCGCCACCGGCAAGGACAAGGAAGCGCTTGCCGTGCTGCCCGTGATGGACGCCTCGCTGAAGCTGCTTCAGGACGGCAAGCCGGTGCGCTCGCTTTTGAACGAGCTGGATGCCGAAGACATCAAAATCCTCAAGGGCCTGAACCTTCTGACCTCCAAGCCGGTGCTTTACGTCTGCAATGTCGCCGAAGGTGACGCAGCCAAGGGCAACACGCAGACCGAAAGGGTCGCGGCCATGGCGGCCGAACAATCGGCGGGAACCGTCATCATCTCGGCGGCCATCGAGGCGGAAGTCGCCCAGCTCGATGCCGAGGAAGCGGAAATGTTCCTCTCCGAAATGGGTCTGGAGGAAGCAGGCCTCGATCGCCTGATCCGCGCCGGCTACCAACTTCTGGACCTGATCACCTATTTCACCGTCGGCCCGAAGGAGACCCGCGCTTGGACCGTGCGCCGGGGCACCAAGGCGCCGGCGGCTGCCGGTGTGATCCACACCGATTTCGAACGCGGCTTCATTCGCGCCTTTACGATCGCCTATGACGATTTCATCGCCTTCAACGGCGAGACCGGCGCCAAGGAAGCCGGCAAGGCACGCGATGAAGGCAAGGAATACGTCGTCCACGACGGCGACGTGATCCATTTCCGTTTCAATACGTGAGCCAGAGCGACACCCGATACATGCAGAAGGCCGGTCCGTACAAGACCGGCCCCAGACTGCTGACAAAGTTTGCCCCCCATTCTTTCGTCATACCGGCCTTGAGCCGGTATCCAGGGCCGCTTGCTGTGCGCTTCCAGAAAGAGTCTTTGCGCGCAAGGACTTGGCCCTTACTAGATCCCGGCTCAAGGCCGGAATGACGGTGGGGCAAAGCTGTGATTGCTTACAGGGTTTATCAACAAACTGAGGCCGGTCCGCACAAGACCGGCCTTTCTTTTTGCCTTGAAGGTGGCTGTCCCCGGCCCCACCTTCTCTACAGTCGATTTCCTCACTTATAACAACAGCCGGGCGAACAGATGACCATCTACGACTTTTCAGCCAAGAGCATTGACGGATCCACCGTCGATCTTTCCGACTACAAGGGCCATGTGCTCCTGATCGTCAATACGGCGAGCGAATGCGGCTTCACCCCGCAATATGAAGGCCTTGAGGAACTCTACCGGAAATATCGCGAGCAGGCGTTTTCCGTGCTTGGCTTTCCCTGCAACCAATTCGGCGGGCAGGAGCCGGGCGACGAAGCCGAGATCGCGACATTCTGCAAGACGCAATTCAGCGTCGATTTCCCGATGTTTGCCAAGGTGGATGTCAATGGCGACGATGCTCATCCGCTTTTCAAATATCTGAAAAAGGAGCGTCCGGGCTTTCTCGGCTCCGGCATCATCAAGTGGAATTTCACGAAATTCCTGATCGGGCGCGATGGCGAGCCGATCAAGCGCTATGCGCCGACGGTCAAGCCGGAAGAGATACAGGACGATATCAACGACGCGCTGGCTGCCGCGAGGGCCTGAGCTTTCGCGGCGCAGGCGTTATACCAAGCGTCAATGGCCTTCGTATTGCACCAGCGAGCGAACCTCGACGCCCATGGCTTCGAGCTTCTTGCGGCCGGGCAGGTCCTTCAAATCGATGACGAAACAGGCTGAAACGATGTCCGCCCCCATCTGCCTCAGCAGCTTGACGGCGCCTTCCGCCGTGCCGCCGGTGGCAATCAGGTCGTCGACCAGAATGACCTTCTCGCCCTGCTTGACGGCGTCGACATGCATTTCCATCTCGTCTTCGCCATATTCCAGCGAATAGGTCATCGACACGGTCTTGTCGGGCAATTTGCCCTTCTTGCGGATCGGCACGAAACCGGCCGACAGCTGATGCGCCAGTGCGCCGCCGAGAATGAAACCGCGCGCTTCGATACCCGCGATCTTGTCGATCTTCATGCCGACATAGGGCTGCACCAGTTCGTCGACGGCGCGGCGAAAGGCGCGCGCATCGCCGAGCAGCGTGGTGATGTCACGAAAGATGATACCGGGCTTCGGATAATCCGGAATCGAGCGAATGGCATTGAGCAATTCAGGATTGGCATTCATCTTCCGATGTCCTTTTATTCGGCTTCAGTCCAGATAAGCGTGCTCGGCCATCCATCAAAAAGGCGGCCCGCGCCGCCTTTCCTTGTTCACGTCCGAACGCGAAAAATCAATCGTGCTTGCGTGAATAGACCGATTTTTTCGTGAGATAAACCAGAACCGTCATGATCACGAGAAAGACCATGACCACCAGACCGGTCTGTTTGCGGTCCTCAAGCTTGGGCTCCGCCGTCCACATCAGGAAGGCGGCAACATCGCGCGCATACTGGTCCGTCGTTTCCGGTGTGCCATCGTCATAGGCGACGATCCCGTCCGAAAGCGGCGGCGCCATGGCCAGTGACGCAGCATTGGCGAAATAGGGATTGTAATAGGTGCCGGTTGGAATTTCCGTGCCCGCGGGCGCATCCTCATAGCCCGTCAGCAGCGCATGGATATAATCCGGTCCGCCCTCCTGATACTGGGTGAAGATATCGAAGATGAACGTCGGGAAGCCCCGCTTGATGCCGCGGGCCTTGGCCATCAGCGACAGATCGGGCGGTGCGGCGCCATTGTTGGAGGCAGCCGCCTGCTCGGCGTTTTCGAAGGGCGCCGGGAAATAATCCGACGGGATGCCGGGCCGCATGTACATGTTGCCGTCATTATCGGGACCGGCCTCGATTTCATACTCTGCGGCAAAGGCTTTTACCTGCGCCTCGGAATAGCCGAGATCCGAAAGCGTGCGGAACGCCACCAGATCGAGCGAATGACAGGCCGAACAGACATCCCTGTAAACCTTCAGCCCGCGCTGAAGCTGACCGCGGTCATAAGTGCCGAGCGGGCCTGCAAAGCTCCAGTCCATCTGATGCGGATGCTCGATCGGATAATGCGGCGTACCGCCCTCCTCGCCGTCCTCGGCTGCATTGGCGACCGAGAGACACAGCGGCGTCAAAAGTGCGGTGAACAGAACACCGGCGATAAGCTTTTTCATGGTTTTTCCCCTCTCGCCACGCATCAGACGCCGCCCTTGGCCGGCTTTTTGCGCGCGGCCTGCTTTTCGAGCACGGCTTCGGTGATTGAATTCGGCACCCGGGCCGGTTTTTCAAACAGCCCCAGAACCGGCATGATCACGAGGAAAAATCCGAAATAATAAAGCGTTCCAAGCTGCGACATGATCACGAATATGCCTTCGGCAGACTGCGACCCAAGCCAGCCAAGCATGAACGCATTGGCGACAAACAGCCAGAAGAACAGCTTGAACCACGGACGATAGGCGGCCGAGCGCACTTTGGAAGTGTCAAGCCAGGGCAGGAAGAACAGGATCAGGATCGAGCCGAACATCACCAGAACGCCGCCAAGCTTGGAATCGATCGGGCCGATGTCGAAGGTGATCGCCCGCAACATCGCGTAGAACGGCAGATAATACCATTCGGGAACGATATGGGGCGGCGTCTTCATTGAATCGGCCGGGATGTAATTGTCCGGATGGCCGAGATAATTCGGCATGTAGAAGATGAACCAGACATAGGCGATCAGGAAGATCGTCACGCCAAGCGCATCCTTCAGGGTCGCATAGGGCGTAAACGCCACGGTATCGCTCTTCTGTTTGACCTCGACACCGGTGGGATTTGTCTGCCCGGTGACATGCAGCGCCCAGATGTGCAGCACCACGACGCCGGCGATCATGAACGGTAACAGGTAGTGCAGCGCGAAGAAGCGCTGCAGGGTCGGCTCGCCAACGGCGAAACCGCCGAGCAGAAGCTGCTGGACCCAATCCCCGATCAATGGAAAGGCGGTGAAGAAACCGGTGATCACCGTCGCGCCCCAGAAGGACATCTGGCCCCAGGGCAGCACATAGCCCATGAAGCCGGTCGCCATCATCAGCAGATAGATGACCACGCCGAGCATCCAGAGAATTTCACGCGGCGCCTTGTAGGAGCCGTAATAAAGCCCGCGAGCAATATGCAGATAGACGGCGATGAAGAAGAACGAGGCGCCGTTTGCATGCATGTAGCGCAGCATCCAGCCATAATTCACGTCCCGCATGATCTTCTCGACCGACAGAAAGGCGGCAGACGTCGAGGACGTGTAGTGCATGGCCAGCACAATGCCGGTGACGATCTGCACCACCAGCATGACCGAAAGCATGGCGCCGAAGGTATAGGCGTAATTCAGATTGCGCGGAACCGGATAGGAAATGAAGCTGTCATATAACAGGCGGGGCAGCGGCAGACGCGCATCCATCCATTTCGACACACCGTTCTTCGGCACATAACTCGAGTGTCCACTCATGGCCCAGTCTCTCCCCCTCAACCGATCCTGATTACAGTGTCGGACGTAAATTCGTATAGCGGTATCGCAAGGTTTTGCGGCGCAGGGCCTTTGCGGATACGGCCCGCCGTATCGTAGTGCGAGCCATGACAGGGACAGAACCACCCGCCGAAATCGCCGGCCTGACCGAGCGGAATGCAACCGAGATGGGTGCACGATCCGATCATGACAATCCAGTTTTCCTTGGCCTCACCGGCAGAACGGTCGACATCGGTTGCCGGAGAACCCGACGGCAGGTTTTCATTGCGCGCTTCGGGGTCCTTGAGATCGGAAAGCGGCACCTCCCTTGCCTCCTCGATCTCGCGCTCGGTGCGATTGCGGACGAACACCGGCTTGCCGCGCCATTTCACCGTCAGCGACATGCCGGGTTCGAGACTGGAGACATCCACTTCGACAGTCGAAAGCGCCAGTGTCGACGCATCCGGCCGCATCTGGTCGATGAATGGCCAGGCGACGCCGGCCACCCCTACAGCCCCGGCAACCCCGGTTGTCAAATACAGAAAATCGCGCCGGGTCGGTTCGCCGGAATGATCCGTCGAAACAGTCTCGTCTTGCACCGCTATCCCTCCATCAGCTGATGCCACCGTCGGAAACGCCTTGTTCTCCCTCGCAGTTTCCTGCGACAAGGCGCCATGGTGACGTTCATTTAGCCTAAGTTTTATGCGCGATCCCTTATGATGTCCAGTGTCCGGCATCTGTGGCCACAAGCTATCCGATGTGGCAGCGCAGCATTTGTACGACACCGTTGTGGCCGGTACTGACGAATGGTATGTTCAGCCGCTGATATTTTCTTTTGTCATTTTTCTTTTTCAGGATTTAAGCTTGAGTTCCCTGAAGACTCTGGCCGTCACCTTTGCAAGTCTGGCCTTGCTGCTTGGCGTTTTGCCTTCTCTTTCACAATTCTGGCTGTTCTCGTTCGTCGGTGGCATGCGGGTGCATATTGCCGTGGCCGCAGTGTGCCTTTCACTCATCGTTCTGGGGCTCGACAGAACATTATGGTCGGCCATACCGCTGGTGGCGTCGGCGCTGCTGTGCCTGTGGGTCTGGCACTTGCATCAAAGCACCGTTCAGCCCGACGCCCGGCCCGACAGCAATATCCGCGCCCTTAAACTGATCGAGTTCAACATTCTTGGTGATAATCAGGACGGTGCGGAAATTGCCGACTGGCTGACGGATCAGAACGCCGATGTGGTTTACACGCTCGAATCCGGCCCCTTGCGACCTCATCTCGACGCACTTGCGGAAACCTATCCCTATCGCGTGGGCTGTGGCGAACTGGTCAAAAACTGCGACCTGATGATGATGTCGAAATATCCGCTTGAAAATCCGCAGGTTCGAAACCTCGGCTCGCTCGGCGCCCATCGTTTCATCCGCGCCGGCATCAATATCAACGGTGCCCGGGCAACCTTCGTCGCCATGCACCTGACCAAACCGTATTATGAAACCATGCAGCTGGAACAGCTGAACAGCGTGAAGCGCTATCTGAGGGACGCGGACGGACCGCTGATTCTGGCAGGCGATTTCAACTCTTCGCTGCTGTCACCCTATATCCTGAATTTCCTGCAAACCACGGGTCTCAGGGCCTTCGCCCATGAACCGCGGACATGGCCGGTTGAAATGCCATCGATCGGGCTGCCCATCGATCATATTCTTGTGCGCCAGCCTGCCTACATCGCCTCGGTGAAGCGTGTCAGACACAATATGGGGTCAAATCATTTCGGGCTTGAGGCCCTCATTTCCCTTCCGGTAGCGCCCTGAACCGATCCGTTCAGTCTTCGTGGTCGAGTTCCGGCAGGAAGCCACCCGACTGGCGGGCCCAAAGTGCTGCATAGAGCCCGTCCTTTTCAAGAAGCTGCCGGTGCGTCCCCGCCTCGACAATACGCCCCTTGTCCATGACGATCAGGCGATCAAGCGCTGCAATGGTCGACAGACGATGCGCGATTGCAAGCACGGTCTTGCCTTCCATCAGCTTCATCAAATTGGCCTGGATCGCCGCCTCGACTTCGGAATCGAGCGCCGACGTCGCCTCGTCCAGCACCAGGATCGGCGCGTCCTTCAGCATCACCCGTGAAATCGCAATGCGCTGGCGCTGACCGCCGGAAAGCTTCACGCCGCGTTCGCCGACATAGGCATCGAGCCCTTTGCGGCCGCGCATATCGGCAAGATCGGCGATGAAACTGTCGGCCTCCGCCCGTTCAACCGCCTCCCACAGCATATCGTCATCGGCATCCTCATTGCCGAAACGGATATTGTCACGGATCGGGCGATGCAGCAGACCGGTATCCTGGGACACCATGCCGATCTGGGCGCGCAGGCTTTCCTGGGTGACGTCGGCAATATTCTGGCCATCGATCGATATCGTGCCGCTGCCGACATCATAAAAGCGCAGCAGCAGATTGACGAGCGTGGACTTGCCCGCCCCCGAACGGCCGACGATACCGACCTTTTCGCCGGCGCCGATTGCAAGAGAAAAGTCGTTGATCACGCCCTGCCCGCCGTCATAGCCGAAGCTGACATTATCGAAGCGGATTTCCGGATTGCGCAGAACCAGCGGGACGGCATCCGGCCGGTCGAGCAGGCCGATAGGCTGCGAGATCAGCTCGGCCGAATTCTGGATGGTGCCGATCGCACGCATGATGCCGTTCAACTGCATCATCAGCCGACCGAGCAGCATGGAAAGCCGCAGCGAAAGACCGAGCGTGAAGGCAACGGCACCCGAAGAAATATTGCTCGAAAACCACAGATGGACGGAAAGCGCGGCGATTGCCGTGATCATCACGCCGGACAGCAGGCTGAGCGAAGCCCTGACACCGGTGATCAGCCGCGTGAAACTGCGAACCTGGGCAATCAGCCGTTCGAAGCCCGTGCGCATATAGCCATCATTGCCCTCGTCGCTGCCGAACAGCTTGAGCGTCATGATATTGGAAAACGAATCCACCATCCGTCCCGACATCACCGAATTGGCCTCGGCCAGTTCACGGGCGTTTTCCCGAATGCGCGGCACGAAGAAACGCGCCAGAACGACGAAGATCGCAATCCACAGCAAAATCAGCGCCGCCAGCCGCCAGTCAAGCGCTGCGACCAGCGCCATGGTCGAGATTGCATAGATCGCCATGAACCAGACGACCTGCAGCAGCGACGACATCAGGTCGCCGATCGACTGCCCCGCCGCCGCCACCTTGGCAACGATCCGACCGGCGAAATCGCTCTGGAAGAAATCGAGCGATTGGCGCGCGACATAACGATAGGACTGCCAGCGCACCAGATTGTTGAAGCCGGGAACGATGGTCTGTTCCTCGATCAGCATCTGCAGCGTGGTAAAGCCGACCCTGACGACGACCATGGCAACGGCCATGCCGATCAGCACCCAGCCGTGCTCGGCCATCAGCCCCGACCAGCCGGCCTCGCGCGGTGTTCCATCGAGAATATCGATCAGCACGCCCATGAACCAGAAGGCGGCCGATTCCATGATCGCAACACCGCCACCGACGACCAGCATGGCGAAAAACGGCCATTTCGCCTGACGCAGAAAATACCAGAGAAACGGCAGGAGCTTCTCCGGCGGCCGCTCCGGCGCGCGGTCGGCCAGCGGATTGATCCACCGCTCGAACAGTTCTGCAATGCGCTGAAATATCATGATGGAAATGGATACAGGGATTCGGCAGGCGCGCCAATTCTCGTTCGATCAAAATAGAATGGGCGGCATGGGAAAAGCCTGTCCCAATAACAGTTAACGTCCCCGCATGGCCCTGGACCCCGGCTCAAGGCCGGGGTGACGATGTTTTTGGCATGCACCGAGACAGCAAGGCGATGCTCTCGCTTCAAAGCCCCCTCACCTGCATTCCGTCATACCGGCCTTGAGCCGGTATGACGAAAAAAACTTGGGAATAGCGTTGTCAGCAGTCTGACGGGCCCGCCATCCGGCAGGCCCGTCCATTTTCATTCTGCAGCCGCTCCGGTGGCGGTTTCGTCTTCGGCGAGGAAACCGCCGGACTGGCGCTTCCACAGATCGGCATAGATGCCGCCAGCTTCGACGAGCTGTTGATGCGTGCCCGTCTCGATGATCACACCCTTGTCGAGAACGATCAGCCGGTCCATCTCGGTCAGCGTCGACAGCCGGTGGGCAATCGCGATCACGGTCTTGCCTTCCATCAGCCCGAACAGGCTTTCCTGAATGGCCGCCTCGACTTCGGAATCAAGCGCCGAAGTCGCCTCGTCCAGCACCAGGATCGGCGCATCCTTGAGGAACACGCGGGCGATCGCGATCCGCTGGCGCTGACCGCCGGAAAGCTTCACGCCGCGCTCGCCGACATGGGCATCAAGGCCGGTGCGACCCTGAAGGTCGGAAAGCCCCTTGATGAAGTCCCAGGCATTGGCGCGTTTGGCCGCGGCAATCACCTCGTCATCGCTGGCGCCGGGACGGCTGTAGGCGATGTTGTCGCGGATCGAACGATGCAGCAGGGATGTGTCCTGCGTCACCACGCCGATCATCGAGCGCAGGCTGTTCTGCGACACTTTCGAAACATCCTGACCGTCGATGGTGATCCGTCCGCCCTCCAGATCGAAGAAGCGCAGCAGCAGGTTCATCATCGTGGTCTTGCCGGCGCCGGAACGCCCGACCAGCCCGACCTTCTCGCCCGGCTTGATGACGAGCGAAAGATCCGAGATGACGCCACCTTCCTTGCCGTAATGGAAGGAGATATCGTCATAGACGATTTCGCCTTTTTCAACGACAAGCGGGCGCGCGTCTTCGACATCGACCAGTTCGTGCCGCTTCGCCATCATCGACATGCCGTCATAGACGGTACCGATGTTTTCAAAGAGCGCGGTCACTTCCCACATGATCCACTGCGACATGCCGCCGATGCGCATGACAAGCCCCAGCGTCAGCGCAATTGCGCCAACGGTGATGCTGTTTTCGAGCCAGAAGCGGATCGCCAGCGCGCTCACCGCAAACAAGGCGACAGCGTTGTTGATGTAGACCAGCGTCTGGAACTGGGTCACGCGCCGCATCTGGCGGTAGACCGTCTCCAGAAAGCCATCCATGCCTTCGCGTGCAAACAGCTCCTCACGACCGGCATGCGAGAACAGCTTGACCGTGGCGATATTGGTGTAGCTGTCGACCACGCGGCCCGTCATCAGCGACCGGGCATCGGCCTGATCGGCCGAAATCTTCCTCAGACGCGGAATGAAGTACCACAGCATCGCGGCGTAAACCACGATCCACACCAGCAGCGGAATGACGAGACGCCCGTCGGCCGCCGCGACGATGAAGATCATCGATACGAAATAGGTGACGACGTAGACGAACATGTCGAGCGCCTTCATCACCGTTTCGCGGATGGCAAGCGAGGTCTGCATCACCTTTTGCGAAACGCGGCCCGCGAACTCGTTGGCGAAGAAGTTCATCGAATGGCGCAGGACATAGCGATGCATCTGCCAGCGGCTGATCATCGGCAGGTTGCCGAGCAGCACCTGATGGATCAGCAGCGAGGAGAAGATCGTCAGCCCCGGCAGCAGCACCAGAACCAGCGCGCCCATGAAGGCCAGACGCCAGCCCTCGTCTTCCAGGAATGTCTCCCGGTTTGCCGTCGACAGCCAGTCGACGATATCGCCCAGAAAACGGAACAGGTAGACTTCCCCGAAAGCGACCAGCGCGGCAATGACGGCCATCAGCGCCAGATAGGGTGCGGCAGGCTTCGAATAATGCCACAGAAACGGGATCAGACCCGTGGGGGGCGCCGTGGGCTCTGCCTCGGGATAGGGATTGAGACGGTTTTCAAACCAGCGAAACATGATCGGACTCCAATGCCTCCCGGTTGCTCTTCATGAAAAGAGCACAATTTTGCCCGCAACAGCGAACCCGGGACGGAAACAACGGCCGGTCAGGCGGCCGTATGAATGCGAATGACTAAATGGGAAACAAGAACGTCGTGTGAAAGATCACGCGAGACGGCGCGGTGGAACGCGGAGCAATACAAAGCCAGTGATGTTCATCTGCCATGCTCCTTTCGCCGGTTTGAGAAAATCGGAGGCCCTTATAGCCCCTTACATGCGCAAAGGCCAGAGCCGGTGCGTAAAAAGCAGCGATTGCCCCAATGTGTTGCATCCCGGCAACGCATGCTGTAACCGCCCGGAACCGGTCTTGTACGGCCGGGCCCGCCATGCTTTGGATGAAATCGGGCGACGTTGCTGAAGAGGATGATTGCTGTCCATGCTCCGGACCAGCCAGTGGATTCACAATCTTGCACTGCTCAAACCGACGCCCTATCGGCCGTGGCGCCATTCGATTCGCCTGTCGCTCGGCACCGGTGTGCCGCTGCTGATCGGACAGTTGAGCGGCCATACCGGGCCGATGCTCTATGTTGCGCTTGGCGGCTTTCTGGCCGCGGTCACGGTCCGGCTCGATCCCTATCGCGAGCGGTTCCGGCAATTGGGCATTTCCGCGCTGATCGGCGCCACAGGCTGCCTCATTGGCCCGGAAGTCGGCGGCCACGGGCTGGCGACCATTGCCCTGTTGATGACTGTCGGCCTGTTGTCCGGGCTGGTCAGTGGGTATGGCGCGGCCTTTTCCACGGGCGCGCTCAACATGCTGGTGCTGGCCGTCGTCAATGCACACGCGCCAGCCGTGCTTCCCGCCTGGCTGGTGTTCGTGAACTATCTCGCCGGCGCCGCCTTTGTGGCGGCAATGCTCGGCATCGGCGCGCTGTTTGAGCGCGACCGGCCCGAACGGCGCATGCTGGCCAATATCGTCACCATGCTCGCACGTCTTGCCCGCGCCTCCGAGGCGGTTGGAAAGGTGCCGACGCCGGATAATCGCAGGCGCATGATCGATGCGCGCCGCGCCTTAAGCGATGCCACCAAAACCGCCTATGCAACACTGATCGAAAAACGAAGCCACGGCCGCGCCCGCACCCGCGACACCCTGAAGACCGCCGCGGTCCTGTCGCTCGTCAACCAGCTTTCCATGGCGATTATCGCGGCCCGCGGGCACGATCTGGCGGCAACAGCAAACAAGCTCGATGCCATGGCACGGGCCTATATGTCGCGTGCCGGCCGTCCTTCAGGTGCGGGTTCCGATACGCCGCAGCCGGATCAGACGATACAGCTTGCAGAGCGCCTGGCCGCCACAATGTGGCCCTCGCCCGCTGCCCGGGACCAGATGCCAGCCGATCAGCAGGCGCCGACACAGGATGCGGTGTTTTCCGCAAGCCTTGCCACCCGTGTCGCGCGCCGCCTCGTTCTCGGCCGCGAGGTGGTGATTTCGGCTCTCCGGCTATCGCTTTGCATGGGGCTTGCGGTTGCGCTCAGCCACGTTCTGCCCGGTGATCATTCCTACTGGCTGCCGATGACGGTCGCGATTGTGTTGAAACCCGATTTCGGTTCGGTCTTCCTGCGGGCCATTCACCGCAGTCTCGGCACGCTCGCCGGTGTCGCCATCGCGCTTGCGATTGCCGCGCTGGTGCCGAAGGGCATCGCCTTCGTCCCCGTGATCATGCTGCTTTGTGCTGTCATTCCTTTTGCCGGCCTGCGCAGCTATGCGGTGATGGTGACCTTTCTGACGCCGGTCATCCTGCTGATGATCGATCTGGTTTCTTCGGGGCCGGTGGCCAGCTACGATATTCAGCGGCTTGCCGATACGCTTGCCGGTTCGGCGATTGCACTGGTTTTCGGTTATCTCATCTGGCCGCGATCGCAGGAACGGCAGCTCGGCAGGGCATTTTCGGACGCCATGGAAAAGATCGGCGCCTATCTCGCTGCGGCCACCGTGCGGCAAACCGAAGACGAGGCCGAACTGGCACAGCTGCGCCAAAACCTTCTGGCCCGTGAATTTGCCGCATCCCGAACACTTTCCGACCTGCGCACCGTGCTTGGCCGCCTGGTTGCCGAGCCGCCGCCGGCCGGCCGCGAGGCGGCGGCATGGTTTCCCGCCATTGCCGGCGCCGAGCGGCTTTCCGATGCAATCACGGTCTACGCGGAAGGCCGCCGCATGGGCGACCCGCCACCTGACGCGGACCGCGCGCTGCGGGCCGAAAAGGCACTGGCCGCAATCGCCGATGACCGGCCGGGCGAAACAAGACCCGGCGGCCGCGAGAAGGATGACCGTTTCGGCGATGTCGAGGCGGAGATTGCCTGGATATGGGCCTATCTCCGGCGACGTCCGGGCCAGAAGCAAGGTCAATCGTCATCAGCCGAACCGGCCTTCAGATAGGATTGCGGCGGCACGCCGAAGTGACGCCGGAATGCGGCCACGAAGGCGCTTGCGCTGCGATAGCCGAGCAGGCCGGCAATCTCGACACTGCTCCGGCCATGGCTGAGATGGTTGATGGCTTCCATCAGCCGCAGCCGGCTGCGCCATTCGGAAAAGCGCAGGCCCGTCTCCTTTTGAAACAGCCGTTCGAGCGTGCGGGTGCCGGCACCTGCGAACCGCGCCAGTTCCCCCAGATTGGCGTTGTCGTCGGGGCGCTCCAGCAACCGGCCGGTCACCCGCTTAAGACGCGGATCGATGCCGGCGGGAAGACTGAGCGGCGCGTTCGGCAATGTCGCCAACTCATCAATGATCACGGCGCAAAGACGTGAAAGCCGCCCCTGTCGCCCGTCCGTTTCCGGCCCCGGATTGCGAAACCGCAGCAAAAGCTGGCGCATCAGCGGCGTCATGTGCAAGACTTCACAGCGCTTTTCGCGCACACCGCTCACCGACGGATCGATGTAGATGAAGCACGCCGAAACATCGGTCTCCATCATCACATCATGGACAGTACCGCCGGGAATCCAGATTGCATGGCTGGTGGGCGCCAGCCAGCGGGTTCCGCAGGCGCGCACCGTGAGGATGCCCTCTTCCGCCCACAACAGCTGTCCGCGCGGATGCGCATGCGGCGCACGGCCAATCTCACCCGCCTGCCAGCGCTGCACGCGTGCCGTCACCGGCCGGGAGGCATCGATGATCCAGCCCGGCCCCTGCTCGGGCATGATCGATGACGTAACTTCGATATGGTTTGGCATCATGTAGCTGTACCGCAAAACGTCGGCATAAAATAGGATAGATTGAATCAAGTTTCAGGTAACGGAAGATCAATGCAATCCCTCCGCATCTCATTCAAACATGTCCTTGTTCTGGCAATTCTCGGCATCGCCGTCTTTCTGACGGTTTTTCCACCCCAGACACTGTCCACGGACCAGTCCCGCACACTCGGCATTGTCCTCGTCACGCTGAGCCTGTGGGCGACGGGGCTCGTTCCGGGCTTCATGGCAAGCCTGCTTTTCTTCGCAGTCACCCTGCTGCTTGAACTGGCGCCGCCTGCCATTGTCTTCTCCGGCTTTGCCTCGACGGCGATCTGGCTGGTGTTCTCCGGATCGATCCTCGCGGCAACCGTGCGTAATTCGGGACTGGGCGAACGCCTTGGCGGCGTTCTCGGACGGCACCTGACCGGTCACTACCATCTTCTCATCGGCGGCCTGTTCATTACCACCGCGGCACTCGCCTTCATCATTCCCTCTTCGCTCGGGCGTTTCTTCGTTATGCTGCCGATCGCGATGGCGCTGGCGGACAGGGCCGGCTTTTCCGAGGAGTCGAACGGGCGAACGGCAATCGCCCTCACGCTGACGCTGGCCGCCAACATGCCCGGCTTTGCCATTCTGCCGTCAAACGTCCCGAACCTCGTGCTGGCGGGCGCAAGCGAAACCATCTATGGCGTCGCGCCAACCTACGCGCAGTATCTTGCGCTGCACTTTCCGGTGCTCGGCCTGATCAAGGGCGTGATTGCATTCCTGCTCATCATCAGACTTTTCCCGGATAGAATCACCCCACGGCCCGATGGCGAAAGCAAGAACAGCGAAGAAAGCGCCAGCCCTCTGTCGCCACGTCAATGGTATGCGATTGCCGTTCTGCTCGTTACGCTTGGCATGTGGATGACGGACAGCATCCATGGCATCAATGCCGCCTGGGTCGGGCTTTGTGCAGCAATTGCATTGATGGTTCCGGGTCTTGGCGTCATCAAACCGGAGAATTTCGACAAGACCGTCAGCCTGAGCGTTCTTGTCTTCACCGCCGGCATTCTGGGACTGGGAGCCGTCATCAATGCAACGGGTCTTGGGGCTGCTATCGCACGCGGACTGGAATCCGTCCTGCCGCTGTCGCCGGGGCAGGATTTCCTCAATTTCATATCGCTTTCGCTGATGGCCTTCCTGAGTGCGCTGGTGACGACGCTTCCGGGTGTGCCAGCCGTGTTCACACCGCTCGCCGGTGAGTTGTCACAACTGACGGGACTGAGCCTGACGGCGGTTCTGATGACCCAGGTTGTCGGCTTTTCAACCGTCATACTGCCCTATCAGGCCGCCCCCTTGATGGTCGGCCTGCAGGCAACGGGCCAACCGGTCTCGCGGATGATGCGAATTACGGTTCCGCTGGCACTGATCACGATTGTGGTTCTGATGCCGCTCGATTTCCTCTGGTGGAAGCTTCTCGGCGTCATCTGACGCATCGTCAGGCTTGAGCGACGTCCCGTCCGGGCGTAAACAGCGGCCATGACCCTGCGTATCGCACTTTATCAGCCGGATATTGCCGGCAATACCGGCACGATCCTGAGGCTTGCAGCCTGCCTGGGGCTGGCCGTCGACATCATCGAACCGACCGGCTTTGCTCTGTCCGACAAGAACCTCAAGCGCGCCGGCATGGATTATATCGCCAAGGCGGTGATGACCCGGCATGTCGACTGGGACGCATTCGAGGCCTGGCGACGGGAGAGCGGCAAGCGCATCGTGCTCGCCTCCACAAAGGCCAGCCACCCCTATACCGAGTTCGCCTTCGCGCACGACGATATCCTGCTGTTCGGTCGCGAAAGCGCCGGTGTGCCGGACAGCGTTCATGACAGCATCGACCACCGCGTGCGCATTCCCATGGTCGAGGACCAGCGCTCGATCAATCTCGCCGTTTCCGTCGGCATGATGGCGGGAGAGGCGCTGCGTCAGACAGGCGGGTTTGACGGCCTGTCATAAACAGCATCAGTCCGCCGAAGACAGTCTGCGCATGGTGAACTCGATCCGGTCGCCACTCAGCACCCGCCAGCTCTCGACCTCGGTCCAGTAGGCGGCCTTGGGATAACTCTCGAACCACTCCCGCGCCTTGGCACGAGCCTCCTCGCGTGACAGGCAATAGTGCTCACGCACGAAACCGCCCTCGCTTTGCTGCTGACGGTGTTGCCTGATCCGCTTCTTCAGGCCGTCCATGGACGGCGGCTTTGGAAGGTTGGTCATCCCGCTATCCTTAACCACATAAAGAAGATAAGGTTTTCGCATCATATTTGCGAGTCAAATCAAAAGCCCGGCTAAACGGGCGCATGCATTTCAAGCGGAGCGCATTACATGGAACGGCCGAATCTACCTGTTGGTCTGCCGGATGATATCGAGACCAGAAAGAGCACGGCCCGCGCCTGGTTCGAAAGCCTGCGCGACACGATCTGCTCTGGTTTCGAAACCCTGGAAAAGGAACTGACCGGCCCCTTGAGCGATCTTGAACCGGGCCGTTTCGAGCCGAAGGACTGGACCCGGGAGAACGGCGAAGGCGGTGGCCGGATGTCGGTGATGCATGGTCGCGTCTTCGAAAAGGTCGGCGTCCACACCTCCACCGTCGAGGGTGAATTCAGCGAGGACATGGCGAAAAACATGCCGGGCGCGGAAGAAAACGGACGCTACTGGGCAAGCGGCATCTCGCTGATCGCCCATCCCGTCAATCCGAACGTGCCGGCCGTGCACATGAACACGCGGATGATCGTGACCGGCAGCTGGTGGTTCGGCGGCGGCGCCGACCTGACCCCCGTTCTTGGCCGCCGCAGGCGGCAGGAAGACCCGGACACCATCCTGTTTCACCGCGCCATGGAGATTGCCTGCAACCGGCACCAGAATGTGGTCGACTACCAGAAAATGAAGAAATGGTGCGACGACTATTTCTATCTGCCGCACCGCAAGGAACCGCGCGGCGTGGGCGGCATCTTCTTCGACTGGCAGCACTCGCCGGAAGAAAAGGGCGGTATCGACGCCGATTTTGCGTTTGTGCAGGATGTCGGCCGCGCCTTCAATCTCATCTACCCGCGGCTGGTGCGCTCCAACTTCAATCATGAATGGTCATCGGCCGATCGCGACGAGCAGTTGATCCGCCGCGGACGTTATGTCGAGTTCAATCTTCTCTATGACCGCGGCACCATTTTCGGGCTGAAAACCGGCGGCAATATCGAGGCGATCCTGTCCTCGCTGCCACCTGTCACAAGATGGCCTTAATCTAAATCGTTATAGTTAATTTTTCATCCCGGAATCGCCTTGTTCACCTTGCAAGTAGGGTGTTTAATATTCAGGTCACAAGGAGGCCTGGAGCGCAACTTGTCCGAGAGGAGCAGGACAATGGCAGATGAAATCAGAAATAAAGAACGCAAGGCATCACCGGAAAATTACAAGCCCAGACCCGAAAAGGTAGCGGGCACCGATGACAGCAAATATGCCGCCGAAATGGCATACCGGCATGGCCGGCCGTGCGAATCCTCAGCGGTGTTCGAGACCTGGGCCCAACACTGAGGCCCGATGCCGCGAACGGATCAGCGCTCTGATCCATTGAAAGGGCGCTGATCGCAGTTTAGCGGCGTGCATTTGCCGCCGCAGGAATGACGGCAACCACGGAAAAATGTCTCCCGACGCCGGTTTCTGGCGAACAATTGATCTCCACCGGCGTTTCATCCGAAGACGGAAAACAAAGGAGGAAACCATGAAACGTTTTGATTGCGGAACGCTTGTGCCCGGTTGCACCTGGCACACAAGCGCAGAAGACGAAGCTGAAGTGATCCGCCGCTCCGTTGAGCATCTGCGCACCAGCCATGGCGAAGGTATTATTCGCGAAAACATGGTCGAAAACATCAAGGAACGGATCAAGGACGAAGAAAAGGCCTGAGGCCTCACGGCTACTGAAAGGCTCGTCCCGCGTTTTTTCGTCATACCGGCCTTGAGCCGGTATCCAGGGCCGCTTGCTGTGCGCGTCCAGAAAGAGCCTTTAAGCGCATGGACCTGGCCCTTGCTGAATTCCGGCTCAGGGCCGGAATGACGGCGAGGATAGGCAAAACTGTGATTGCTTGCAGGGTTTGCCAACGAACTGGGCCTGAGGCCTTATGTCCTGTCCGATTTCAGCGTATCCAGCCGGGCGGCCAGTGCTGCCCGGTCCAGCTTGAAATCGCTTTCCACCCACTGCCTTTCCAGGCTCGCCAGGATTTTTCCGACCTCCGGGCCAGCCGGAACACCGGCCTTGACGATATCCCCGCCCGAAATCGGCATTTGCGGCTTTTCCCAATGCGCGGCTTCTTCTGCGAGACGGGACAGCCCGGCAGCTTTTGCCATCGCATCATGATCGCCGTCTGCGGCCTTTGCCCGTGCCGAGGCAAGCGCCAGCCTGAGCTGCATCAACATTCCCGGTTGCCCGTGCTCATAGAGCAGTTTCCGCAAGCGTGCGCTGGACGTTTCGGTTTCCACGGAAGGCGCTGAAGCAAAGGCCAACATCCGGTCGCGTTCGGCATTCGAAAACTTCAGCCGTTCCGCCATATCCTTCAGCCGCACATCATAGGGCGGCACCATGGCGGCAAGCCTCAACAACGGATCGGGCGCCCAGCCGAAATGGCGTTCGGCATCGATCAGCCCCGGCACCGCATCGATCCCCCATTTTTCCGTTTCCGGCAAAACGACGGTCAAAACACCGGTCTGGCGCATCCACAGCAGCGCGCGCGATGGATCGGTCGCGGCAAGCAGCTTCTTCATTTCCGCCCAGACCCGTTCGGCTGACAGCGTCTTGAGGCCGTCGCGCTGGCGCACGCTCGCCCTCAGCCCCTCTGCATCAGGCCTGCCGCCGCCATACCAGGCAAAGAACCGGAAGAACCGCAGGATACGAAGGAAGTCCTCGGTGATCCGGGTTTCCGCCTCGCCGATGAAACGCACCGTGCCGGTTTCGATATCGGCAAGACCACCGACCAAATCAATCACCGTGCCGTCGCGATCTGCGTAAAGCGCGTTGATCGTCAGGTCGCGCCGCTCGGCATCCTCGGCCCAGTCCGTGCCGAACCGCACCGTCGCATGACGACCGAAGGTTTCGACATCGGCGCGCAGCGTGGTGACCTCGAAGGATTTGCCCTCGCACACCACCGTCACCGTGCCGTGTTCAATCCCCGTCGGCACCGGTTTCATCCCGGCGTCTTTCGCCCGCGCGATGACCTCATCCGGCACGAGCGTGGTCGCCACATCGATATCGCCGACCGGCATACCCATCAGCGCATTGCGCACGGCCCCGCCGACGATGCGGGTTTCACCGCCATCGCCGTTCAGCACGTCGAGAAGTTTCTGCAGCCGGCTTTCCCTGAACCATGGAGCGTCACTGACCGTTTTCACGCATAAAGCCTTTCATATATTGTTCTGACGATGCTGGCGGTGATGCCCCAGATCCGGTATTCGCCGTAATTGATTTCGTAATAATGCCGGGTCTGGCCACCAAGAACACCGCTTCCGTGTCCGTGGTTGGCCGGGTTCATGATGAAGCCCAGCGGCACCTCGAAAATACGGTCCACCTCGTCGGGGTTCGCCTTCAGCGAAAATCCCGGCCGCACGACAGAAAGAACCGGCGTGATCCTGAAACCGGTGCCAGCAAGATAGACCGGCAGCCGGGCAACAGGCTGCACGAAGCGGCGATCAAGACCGATCTCTTCCTCGCATTCACGCAGGGCCGCATCTTCCGGCGAACGGTCCCCCGGGTCAATCGATCCACCGGGAAAGGCGATCTGACCGGAATGCTTGCGAAGCTTGGTCGTGCGCTGGGTGAAGATCACCCGCGCCTCGTCCCCATAATCGACCACCGGGATCAGGACCGCGGCTGCGCGCATATCGAGGTCCTCGATATAGGCAAACAGGTCCGGATTGAGCTTGTGGTCGCCGTGATCCCGCCAGGCCTGTTCCACCGGACGCCCGCGCTGACTGAGCGCACGCTGCCGAAAGCTTGCAGCGGCATAGGGCGTGCGGGTGGCGTTCACAGGTTCTTCTCCAGCATCGCCATCTCCATGACCGGAAACAGCAATCCGCCGGAGCGAATGACAAACATTGCCGTGCCGTCGATTTCGGCTTCCTCGCCGAGCGCGACCAGATCATAGGTCAGCGCCCGCGAAAACAGCGCTTCGAGGCGTCCCCGGATCAGCACATAGGGTTTGAGTTCGGCGTTTTCGCCTGAAATTTCAAACCGCAACGGATGGTTCTCGCCGATTTCCACCACATCGCCCATATTGGTGCGCACCGAAAGAACCTGCTGCACGCCCTTTCCCGAAGCCTCCATGGCCACGGCGACAAAGGGTGCATCCTCGACACGGATACGGATCTTTTCGACAGGGGTGACCAGATAGGTCTCGCCGTCCTCGTCCTTGCGCAGCACCGTTGAAAACAGATGCACAAGAGCAGCGCGGCCGATCGGCGTGCCGTTATAGAACCAGGTGCCGTCGCGGCGGATCTCCATATCGAGTTCGCCGCAGAAGGCCGGGTTCCATTTTTCAACGGGTGCAGGCGCGCGCTTGCCCCCGTCCTCAAGCTGGCGCGCAATCGCCGACGCCAGCCCCTCAGCGTCATTTATCAGTGATGTCGTCCGGTCCGTCATCTTTCCGTCCCAGTTTCGGGTGGAATATTGTCTGCTCTCGAAATAGTCATTCCAAACCGGCTTGTCAGCCGCCGACAGGTGATTATCCTTTTTGAAAGACAAAACCAGCGATATGCTGGCAAAACCCGAACAGGCTCAAGGCCGTGGAGACGTGTGTATGGATGCGACTGACACGAATGCTGCTCAGGAGATCGTGGCAGAGGCAGAAAAGGCGCTTGAAGACATTCAGAAAGTGAAGGAAGAGGTCTCCAAGGTCATCTACGGACAGGAAAATGTTGTGGAAAGCGTGCTGCTGGCGGTTCTCTCCGGCGGCCATGCGTTGCTGGTCGGCGTGCCGGGGCTTGCCAAGACCAAGCTGGTCACCACGCTCGGCACCGTGCTCGGCCTTGCCGGCAACCGCATCCAGTTTACTCCTGACCTGATGCCATCGGACATTCTGGGTTCCGAAGTGCTTGAGGAAAGCGAGACCGGACGCCGGTCCTTCCGCTTCATCAAGGGACCGGTCTTCGCGCAATTGCTGATGGCCGACGAGATCAACCGCGCCTCGCCGCGAACGCAGTCGGCGCTTCTCCAGTCGATGCAGGAATATTCGGTCACCATCGCCGGTGAGCATTACGACCTGCCGCGGCCGTTTCACGTGCTCGCCACGCAGAACCCGCTGGAGCAGGAAGGCACCTATCCCCTGCCCGAGGCCCAGCTCGACCGTTTTCTGCTGCAGGTCAATGTCGGCTATCCAGACGCCGCATCCGAACGCCGCATCCTGCTGGAAACCACCGGCGCTGCCGAAGAAACGGCAAGCCCGGTGGTCACGTCGGAACGGCTGATGGAAATACAATCGCTGATCCGCAAGATGCCGGTGAGCGAGAGCGTGCTGGAGGCGATCCTGGCGCTTGTGCGCGCGGCGCGCCCGGGTGAAGGCTTTGAGGAGACCGACCGCAATGTTGCCTGGGGTCCTGGCCCGCGCGCCGGACAGGCGCTGATGCTGACGGCGCGTGCCCGTGCGCTTTATCAGGGCCGGCTGGCGCCTTCCGTTGACGATGTGCGCGCCCTTGCCGCACCGGTTCTCCAGCATCGCATGGCGCTGACATTCGCCGCCCGCGCCGAAGGCATTACCGTCACCGACGTCATCGCCACCATCGCTGCGCGCGACCTCAACTGACAGGCAGCCGCCATTGGCTTCGATTGGACAAACGACACCGCCAACCGCCCGCAATTCGGCCCTCATCGAAGGCAAGAGACGTGCGGCCCTGCTGCCGGACTGCCTGATCGAGGCGCGCCGCATTGCCAATACGGTGATTGCCGGCTGGCATGGCCGCCGCCGGCGGGGACCGGGCGAAAACTTCTGGCAGTTCCGCCCCTATGCCGCCGGAGAGTCGCTGATGAAGGTCGACTGGCGGCGTTCGGCGCGCGATGATCACACCTATGTGCGCGACATGGAGTGGGAGGCGGCCCACACCGTCTGGCTTTTTGCCGACCTGACGCCGTCGATGAATTTCCGCTCCGAACTCGCCCCGGTTTCCAAGGAGCACCGTGCGCTGGTTTTGCTGCTTGCCATTGCCGAAACGCTGCTGCGTTCGGGCGAACGCGTCGGCTATCCGGGCCTGATGGAGCCGGTGGCAAACCGCAACGGCGCGGAAAAGCTTGCCCATCTGCTGGCCGCCGCACCCGACACGCCTTCGGTTCTGCCGGACACGCAGATGGTGCGCGGCCCGTCGGAAATGATCATCATCGGCGATTTTCTCGATACCCCGGACGCCCTGTTTTCCCGGATTGCACCGCTTTCCGAGCGCGGGCTGAAAGCTCATCTGGCGGAAATCGCCGACCCGGCGGAAGAAAGCTTCCCCTATAGCGGCCGCACCGCCTTTGCCGATCCGGAAACGGGACAGGAACTGACGCTGGGTCGCGCCGAAAGCCTGAAAAGCGCTTATCTGGAGCAATATCTGGCCCGGCGCGACATGATTGCCGATACCGCCAGGCGTTCAGGCTGGACCTTCTTCACCCACCATACCGACCGGCCCGCATCGGAAGCGCTGACGGCGATGCATATGCGGCTTTCCGGCATCAGCGGAGGGCCGCGCTGATGGGTGGTTTCGAGTTCCTGAGCCCGTTCGTGCTGGCCGCCCTCGTGGTTCTGCCGGCGATCTGGTGGCTGTTGAAGCTGACGCCGCCGCGCCCGCGCCGGGAGGTGTTTCCGCCGCTTGCTATCCTGCTGCGGCTGGCAAAGCGCGATGAAACGCCGGCCAGAAGCCCCTGGTGGCTGACATTGCTGCGGATGGCGCTTGCCACGCTCGTCATCCTTGCCATCGCCAATCCGGTGATCAATCCGGACCGGACGGAGATTGCCTCGAGCGGTCCGCTGGCCCTCTTGGTCGACAATGGCTGGGCGAGCGCGGAAGACTGGGCCGCCATCACCGATGCAGCCGATGCGTTGATCGAGGCGGCGGGTCGCGCCGATCAACCCGTGGTTCTGGCGTTTACGGCGGAAACGGCCGGCGATCCGCGCCCGGTTTCGGCAACCGAAGCCCGGCAGAGGCTCGCGGCAGCCGAACCGCAGCCCGCCCGCCCCGACCGCCTGCCGGCCGCAACCGCACTTGTCGACGCGCTCGACGGCACCGCCCCCGGCACCATCGCCTTTCTGGCAGACGGGCTTGGCGAACCGGACGACACCGCCGCCCTTGAAATGCTGAATGGCGCGGGTGCCGGTGATGTGCTGTTGATGACCGCCGATCATACAGCCCCTGCAGCCATTACCGCGGTCGACAACGGCGCAACCGCAAGCCGGATTACGGCCGTGCGCGCAGAAACGGGTCCGGCAGATCAGCTGACAATCAACGCCTATGATCTGCAGGGCCGTGTGATTGCGGCAAGTCCGCTTGTTTTCGAAACCGGCGCGACAACGGCCACCACGGAAATCCGTGCACCCTTCGAAGTTCGCAATGACTTTGCCCGCGTCGCCATTGACGGCGCGGCCAATGCCGGCGCGGTGCACCTGCTCGATGACGGCTTCCAGCGCCGCCGCGTCGCGCTTGTTTCGGGAAGCCCGGCCAATGAAGCCCAGCCGCTTCTGTCGGCCGCCTATTATCTGCGGCAGGCGCTGGCGCCCTATGCCAACCTGATTTCAAGCGACGCAGCCACACTGCCCGAACAGCTCGATGCATTGATCGAGCAGAAACCGTCGGTCGTTATCCTGAGCGATGTCGGAACGCTGAGCGAGGAAACCCATACCCTGCTCGAACAATGGGTGGAAGGCGGCGGCACGCTGATCCGTTTTGCCGGGCCGCGCCTGGCATCCTCGGAAGGCGACGATACGCTTCTGCCGGTGCGCCTGCGCTCCGGCGCGCGCGCCTTTGGCGGAGCCATGAGCTGGAACGAGCCGCAAAACCTCGCGCCCTTCCCGGCCGAAAGCCCGTTCTACGGCCTGCCCGTGCCGGACGACATCACCGTGTCGCGGCAGGTGCTGGCCGAGCCCGCGCCGACTTTGGCGGACCACACATGGGCAAGCCTTGCCGACGGCACGCCGCTGGTGACCGAAAACACACTTGGCGACGGGCGTCTGGTGCTGTTCCACACCTCCGCCGATCCCAACTGGTCGAACCTGCCGATCTCCGGTTATTTCGTCGAAATGCTGCGCCGGATCGTCAATCTTTCTCAGGCCAGTGTGGCCGCCGATGGCAATGGCGGCTCCGCGCAACTGCTGCCGCCCTACCGCCTTCTGGTCGCCAACGGAACGCTTTCGGCCAATGTCAGCGGCGCCAATCCGCTTGCCGGTGACGGTGGTCCGCAAATCGCGACAGCGGAAAATCCGCCCGGGCTTTACGGTTCGTCCGACGGCTTTACCGCCGTCAACCTCTTCGGCCCGCAGGATACGCTGTCGCCACTGAATACCGCCGCGCTTGGCGAAGGCAGCCGTTTCCAGACTATCGGCGATGCGCACGCCTTCAGCCTCAAACCCTGGCTGCTGGCGGCGGCCATGATCCTGCTGATCGCCGACGGCGTGATCATGCTGGCAATGAACGGCGCATTCTCCAGCCTGAAGACGCGCCGTGCTGCCCTGCCGCTGATCCTCGCAGCAAGTCTTGCCGCTGCCCTGCCCTTCGCACCCGGTCTTGCCGGCAAGGCCCATGCGCAGATGGGCGACACGGAAATCGCCGACCTGCTTTATGAGACCCATCTTGCCTATGTCGTCACCGGCGAGGAAGAGGTCGACCGCATCTCGGAACGCGGGTTGAAGGGCCTGTCCGACTACATCTCCTATCGCACGGCACTGGAGCCGGGCGATCCCGTCGGCATCGACCCCGCGGAAGACGAACTGGCATTTTTCCCGCTGATCTACTGGCCGATCTCGGCTTCCGCGCCGATGCCCTCGCAGGAGGCGATTGCCGGGATCGAGGCCTATATGCGCAATGGCGGCACGGTGCTGTTCGATACGCGCGACCAGTATTCGCCGCTCGGCCAGAGTGCCGTCAGCGCCAATACGGCACGGCTGAGGGCGATCCTCGACAATATCGACGTGCCGCCGCTTGAGCCGGTGCCCGAAGGCCATGTGCTGACGCGGGCCTTTTACCTGCTCTCCGATTTTCCCGGCCGCTACGACGGTTCGCCGCTCTGGGTCGAGGCACGTTCCGGCGCCACATCCGACATGGTGACCAGCGGCGGCGACGGCGTTTCACCGATCATCATCACCGGCAATGATTTCGCCGGCGCATGGGCCACCAATGCCGACATGACGCCGATGTTGCCGACCGTGCCGGAAAACCCGCGCCAGCGCCAGTTCGCCTACCGCAGCGGCGTCAATATCGTGATGTATATGCTGACCGGCAACTACAAGGCCGATCAGGTGCATGTTCCCGCGCTCCTGGAAAGGCTGGGACAATAATGGACCTGACCTTCGCCCCCCTGCTGCCGCTGACTGCGATCTACGCCGCCCTTGCCGCCGTCATCGCCCTGATGGTGCTCGGCTACCTCACCCGCATGCGCGCCACAACGCTGCGCGCAGCCGCCGGTTTTCTGCTGGTCGCGGCGATTGCAAACCCGACGATCAGCCGCGAGGAGCGGTCGCCGCTGACGACCATCGTGCCGATCGTGGTTGACCGCAGCCAGAGCCAGTTGACGCAGGATCGCACCGGCCAGACCGAAGCGGCGCTCGAAACCCTTGAGGCGCGGCTTGCCGAAGACCCGATGCTGGAGCCGCGTATCGTCGATGTGACAACCGCAGACGAAAACGGCCGTGCCGAAACGCTGGCCTTTCGCGCCCTTGCAGATGCCGTGCGCGACGTGCCGCCAAGCCGGATGGGTGCTGCCTTCTTCATCACCGATGGCCAGATCCATGACATTCCCGACAATGCAGCCGCACTGCCGGCCGATATTCCGGTCAATGCTCTGGTGACAGGCACCGCGCAGGAATATGACCGGCGCATCGAGATCGACGAAGCGCCGCGCTTCGGCCTTGTCGGCGAAAGCCTGCCGGTGGAATTCACCGTGGTCGATGACGGCCCGGTCGATGCGGCGGAAGGCGGCGCTGGTCCGGCCATGGTCACCGCACGCCTGAACGGCGCCGTGGTGGCCGAAATGCAGGTCACGCCGAATGTTTCAACGCGCTATGTCTTCGATATCGAAAACGGCGGCGAGAACATTCTGGAGCTTTCCGTCGATCCCGTTGCCGGCGAACTGACGGAGGTCAATAATCGCGCAGTCCAGATCGTCGAGGGCATTCGCGAGAACCTGCGCGTGCTGCTGGTTTCCGGCTCGCCCCATTCAGGTGAGCGGACATGGCGCAATCTGCTGAAATCCGATCCGTCCGTCGATCTCGTGCACTTCACGATCCTGCGTCCGCCGGAAAAGCAGGACGGCACGCCGATCAACGAATTGTCGCTGATCGCCTTTCCGACACGCGAGCTGTTCATCGACAAGATCGATGATTTCGACCTGATCATCTTCGACCGCTACCAGAACCGCGGTGTTCTGCCGCTGCTCTATTACGATAACATCGCCCAGTATGTGCTGAATGGCGGCGCCCTGCTGGTGGCAGCCGGGCCGGAAATCGCAGGCCCGGAATCGATCGCCACGACACCACTGTCCGTCGTATTGCCGGCCATTCCGACGGGCGATCTTTCCGAGGGCGGGTTTTATCCCGAAATTTCGTCCACCGGTGAAATGCATCCCGTTACCCGTGATCTGCCGGGCGGGGCCGAAGACCCGCCGGCCTGGGGCCGCTGGTTCCGCTCCATTCCCGTCGGCAATGCGCGCGGTGAAACGGTGCTGACGGCAGACGGCGCGCCGCTTCTGGTGCTTTCGCGCGAGGGACAGGGCCGGATTGCCGAATTCCTCTCCGATCAGGGCTGGCTGTGGGCGCGAGGTTTTGAGGGCGGCGGCCCCTATGTGCCACTTTACCGGCGGATTGCCCACTGGCTGATGCAGGAGCCGGCGCTGGAGGAAGAGGCGCTGACGGCAACGAGCGATGGCGAGACGCTGGAAATCACCCGCCAGACCATGGGCGATGCGCCGCGCGAAGCCACCGTCAGCACGCCGTCCGGACAGGCGCTGACCGTAACGCTTGAAGAACAGGAACCGGGTCTTTTCCGGGGCACGGCGCCGGTCAGTGAAATGGGGCTGTTTTCCATCCAGAACGGCGATCTGCAACGCCTGATCAATATCGGCGATCCCGATGCGCCGGAATTCAAGGCGATGATCTCGACCACCGAAAGTCTGGCGCCGCTTGCCGGTGAAAGTTTCGGTCTGGTGCAGCGGATTGCCGACGGCATGCCGCTTGTCCGGGTGACATCCGGCCCGCTCAGGCCCGGCAATGACAGCTTCATGCCGATTGTCGCCACCTCGGATACGAGGCTTGAAAGCATCCGTTCGCTACCGCTGTTCAACGGCCTTCTGGGGCTGGCTGCCCTTCTGGCGCTGATCTCTGCGACATGGTGGCGTGAAGGGAAAAGCGGGGCCTTGGGGGATTAACCCTGTGTGCTCCGGTGTTGGAAAAACCGGCTTCCAATGGTTCGCCCGGCAATCTATGCCCTGAAGCGCATCATCCCGACGAGCTTTGCTTCCACGCCGTCCACCAGCGGATCGGCAAGGATGCGCCGCGGGTCGACCGGTCCCGGCAGGAGCAGGGTCGGCGGCACGATGGGCTTGAAGCCGAGCGGGCCGTAATAGGGCGCATCGCCGATCAGGATCACCACTTCGGAACCGGCCCTTGCGGCCGCTTCAACGGAAATGCGCACCAGTTTACGCCCGATCCCCCGGTTCTTGTGCGAGGGACGGACGGCAAGCGGACCCAGCATGTGGCCTGCCGCTTTCCCCGCCCAGACCGGTGTCAGCCGCACCGAGGCGATCACCACACCATCGTCCAGACAGACAAAGGACAGGGCCGGATCATGAGGCCCCTGCTCGCGGATACGGCTTGCCGTGCGTGCGAAACGTCCGGGCCCGAAAGCCTCGGCATTGATCTCTTCAATGATTTCGTCTTGGGAGACCTCTTCGGGGAGGTAGCACAGTTCACTTGTCATGATTTTGGAACCTGTCTGGAATACGCAAATGGAAGTCGCCGGAAAAAATCTCCGGTTTCAAATCTTCAATCAGCGTCGTCGCAGGTTCAGCATGACAGGTTCCAGTTTTCGAGCAGATCGCCACTAGCAGGAAAACTGCGCCCCGTCCAGCCAAACGGGCAGAAAAGCGCAATTTCCGATGACCCGCAACACACTGTCAAACGTTTCGACACTGGCAAAGCCGGCGCTGAACCGTATGTATGAGTGAAGAGAGGAACGAAAGGAGCATCCGATGGGTATGCTGGTTGACGGCGTCTGGAAAGACGTCTGGTACGACACCGATAAATCCAAGGGCCATTTCAAGCGCGAAAGCTCGCAGTTCAGAAACTGGATCACCGCCGATGGCAGCGTCGGCCCACAGGGCGACGGCGGTTTTGCGGCCGAGAAGGGCCGCTATCACCTCTATGTCGCGCTCGCCTGCCCCTGGGCGCACCGCACCCTGATCTTCCGCAAGCTGAAGGGTCTGGAGGACTTCATCGACGTTTCGATCGTCGATCCGCTGATGCTGGAAAACGGCTGGGAATTCAAGAACCGCGATGGCGGCACCGCAGATCCGATAAATGGCGCCGACTATCTCTGGCAGGTCTATACCAGGGCCGATCCGAACTATACCGGCCGCGTCACCGTTCCGGTCGTCTGGGACAAGAAGCGCGGGACGATCGTTTCAAACGAATCGGCCGAAATCATCCGGATGTTCAACAGCGCGTTCGACCATCTGACCGGCAACAGCCTTGATTTCTACCCCGAAAACCTGCGCAGCGAAATCGATGAGATCAACGCCGTCGTTTACGACACGGTCAATAACGGCGTCTACAAATCCGGCTTTGCCACCACGCAGGAGGCGTATTCGGAGCATGTTGAAAAACTGTTCGAAACGCTCGACATGCTGGAAAAACGCCTTGGCGAAAACCGCTACCTTGTCGGCGATACGCTGACGGAAGCCGACTGGCGGCTGTTTACCACGCTGGTGCGCTTTGATCCGGTCTATGTCGGCCACTTCAAGTGTAATCTGAAGCGGATTGCCGACTATCCCAATCTTTACGGCTATCTGCGTGAACTCTACCAGATGCCGGGGATCGCCGGGACGGTCAATTTCGACCACATCAAGCGCCATTATTACAGCTCCCACACGATGATCAATCCGACGGGTATCGTCCCCAAGGGGCCGATCATGGACCTTGATGCCCCGCACGGGCGCGACAAGCGTTAAGCATCATGGCCGGGGCCCCGCTTGCGGCGCGGGCCCCAGCCGTCTATGAGTTTTTCATGTTCACACTTGCTCATATTTCAGACATTCATCTCGGACCGCTGCCGCAGCTGTCGCCGCGCGAGCTTGTCTCCAAGCGGATTACCGGTTTCCTGAACTGGCACCGCAATCGCCGCAAGCATCTGGGCAAGAACACGCTGGAAAACCTGCTTCTGGCGATTGCCGACGAGGCGCCGGATCATCTGGCGATCACCGGAGATCTGGTCAACCTTGCGACAACCAAGGAAATCGACAACGCGGCCGAATGGCTGAAGAGTGTTGGTCCGGCAAAAGACGTATCGCTGGTGCCCGGCAACCACGATGCCTATGTCGGCGGCGCCTATGCGAAGGTTTCAAAGGCCTGGCACGATTACATGCAGGGCGATGACGCTCGCCCATTGAGCGAGACATCCGATTCGCTCACCTTCCCCTATATGCGCAAACGCGGACCTGTGGCGCTGATCGGCTGCTCATCCGCGATTGCATCACCGCCCTTCATGGCGATCGGCACATTCGGCAAGAAGCAGGCACGGGCCACGGCCGAGCTGTTGCGGCAGGCCGGCGAGGACGGACTGTTCCGGATCGTGATGATCCACCACCCGCCGGTGCGCGACGCCGCCGCCCGTCACAAGCGCCTGCTCGGCATAAGACGGTTCCGCGGCGCCATATCGACGGGCGGATGCGAGTTGGTGCTGCACGGCCACACCCATCTCAACACCGTGGATTTCATCGAAACGCCGCATGACAAGACGCCGGTTATCGGCATCGCCGCAGCGGGTCAGGGAACAGGCGGCAAGAAACCGCCGTCGGCCTTCAATCTGATCTCGGTCGAAGGCAAGCCGGGCAAGTGGGAAATGCACTGCCAGCGCCACGCGCTCAATGTCGACACCGGTATGATCGAGCCGGAAAGCGAGTTCCGCTATTCCTATGCCGGAACGTGATCGGCATAGGCGTCTATCAGCCCGTTAATGCTGAGCGATAGCGCTGTCCCGATCTTCGCACATTCACCGCCCTGGAAGCCGTCCCACTCCAGACCGTTCTTCACGGCATCGGGACAGATGCGGAAATACATCGACTGGCCCATGATGCTGAAAGTCAGGATTTTTGTCTGTTCCGCATCCGGATCGCGCCCCGAGGCCCGTCCCAGCAATTGCCGCATATGACGATGAAGCGGGCCGGTAATCTGCGAATAGAGCAGATCGAAAGCCTCGCTGCGCTGCGTGATATAGCGCATCAGAAATGCGGAAATATCCTCAGCCTCGCTTCTGTTTGTAATCGGCATCACGAGAAGGCGCGCAATCCCCACCAATTCCATGCGCGCGGCCTCCGGTGTTACATCATCGTCCATCGGCTGAAGAACTTCGGCTCCAAGTGTCTCCTCGATTGCCTGTACGGCATGATGCGCACAGGCGATAAGCAATCCCGGCTTACCACCAAAGTGATAAGCGATACTGCCAATATTGGCGTTTGAATAATCAGCAATCTTGCGTGTCGAAACAGCGTTGTAGCCGTATTCGGCAAAAAGCCGCAAGGCAGCCGTTATGATTGCATGGCGTGTAGCTGCCGCTCCCTGCAGGTTCTCGGTCATGACTTCTGGTTTTGCTCTCGGTTGAGCGATGTTACGCTCGGGTTTTCGTTGTTGTCGTTATCCTCTTTAATGTCATTGTTCACTCGATTGATCCATATCGCAAGTAAAGATACCATAACAGCCACATTTTTGCCGTATTTTTTCCACAGCACCCCTTGATTAAGAGCAGTTAAGTCTGGCCTTGATTAGATCGCGCTTACGTTGGTTCGACAAAATGAACGCAACCCCTTGTTTCCGGTATCGACAAGGGGCAATATTTCGGTCGAAATTTTACGTGCTCACCTCCCAATGCTGCGCCCGGCCGACGCATTCTTTACCTTTAAGGAAACGATGGACATCGCCGTCAGAACGAACAAATCCGGCAATATGCGCGACCAAAAGGGCAGACGGCGCTTAATGCCGGTACTGGTGTGCGGGGCACTGCTTGGCATCGGTGTGGCCGTGGGCGTGGTTTTGTCGCGCGGCTCGTCCGATGTGCCGCAAACCGTCGATCTGTCTCTGGAACAGTCGACCGACTGGATCGATGATGTCTGTGCCAGCTTCCGCATTTTCGGCAGGAAGTATCAGCCGATCACCGATATCGGACCCGACGACACGGCCGCTGTTGCCGATCTCGTGCAAAGAACGACCGGCCTCGATATCGAGGTTCCGACCTTTGACGAGGGCGCCCGCATATTCGAAGGCGCACGCATCGTCGCCATCGAGCGCACGCCGGGCGTCGAGCTTTTCTACCGCAACAGCGCCGGAGACCTGCTTTCGGTATTCATCCTTGCGCGCGCGGCCTCGCTCGACAATCAGATCACGGACGTTCAGGAAACCATCCGCGATAATCTCACCGTTGCCTGGTGGCAGGATGAGAATGCGCTGATCGCAGTCATCGGCCCCTCCTCCGACACGGACATGCCGGCGCTGGCCCGATCGGCCTATCTCAAGCTTTGAAATTCAAAGAGTGAATTAAAAAGGCGGCGCCGAAACTGTCCGACGCCGCCATATCGTGAACTCAGGCCTGTTTGGCGACAATCTGGTTGACGGCCGACACGATGGCCTCCAGCGATGCCGCCACGATGTTGGTGTTGACGCCGGCGCCGAACATCCGGCCACCGTCATACTTCACCTCGACATAGGCAATCGCCTTTGCATCCGAACCGTGATTGAGCGAATGCTCGGAATAATCTTCCACCGAGAGATTGATCCCGAGATAGGCTGACAGGGCATTGATGAAGCCGTCGACCGGGCCGTTGCCCTCCGCATCGATCCGCTTCTTTTCGCCGCCATCGGTAATCTCGGCCGTCACGACGCGCACGCCCTTGGCCGCGCCCTGCGGATAGGTGTGGTGATCGACGAACTTGATCCGGCCCTCGGGCTGATCGACATAATGCTCCATGAACACATCATAAATGCGCTTGGAGGGCAGCTCGCGCCCTTCCTCGTCGGTGATCTTCTGGATCAGTTCGCGGAAGGCCACCTGCAGGCCGCGCGGCATGTTGATGCCGTAGTCGCTCTGCATGATATAGGCGATGCCGCCCTTGCCCGACTGGGAATTGATGCGGATGATCGCCTCGTAATTGCGGCCCACATCCTGCGGGTCGATCGGCAGGTACGGCACTTCCCAGACCGGCTTGTTGGCGACCCTGATCGCTTTCATGCCCTTGTTGATGGCGTCCTGATGCGAGCCGGAAAAGGCCGTATAAACCAGTTCGCCGACATAAGGGTGACGCTCCGGGATCGTCATCTGGTTGGAATATTCGTAGACTTCCTTGATCTGTTCGATCTCGGAGCAGTCCAGCTCGGGATCGACCCCTTGCGTGAACATGTTGAGCGCCAGGGTGACGATATCGACATTGCCGGTGCGCTCGCCATTGCCGAACAGCGTTCCCTCGACGCGGTCGGCCCCTGCGAGCAACCCCAGTTCGGCCGTCGCGATGCCGGTCCCCCGGTCATTGTGCGGATGGACCGAGATGATCAGGTTTTCGCGATTGTCGAGATTGCGGCACATCCACTCGATCTGGTCGGCATAAATGTTCGGCGTCGACATTTCGACAGTCGACGGCAGGTTGATGATCAGCTTGTTGTCAGGCGTCGGCTTGACCTCGGCGATCACCGCATTGCAGACATCCAGCGCCACATCCAGCTCCGTGCCGGTGAAGCTCTCCGGCGAATATTCGAAGCGATAGCCGCCGCCGGCCTTTGCCGCCATGTCGGTAATCATCTTCGCCGCATCGACGGCGATCCGGCGAATGCCGTCCACGTCCTTGGCAAAGACGACGCGACGCTGCAGTTCACTGGTGGAATTGTAGAAATGCACGATCGGCCGGTGAGCGCCTTCCAGCGCCTCGAAGGTGCGGGTAATCAGTTCGGGACGGCACTGCACCAGAACCTGCAGTGAAACATCATCGCCAACCTGATCGTTTTCGACACACCAGCGGGCAAAATCGAAATCGGTCTGCGAGGCCGATGGGAAACCGATTTCGATTTCCTTGAAGCCCATTTCGAGCAGCAGCTGGAACATCCGCGCCTTGCGGTCGTGCCCCATCGGGTCGACCAGCGCCTGATTGCCATCGCGCAGGTCGACAGAACACCAGATCGGCGCTTTCTCGATACGGCGCGAGGGCCAGGTGCGATCGCTCAGATCAATTTGCGGGTAAGGCTGGTATTTGCTGACAGCCGACGGCATGCCCTTGGCTTTGGTGGAATGACTCGCGTCCATTTTATCCTCATATCCGGCCCGCCATCTGCCGCCTCACGGGGCGCATTTCGGCTGGGGCCATTCTCGTTAACATCATTATCAGGGGGGATGAAGGAGCGTTTGGTGCCAAGCGGCTTTCCGGCCGCCGGGCGCTCCTCAAAGGACCCGGCAACCGCTGTTAAGGCCGAGAAGAAGGAGCGAGTTTGGTGCGCGCATGACGGCAGGAGCGGCACGCATGCCACCCGAAATATTGCCTTGCCGATATGCAACCAAAGTAATCATGCCAAATTCCATAACCGCAACGCAGATCGATTGCAACGCAAAATCGCGTTCAGTCATCAGCCGATTTTTCGGGAGAGATGCCTGATACCGATGAATGCAAGGCTGTGAGAGCGTTCTGGAATGCCACACGAACGGCACCGGCAATGCTGTAGAAGAGCTTACGTCGCGGCTTCGGTCTATGCCTTGAAGGAACAGGACATGTGCCTGCGAAAGCGTCATTGCGCTCAAGGGTTTGAGCGGAATGGATGCCCGGATCGAATCCGGGCATGACACCTGAGGAAAGGCCGCAGTGACATAAACCTCTAAGGCTCAGCACTTGCGGCCAGCAGACAGGATCAGATTTCGTCCTGGCTGGTGATAATGCGCGATACGAGGCCGTACTCGATCGCCTCGTCGGCGGAGAGCCAGTAGTCGCGATCGATATCCTTGGCAATCTTCTCTGCCGGCTGACCGGTGGCGTCGGAGAAAATCTTGATCAGACGCTCGTTCATCTTGATGATTTCACGGGCCTGAATTTCGATATCGGATGCCGGACCGCGGGTGCCGCCGGAGGGCTGGTGCAGCAGGAAGCGGGTATTGGGCAGGCAGATGCGCTGCTCCTTGGGCGAAGCTGCGTAGATCAGCGCGCCGGCGGATGCGACCCAGCCCGAACCGATCATGATGACCTTCGGCTTGATGAACTTGATCATGTCGTGGATCGAGTCACCCGATTCCACATGGCCGCCCGGCGAATTCACGAATACGCGGATATCCTCATCGGATACGGCAGCCATCGCCACCAGCTGCGAGCAGACGCGCTGGGCGAGTTCCTGCGTGATCGGGCCGTAGATGAAGATCGACCGCGACTTGAACAAATTGGCTTCGGCTTCCTTGCCCAGGGGCAGTTCGGTCTTCTTGTCGTCTTCTTCGTCGCTCATTCGGCATCTCCAGGAATCAGGTTTCAGTTACCCGACTTAATGCGAATATCCGGTCAATACAATGTCTCCAGCCATTCCGAATGCCGACACGCAGCAAATCGCCGTATGCGCCTTGAAACAGCGACGCACGGGCCCCACGTCCTGACAGTCAATCCTTACCGGACCCCGGCCCGGCACATCCGATCCGTTTTGCCCGAAATCGCTGAACACTCATCTGCGGCAAAACCGGCCATTCATAAAAATCTGAAAGGACAGGACCGTGCGTTACAACCGACTTGGAAAATCCGGCCTGAAAGTTTCCGAACTCTGCCTCGGCACCATGACCTTCGGCGGCAGGGGCATGTGGACAGCCATCGGCGAGCTCGACCAGAGCGCCTCTGAAGAACTGGTCAAGATGGCAATCGATTCAGGCATCAACTTCATCGATACGGCGAATGTCTATTCCGAGGGCCTGTCGGAAAAGATCACCGGCCAGGCTATCAAAAATCTCGGCATCCCGCGCGACGAAGTGGTGATCGCCACCAAGGTGTTCGGCGGCATGGGCGAAGGACCGAACAGCCGCGGCTCGTCGCGCTATCACATCATGGAGCAGGTCAAGAACAGCCTGACCCGGCTGCAGACCGACCATATCGACCTCTACCAGCTTCACGGTTTCGACAACACCACACCGATCGAGGAGACGCTCGAGGCGCTGGACACACTCGTCCGCCACGGTCATGTGCGTTATGTCGGCGTGTCCAACTGGGCGGCATGGCAGATCGCCAAGGCGCTCGGCATCTCCGAACGCAAGGGGCTTGCCTCCTTCCAGTCGCTGCAGGCCTATTACACCATTGCCGGGCGCGACCTCGAACGCGAGATCGTGCCGATGCTGAAATCCGAGGGCGTCGGGCTGATGGTCTGGTCACCGCTTGCCGGCGGTTTCCTCTCCGGCAAATACGACCGCAACAACCAGACCGACGGCGAAGGCCGCCGTGTCGAATTCGACTTCCCGCCCGTCGACAAGGAACGCGGCTTTGCAACCATCGACGTAATGCGTGAGATCGCGGACGCCAAGGGCGTTTCGGTGGCGCAGATCGCGCTTGCCTGGCTGCTCTACCAGCCTGCGGTCACCAGCGTCATCGTCGGTGCCAAACGACCGGATCAGCTGAAGGACAATATCAGTTCAACCGATGTCGAACTGACGGCGGCGGAGATGGAACGGCTCGACGCCGTTTCCGCACTGCCGCGAGAATATCCCGGCTGGATGCTCGAGCGGCAATCCGGTGGCGAAACCGTGTCACCGCCGCGCGTTCCGAAATAAGCGAAGCAACACGCTTGCCCTCTCTCAGGCTGTCCGGTTTTTCCGGGCAGCCTTTTTCGTCAGTCCATACGTCATTTTCCGTGTAGACAAAAACGGACCGGCGGCGATAGCATTGCGGTTGCTGATTTTCATGCGCGCTATCCGCGCATCCACCAAAAGAGGGAACAATGTTCAAGCGCATCGCCAAACGCGCCGGTCTTTCCGCCGGCCTTCTTCTCGCAGCCGCAGCACCGGCCTTTGCCCACCTGAACCCGGCCGAGCACGGCTCGTTCATGGCCGGTTTCTCGCACCCGCTCTTCGGCGCCGACCATATCCTGGCGATGGTCGCCGTCGGCATCTGGGCGGCGATGATCGGCGGACGGGCGATGCTGATCGTACCGGCGACCTTTGTCATCACCATGGGCATCGGCTTTGCGCTGGCGCTTGGCGGCGCATCCCTGCCCTTCGTCGAACCCGCCATTCTCGCATCCGTCGTCGGCCTCGGTCTGCTGGTGGCGCTTGCCGTCAAGGTACCGACTCCGGTTTCCGCCGCTGTCGTTGCCGTTTTCGCCCTGTTCCACGGTTTTGCCCATGGCACGGAACTCGGCGGCGCAGGGGCAGTCACCTTCGGCCTCGGCTTCATGGCCGGTACGGCGCTTCTGCATGCCGCCGGTGTTGGCCTCGGCGTCGGCCTCAACCGCTTCGGCGGCATGACGCTGTCGCGCATTCTGGGTGCGGCCACCGCGCTTGCCGGCATTGCCATGATGGCCGGCTGAAACCAATTACATCCATATATGCGAAAGGCGGCACCGTGCGGGGCCGCCTTTTTTGTGTTCACCCGCGCCCGCGATAGGGCGTCACGCCCTGATCGGGCAGCCAGACGCCTTCGGGCGGTGCGCCGGTCTGCCAGAAAACATCGATGGGAATGCCGCCGCGCGGATACCAGTAGGCGCCGATACGCAGCCATTTCGGCTCCAGCAGTGCGACGATGCGTTTGGCAATATAGATCGAGCAGTCCTCGTGGAAAGCACCGTGATTGCGGAAGGAATGCAGAAACAGTTTCAGCGACTTCGATTCGACCAGCCATTCACCCGGAATATAATCGATGACGATATGGGCGAAGTCGGGCTGGCCGGTCATCGGGCAGAGCGAGGTGAATTCGGGTGCTGTGAAGCGCACCACGAAATCCGTTCCGGCTTCGCTGAACGGCACTTTTTCGAGCTTTGCCTCTTCCGGCGAGGACGGTGCATCGACAGCCTGCCCGAGTTGAGACAGGCCGGAAACATCTGTTTTGACCATCGGTCTTCCTTTCAGTTGATCCTGACCCGCACGCCGTGCGGTTTTTCGCCTTCCGGTTCGACATGGATGGCCAGGGAAGCGCCCGGGATCGCCTTCTTGATGGCGGCTTCGAGACGGTCGCAGATATCATGTGCATCGCCAACCGGCATGGTTTCGTGCACCACCAGATGAAAGTCGATAAAGGCCGCCGAACCGGCGCGGCGCGTCTTCAGGTCATGCACTCCGAGCGACCCCTCGGCGTTTTCGCGGATTGCCTGACGGATCGCGTCTTCCTCATCATTGGTGAGCGCCACATCCATCAGCCCGCCGACGGATTCGGCAATCAACCGCCAGCCGGTGTAGAGAATGTGGGCCGCGACCAGCAGCGCGATCAGCGGATCGAAGATCGCATAGCCCGTGGCAAGGGCAACGCCCAGCCCGAGGACAACGCCGACGGAGGTCACGACGTCGGTGCGGATATGCTTGCCGTCGGCCACCATTGCCGGGGAGCGCAGGCTCTGCCCTGCCCTGATCAGCACATAGGCCCAGACGCCGTTGATCAGGCTCGCCACGATATTGACGGCGAGGCCAAGGCCGACATCGGTCGGCATGACCGGATGGAAAACCTCGCCGAAGGCCTCGCGAAAGATCAGCAATGCCGCAACGACGATGGCCACGCCCTCGACAACGGCCGAGATATACTCGGCCTTGTGATGGCCGAACTGATGGTCGTGGTCGGCAGGCTTCGATGCGTAGACGATCGCAACGAAGGTTGCGATCGAAGCCACCACGTTGACGATCGATTCCAGCCCGTCGGAAAGCAATGCCACCGAGCCGGTGACATACCAGGCCAGAAGCTTGATCGACAGAACCAGGAGCGAGAGCGGTATCGTCCAGAATGCCAGTGTTCGCGTACGGCTCGCACCGTCGCCTTGTGCATGACCACCAGTCATTGGATTGTCCCGTTTCGCTTGAATGACAAGGCCGGCCGGTGCATCCGCCGAACCGGCCTCATCGGTTTGCTAACGCCTTGTCACGACAAAGGCAAGACAGTCCTCAGCCGGCAGCCCTTCGCCCGGAAAGCGCCTCGCCGGACCGGCCGGTCAGCCTGCCCACGACATTTTCGATGATCCGCATGCCGGCATCGCCGCCAAGCGTCATGATCGATTCGGGGTGGAACTGGACGGCTGCCACCGGCTCGCTGACATGTTCGATCCCCATGACGATGCCGTCATCGGTTTCCGCCGAGATCGTGAAATCGGTCGGAAGCTCGACGGCATCGGCAAAGATCGAGTGATAGCGGCCGACGGTGATTTCGCCCGGCAAGCCGTCGAAAATCCGTCCATGCTCGAGAATGCGGATACGCGACGGTTTGCCATGCATCGGCACTGCAAGCTGGCGCAGAGACCCGCCATAGGCTTCCGCCAGCGCCTGAAGGCCAAGGCAGACTCCGAAGATCGGCAGATCACGGCTGCGCGCCTTCTTGATGGTGGCCTTGGTGTCGAAATCCTTCGGGCTGCCCGGCCCCGGCGACAACACGACAAGATCGGGATTGACCCGGTCGAAGGTCTCGTCTGCCACCGGCGAGCGCACGGTGGAAACCTCAGCCCCCGTCTGGCGGAAGTAATTGGCCAGCGTGTGGACGAAACTATCCTCGTGGTCAACGAGCAGGATCTTGAGCCCCGCCCCTGCCCTGGAGACCGAGCGTGCAGCCGGTTCCAGTTTTCCGGTTTCCGCCTCGCGAATGGCGGCAAGCATGGCTGAAGCCTTCAATTCGGTCTCCGCTTCTTCTTCCTGCGGGTTGGAATCATAAAGCAGCGTGGCCCCGGCGCGCACTTCCGCAACGCCCTGCTTGACGCGGATGGTCCTCAGCGTCAGGCCGGTATTCATGTCGCCGTTGAAGCCGACCATGCCGATGGCCCCGCCATACCAGGCGCGCGGGCTTTTCTCGTGGTTTTCGATGAACCGCATGGCCCAGAGCTTCGGCGCGCCGGTGACCGTCACCGCCCAGGCGTGGCTCAGGAAAGCGTCGAAGGCATCCATGCCCGCGCGCAAACGGCCCTCGATATGGTCGACGGTGTGGATGAGGCGCGAATACATCTCGATCTGGCGGCGGCCGATGACCTTGACCGAACCCGGCTCACAGACCCGGCTCTTGTCGTTGCGGTCGACATCGGAACACATGGTCAGTTCCGATTCGTCCTTCTGCGAGTTCAGCAGTTTCAGGATCTGCTGACTGTCGGCGATCGGGTCCTCGCCGCGCTTGATCGTGCCGGAAATCGGGCAGGTTTCGACCCGCCTGCCGGTGACGCGCACGAACATTTCCGGCGATGCGCCGATCAGATATTCCTGATTGCCGAGATTGATGAAGAAGGAATAGGGCGACGGATTGGTGGCCTTCAGCCGCTTGGAGATCGCCGATGGTTTGGTGGCGCAGCGTTCCATGAATTTCTGGCCCGGGACCGCCTCGAACAGGTCGCCGCGCACGAAGCTTTCCTTGGCCTTGACCACAAGTTCGGCATATTCGCCCGGCTTGTGATCGCTTTTCGGCGGCAGGCTGTTGGACGGCGTGAACGGTTCCGGGGCGATATCGCCGGGCCGGCCTTCCGTCGTCAGCCCGTCCTTTTCGAATTCATAATGGTCGATCCAGGCCTTGGCGGCGTGGTTATCGACCATCAGCACTTCGTCGGGCAGAAACAGCACCATATCGCGCTGGTCGTCGGGACGTTCCAGCTTCAGATTGATGGCGTCGAACTGGAAGGCAAGGTCGTAACCAAACGCGCCGTAAAGGCCGAGGCTGGCATCTTCCTCGGAATAGAACAGATCGACAATCGCCCGCAGCACGGTAAACACCGTCGGCGCCTTGGAGCGTTCTTCCTCGGTGAACTGGCGGTCGGGTTCGGCAACCTTGAGGTCGATGCGCCTGTCGTCGCGCGAAACGATCGAGACTTCGTCAAGGCCGTCGAGAACCGGGAAAATCAGCGCCAGCAGGGCCTCGCCGCGGCCGTTGAAGGCTTCGAGCCACATGGTCCGGCCATGACAGGAGATCGCGACCGGCGGGTCGATGACCGCAGTATCCCAGCGGGTATAGCGGCCCGGATATTCGTAATTGGAGGACAGCACCGCGCCACGGCGCTCATCCAGCCGTTCGATATAGCTTGAAACGGAATCGCCATAGGGCACGAACCGTCGCGTCCGGGTGATCTTCACCCCGCCTTTGGTCAGATAGCTCTCCCCGCCATCGGGCCGTTCATGAAGGCTCATTGTCGTTTGCTCCACCTTGTTTTTCGCGGAAGGCCGGGGCTTGCCCCATTCCCTCGCGACATCAATCGTTAGACCCCGGAAGGAGGCGGCCCGACATAGCAAAAAAGCCGCCTCGGTCTGAGGGCGGCTTTGTCTGATCAGATAGACATGCGTGATCGCGGCCGCCTTTAGCGAGCCCACCACCAGTTAGCAATGTTCATCTCAATCGTGATCATGGCAACTTTCTAGCGCAAGCGGACAGAGCTGGCAAGCGGCAAGAAAACAGCCGCCTCACCTCAGCCTTTTGGCGCATCCATACGTCCATGGATGAAAAACACATTTCACCGGGCAACGCTTGCCCTCACGCGCGCGCGAGAATAACCCGGACCTTAAAAGACACTGAAAACCAAGCATGAAAAGGGAGGCAGGCATGCCGCAACCCGCTGAAAGCAGACACTGGTGGAAAGAGGCTGTCGCCTACCAGATCTATCCACGTTCATTTGCCGATTCCAATGGCGATGGCATCGGCGACATTCCCGGCATTATCGAAAAGCTCGATCATGTCGCCGGGCTCGGCATCGATGTCATCTGGCTGTCGCCGCATTTCGATTCGCCGAACGCCGATAACGGCTACGATATCCGCGACTATCGCAAGGTGATGGCCGAATTCGGCACCATGGCCGATTTCGACCGGTTGCTGGCGGAAATCAAAAAGCGCGGCATGCGGCTGATCATCGACCTTGTGGTCAACCACACCAGCGACGAGCATGAATGGTTTGTGGAAAGCCGGTCCTCGCGCGACAGCGACAAGCGCGACTATTACATCTGGCGCGACGGTGCGAAGGGTGTTCCCAACAATTTCGTTTCCTATTTCGGCGGCTCCGCCTGGGAAAAGGACGCGGCGACCGGCGACTACTACCTGCATTATTTCGCAAAGAAACAGCCCGACCTCAATTGGGACAATGAGAAGGTCCGCACGCAAGTCTACGACCTGATGCGCTTCTGGCTCGACAAGGGCGTCTCCGGCTTCCGCATGGATGTCATCCCCTTCATCTCCAAGAATTTCGATTTTCCGGACCTGACGGAAGAGGAGATGAAGGACCCCGGCCGGGTCTATGCCTCCGGGCCGCGCCTGCATGAATATCTGCAGGAGATGAACCGCGAAGTCCTCTCCAAGTATGATTGCATGACCGTGGGCGAGGCCGCCGGCGTTTCCGACGCGCAAACGCCGCTCTTCGTCGACGAGGCCCGTAACGAACTCAACATGATCTTCAATTTCGCCGTGGTCATGCTCGACCGCGACGGCTGGCGCCACAAGGAGCGCAAGCTCACCGACCTGAAGGCGACCTTCGACCGGCTCGACAAGGCCGTCGGCATGACCGGGTGGAACACCGTCTTCCTCGGCAATCACGACCAGCCGCGCACCGTCAGCCATTTCGGCGATGCGGCCCCGGAATTCCGCGCGCTTTCGGCCAAGGCGCTGGCGACGATGATGCTGACCATGCGCGGCACGCCGTTCATCTATCAGGGCGAGGAAATCGGCATGGTCAACTACCCGTTCACCGATCTCGACCAGTTCGACGATATCGAGGTGCGCGGGCTCCGGCAGGATTACGTCGATACCGGCAAGGCGAGCGCGGAAGAACTGCTCGAAAACCTCAACAAGGTCAGCCGCGACCATGCCCGCACGCCAATGCAATGGGACGCATCGAAAAACGCCGGCTTCACCACAGCTGAAAAGCCATGGCTCGCCGTCAATCCGAACTATCACGAGATCAATGCCGAAGCCGCGCGGGCCGATGATGGGTCGGTCTATCATCACTACCGCAGACTGATCGCCCTGCGCCACGAAACCCCTGCACTTGTCTATGGCACCTATGAGGATCTGGCCCCCGATCACGACGCGGTATTCGCCTTCGAGCGCAGACTTGATGACGAACGGCTGATCACGGCGATCAATTTTTCCCGCGTTCCGGTTATGTGGAAACATGACGGTTTGGAAGGCGCGAACGTGCTGATCAGCAATGATGACCGGCGCGGCGAAACACTTTCAAGCGAAGAACTGACGCTTCTTCCATGGGAGGCACTGGTTCTCAAAGTGCCGGCGTAAGAGACTGCGGATCAAAGCAAAAACGGCGCCCGCGAGGCGCCATTGATCTGCTGACAAAGCCGAGGACGCCGGAGACGCGTATCGCATCCAGCCTTCCAACAGGCGTCACGCTCGGACCTGATCCGAGCATCCATTTCAGCGTATTTTCTCGAGCACAAAGTTTGTTTTGCAAGCGCACGGCGCGTTGCGCTGGATCCTCCGGTCAAGCCGGAGAATGACGCAAGGGAGAAAAGGAAGAGCAAATAAATGAACAAGCCTGTCTTTTTTACGGACGTCATCCTCGGGCTTGACCCGAGGATCTAACCACTGCTCAGCACGAGCGGTGTTGGTGATCCGAAATAGATTGTTTTAAATTGACTTTTTGCCCGATACGCTTGTCGCGTTCATGCGTGCTTAGACCCTCGGGACAAGCCCGAGGGCGACGAAGGAGAGCGGGGCAAGCTTTATCAGCAGTCTGACGGCGCCCGCGAGGCGCCGTTTGCTTGAAGTCAGAACCGCCGGTCAGGCCAGCCGGCCGTGGCAGTGCTTGAACTTCCGGCCGGAACCGCAGGGGCACGGGTCATTGCGGCCGGTGTTTCTCCACTCGTCGGGCAGTGAAGCCGTCTCGGCGGCGCCGGCAGCGGGTGCCACCTCGTCTTCGCCCGTATCCGGGTCGACATGGCTTGCCTGCAGTTGGGCCGGATCGACAGCCGGTTCCGGCTGCGGCGGGTTTTCGCGCACGAGCTGGACACGCGAAAGCTGCGAGACAGCAACCTCACGCATATTGCCGAGCAGCGCCTGGAACAGTTCGAAAGCTTCGGCCTTGTATTCCTGCAGCGGATCGCGCTGGGCGTATCCACGGAAGCCGATGACCGAACGCAAATGGTCGAGATTGACGATGTGCTCGCGCCAGAGATGATCGAGCGCCTGCATGGTGACCTGACGCTGAACATATTTCATCACGTCGGGGCCGAACTGTTCGGCCTGCTTGGCGCGAACCGCCTCGGCCTCTTCGGCTGCGGCGTTGATCCGCTCGAGGATTTCGGGCTCCGCGATACCGTCTTCGGCGGCCCATTCCTCGATCGGCAGATCAAGGTTGAGGATATGGAGGCAATCTTCCTTCAGGCCCGCCACGTCCCACTGTTCCGCATAAGCCCGTTCGGGAATGCGGCGGCTTACGGCGTTTTCGATGACTTCGTGGCGCATGTCCTCGACGATGTCCGAGATATCGTCGGAATCCATCAGTTCCTTGCGCTGGTCGAAGACCACCTTGCGCTGGTCGTTGAGCACGTCGTCATATTTCAGAAGGTTCTTACGAATGTCGAAGTTACGAGCCTCGACCTTCTTCTGTGCGCGCTCCAGCGCCTTGTTGATCCACGGATGAACAATCGCCTCGCCTTCCTTCAGGCCAAGCTTCTGCAGCATGCTTTCCATCCGGTCGGAACCGAAGATGCGCATCAGGTCATCCTGCAGCGACAGGTAGAATTTCGAACGGCCGGGGTCGCCCTGACGGCCGGAACGACCGCGCAGCTGATTGTCGATACGGCGGCTTTCGTGGCGTTCGGTGGCGATCACGTAGAGGCCGCCGGCGGCCAGCGCCTGTTCCTTCAGCCGGGCGACATCCTCGCGGATTGCCTGTTCCTTGGCCTCACGTTCGGGACCGGGCGGCGTGAACTTGCGTTCCACTTCAACACGTTCGCCCTGGTCATTGACGACGATATCGGTGCCCGGTTCGAGATAGCCGAGTTCTTCCTGGATCCGCATTTCCAGATTGCCGCCGAGCTGAATGTCGGTACCGCGACCGGCCATGTTGGTGGCGATGGTCAAGGCGCCGGGAACACCGGCCTGGGCAACGATGAAGGCCTCGTTTTCATGATAACGGGCGTTCAAAATCTTGAAATCGTCGATGCCGTCACGTTTCAGCGCGGCGGCCAGAAGCTCGGACTTCTCAATCGAGGTGGTGCCGACCAGAACCGGCTGGCCCTTTTCCTTGGCCGCCTTGATCTCCTCGACAATCGCCAGATATTTCTCGTGAACGGTCAGATAGACCTCATCATCCTCGTCAAGACGAATGATCGGCAGGTTGGTCGGCACTTCAACGACATCGAGGCCGTAGATATTGCCGAATTCTTCCGCTTCCGTTGCGGCCGTACCGGTCATGCCGGCCAGCTTGTCATACATGCGGAAATAGTTCTGGAAGGTGATCGAGGCGAGCGTCTGGTTTTCCGGCTGGATCTTGACGCCTTCCTTGGCTTCCAGCGCCTGATGCTGCCCTTCGGAATAACGCCGGCCCGGCATCATGCGGCCGGTGAATTCATCGATGATCACCACTTCGCCGTCGCGCACGATGTAATCCTTGTCACGGGAAAACATCTTGTGCGCTTTCAGCGCGTTGTTGAGATGGTGCACGATGGCGACGTTTTCGACGTCGTAGAGCGAAGCGCCCTTCATCTGCCCCGACTCGGTCAGAAGCTGTTCAAGCCGCTCCATCCCCTTTTCGGAAAAGTTGGCGGAGCGCTGCTTCTCGTCGATTTCGTAATCATCCTCATCCAGCGTCGGAATGACCTTGTCCATGGCGACGTAAAGGTCGGAACGGTCGTCCAGCGGACCGGAAATGATCAGCGGCGTACGCGCTTCATCGACAAGGATGGAGTCAACCTCGTCGACGATGGCATAGTTGTGGCCGCGCTGAACCATTTCGGCGCGCTGCATCTTCATGTTGTCGCGCAGATAATCGAAGCCGAGTTCGTTATTGGTGGCGTAGGTGATATCGCATTCATAGGCCGCCCGGCGCTGCTGGTCGTCGAGACCATGATGGATCACGCCGGTGGTCAGGCCGAGGAAACCATAAAGCCTGCCCATGTTCTCGCTGTCACGCCGCGCCAAATAATCATTGACCGTGACGACGTGAACGCCCTTGCCCGAAAGCGCATTCAGATAGACAGGAAGGGTAGCAACCAGCGTCTTACCTTCACCGGTCTTCATTTCGGCAATGGCGTTTTCATGCAGGATCATGCCGCCGATCAGCTGCACATCGAATGGCCTCAGGCCGAGAACGCGGCGGGACGCCTCCCGCGCAACGGCAAATGCTTCAACAAGAAGGTCGTCCAGGCTCTTGCCTTCGGCGATCTGCTTTTTGAATTCTTCGGTTTTCGCCTTGAGCTCATCGTCCGAAAGTGCCGCGATCTGTTCTTCAAGCGCATTGATTGCAGCCACGCGGGGTTTGTAGGATCGAATACGGCGTTCATTGGCCGAACCGAACAATTTGCGGGCTACGCCACCGAGTGAGACCATTTCAATAGCTCTTTCCGAACGTTGTCATATCTATCCTGTACGTGGCGCCGTACAGACGCACTTCTGACAAGCAGGGTCCAGCTTGCTTTCCGGTGCTTTACTGGACGCGGGCTTGGCAGACAGATAAGAGGGGGGGTGGGGGATGTCAACGTCAAACGCCGCACCACAATGGCCACATTTGTATGTTGCCGCTCTTCCAGCGCGCCGTTTCACATTAAAAGGCTGTAAGGATGCAACACATTTCGGTCTGGCACGTTGACGGCTGACAGCGCTTTTACCACATGCGCCTGATCGACCAGCGCACACGGCGGAACAGCTGGTTTCGCCAAACAACACAACAAAGGTGATTTCATGCAGAAAAGACATTTGGCAGCCGCGGCACTTCTGGCGACGACCGTCAGCTTCGCAGTTCCCTCCTTCGCCCAGGACAGCAGTTCGGCGTCGGACGAGACAGTCGTTGCAACCGTTGCCGGCGAACCGATCACCCAGTCGGAACTGCAGAGCACGGTGGAAAAATTCCAGGGCCAGTTCGGCCAGATGCCTGAAGAACAGGTCCGCGCAATCGCGCTTTCGAGCCTGATCGACATGAAGGTGATTGCCGAAGCCGCGGAAAAGGACGGCATCGACGAAACCGAGGCGTTCAAGACGCGAATGGAAGAGCTGCGCCAGGAAGAGCTTTACAACGCGTTTTTCGACCAGAAGATCAATTCTGAAATCACACCGGAAATGCTGAAGGAACGTTACGACGAGGAAATCGCCAACGCTCCGAAACAGGAAGAAGTCCACGCCCGCCACATTCTGGTCGACAGTGAAGAAGAGGCGCAGGACATCATCAAGCAGCTCGACGACGGCGCAGATTTTGCCGAACTCGCCGAGCAGCACTCGACCGGCCCATCCGCCTCCAATGGCGGCGATCTCGGCTACTTCTCCAAGGGCCAGATGGTTCCCGAATTCGAGGAAGCCGCATTCGCACTCGAACCCGGCGCCTACACGGAAACCCCGGTCAAGACCCAGTTCGGCTATCATGTGATCGAGGTCGAGGACATGCGCGAAAAGGCGCCGGTTCCGTTCGAGCAGATCGAGCCGCAGCTCAGACAGCTCATTGCCAGCGAGAAATATAACGAGGTCGTCAGCAAGCTGAAAACCGACGACAAGATCGTGATCGAAGATAAGGACTTGCAAGAGGCCTACGACAACGTCAATAAAATGCAGTAATCAAAACCACCCGGCCCGCGCATTGTTCGCGGGCCGGATTTTTCGAGGCCTGCCATGACGACCGCTGTATCCCCGCTTGCCCCCAAATCGTTTCCGCCGATGCCGCCGATCGACGGTGTGCAGATTGCGACCGCCGCCGCCGGTATCAAATACAAGGGGCGGACAGACGTCATGATGATGCGTTTCGATGAGACCGCCGCCGTTGCCGGTCTCTTTACCCGTTCCAGATGCCCTTCCGCCCCTGTTGACCTTTGCCGCGCCAATCTTCCCGGCGGCTCGGCCCGCGTTCTGGTAGTCAATTCCGGCAATGCCAACGCCTTCACCGGCAAGAAGGGAGCAGAGGCAACCGCGCTGACCGCAAAGACCGCGGCCGAAGCCGTCAATTGCGCCGAAAGCGATGTGTTCCTCGCCTCCACCGGCGTCATCGGCGAACCGCTCGACGCCTCGAAATTCACCGACGTTCTTTCAGACATGGCGGCGGAAGCCCGGCCCGATATGTGGCTTGAGGCGGCCAGGGCGATCATGACCACGGATACCTATCCGAAGGTCGCGACACGCGGCGCCACGATCGACGGTGTTTCGGTAACCCTCAACGGCATTGCCAAGGGCGCCGGCATGATCGCGCCCGACATGGCCACAATGCTCTCCTTCATCGCGACCGATGCGGCGGTTTCGGCCGGCGCCCTTCAGCAGCTTCTGGCCGAAGGCGTGGGCGCAAGCTTCAATGCCGTGACGATTGACAGCGACACCTCCACCTCGGACACGGTTCTGGCCTTTGCCACCGGCAAGGCTCCCGGACAGGACCTGGTCAGCGACGCATCCGATCCGCGCCTTGACGATTTCCGCGCAGCACTTCATGCGCTGATGCAAGACCTCGCGCTTCAGGTCGTGCGCGATGGCGAAGGCGCGCGCAAGATGGTGACCGTCCGCGTGACGGGGGCCGAAGACGACCGCGCCGCCGGCGTGATTGCCCGTTCGATTGCCAATTCGCCGCTGGTCAAGACCGCCGTTGCCGGCGAAGATGCCAATTGGGGCCGCGTTGTCATGGCTGTCGGCAAGGCCGGGGAAAAGGCCGACCGCGACCGCCTCGCCATCTGGTTCGGCGATATCCGCGTTGCTTTCAACGGCGAACTCGATCCCGACTACACGGAAGAATTCGCCGCTGCGGTGATGCGCGAAGACGAAATCACCATCCGCGCCGATATCGGCATCGGCAGCGGTCAGGCCACCATCTACACCTGCGACCTGACCAAGGATTATGTCGCCATCAACGGCGATTATCGCAGCTGATCGTCGCCGGGTGGCCGCGTTGCCTTCGGGCAACACCGGCCGCCTCAAGCGAAAGCCTTGTATTTACACACCTGCCCGATCCCGACTAGATGAACAAAAACAACGATAACGTCGCGACAGGATCGGAATGCAGGTGAGTGCGGATCTTCCACTTGTGCGTCGCCTTGAAGCCATGGGGTTGCGCGCATGGCCGGCAAAAAACGTACTTTATGACGGGGCATGGCAGCTTCGGCTGACAGCGGGTCACCCGTCCAAACGACTAAACAGCCTGTCTGTTCTCGATCAGTCGGATATTTCCGATATCGAGATCAGGTTCGAGAAGGCACGCCGTCATTACGCTGCCTTCGGACGCCCGCTTCTGGTGCGCGAAACACCGCTGACGCCGACGGCCCTTGTCGAATATCTCACCGCCGAAGCAGCCGAACCCTTCGACACGACCGTCGTCATGACCCTCGAGCTCGACACGTTTCAACCCGACGAAGGGGTGGAACTGCTGCCGAGCCAGGATGTCGGCCGTTTCGTCGGAGCCGCGTTGAAGGTCAATCCCGTGGCAGACCTGACGCGCGCCGGCCTTGCCGAAGTGATCACGGCGATCAAGCCGGCCCACGGCTTTTTCATTCGTGAGCAGGATGACGGCGAACCGGTTGCAGCCGGGCTGTGTGTGCATGATTTCGACATGGCCGGCATCGAGGCCCTGGCCGTCGCCCCGCAAATGCGGCGCACGGGACACGGGCGCAAGCTGACGACCGGCATGCTGCGCTGGCTGAAAAGCCGCGGCGCGCGCACCGTCTGGCTGCAGGTTACCGAAAGCAATGCCGCAGCACTTTCCCTTTATCGCTCCTTCGGCTTCACGGAAGCCTACAGATACCGCTACTGGCGGGAAAAGGCCGACACATGACGGACAAGAAACTGCTGCTGGTCACAGCCTGTGCCCTGATCGATACCGACGGACGCATCCTGCTGGCGCAGCGCCCCGAAGGCAAAAACCTGGCAGGTCTGTGGGAATTTCCGGGTGGCAAGGTGGAAAACGGCGAAACGCCGGAGGCCAGCCTGATCCGCGAAATGGAAGAGGAGCTGGGCATTACCACAAAACCTGATTGCCTCGCACCGCTGACCTTCGCCAGCCACACCTATGAGACGTTTCATCTTCTGATGCCGCTGTTCGTCTGCCGCCGCTATCAGGGCATTCCCTCCGGCAGGGAAGGTCAGGCCATCAAATGGGTACGGGCGAAAGACCTGCGCGACTACCCCATGCCGCCGGCCGATGAGCCGCTGATCCCCATCCTGCAGGATCTTCTCTAACGCTCGCTGCCGGAAAGAAAGCGTCTCCGGCGTATGATTTCCGACGCGATGGCATCCGCCACACTTGCAACCCTTTGCGAACCGATAAGATCGCCATGGGTGACAAGCAGGATCGGACGTTCCATCACGCCCCCGCCCGGCAGCCGGTCCTCAAGAAGCCGAAGCCCCTCGCCTGCGAGAAAATGCGGCAGCACCGCCTTGCCGACACCACGCCGCACGGCCTCAAGCTGACCGACGAAGGTGTTGACGGTAAAGCGTCCGCTATTTGCCGAAGTAAAGGCATCCAGCCAGCCAAGCGGCACTGCAAGGCTTTCCGAATAGGGCCAGGTCACGACCCGTGCGGGCACCGCGCCGTCTGACGGGCCATAAAGACCGAACCCCATGGTCGCAAGCTGACGCACCTTGAGATTGCCGCGCTCCGGTCGCACCATCCTCAAGGCAAGGTCCGCATCATGTCGCTGCATGTTGACGGCGGTTGTCGAAAACGTGATCTCGACGTCGAGCCCGGGGTTTTCGGCAAGCAGCGGCGCAAGTGCGGGAACCACGAAACCGCCGACAAGGCTTTCGACGCTTGCCACGCGAACCTGACCGCGAATGCCGACATCGTCGTGCGCCTGTAACTGCATGTTGCGGACGGCAAGCTCCACCGCCTCTGCGCGGGCAAGCAGGGCCTCGCCCTGATCGGTCAGCGTGTAGCCACTTTGATGCCTCAGGAAAAGCGGCACGCCAAGCGCCTGCTCCATGCGCTCGATGCGCCGGGCGACCGTGGCCACACCGCTTTTGAGCTGCGCAGCGGCGGCAGAAAGCGTGCCCTCGCGCGCAAGGGCGAGGAAAACACGATTATCGTCCCAGTTGAATTGTCCCACTGATCTTCCATTTTCGGAAAACAATATACCGACATTCGATATATCATACTCTTTTTCGGAAAGGCACTCTCCCGGCACATCTGAAACAGACGAGGTTGCCATGTCCGCAACGAATGACATTTTGCCCAATCACGCCAAAGCTCCCATCACCGACACATCGGCGCTGGGACTGAGCGCACTTTCCGCCATTTTCTGGGGAACGAATTTCGAGGCAACGCGCATTGCGCTGTCCGGCCTTCCACCATGGACGGCCGCGGCCCTGCGATTTGCGATCGCCGCCATCGCCATTCTGTTCTGGCTTCGCCTCAGCGGCGGTCTGGATTTCAGGGTGCTGCGGCGCAACCTGTTCGCTTATCTGGCGCTTGGTTGCGTCGGTGTGGCGGGGTTCAATGCCGCGCTGTTTCTGGGCATGCAGACCTCAAGTCCCGTTACCGCGGCGCTGATCATGGGCACGACCCCGTTGACCACGAACCTGATCGATGCCGTCCTGCAACGCCGCCTGCCCGCCGCCGGCGCCGTTTTGGGCATGGCGATCAGCCTGTTCGGGGTTTCGCTGACCGTCGGGGCCTTTTCCGGAACCCGCTTCACATCCGGCGATCTCCTGATCCTGGCCGGAAGCCTCGCCTGGGCGCTCTATACCATCGGCTGCAGGCGGGCCGTGACCGATGCAACGCCAATGCAGACCACCGCCTGGACGATGACCGCCGGCGCACTTGTCCTTCTGTTTGCCGCCTTCTTCTTCGAAACGCCGTTTACAGCACTCACGGCATCAACCGCACCGGCACTCGGCGCGGTGTTGTGGATGGCGGTTATCGGCTCCGTTCTTGCCTACATCTTCTGGCAGATCGGCATTGCCAGGCGGGGACCCGGCGCAACATCGGTGGTTTTCAACCTCGTACCGGTCTCCGCCCTCGTGATTGCGGCCGTGTTCGGCAGGATGCCCGACCTTTATCAGATCGCAGGCGTTGCCATAGCAATCTTTGGCATTCTGCTGGCAAGCGGCAGGCTGCCGCGGCTGAAGGCCTCTAACGCTTCAGCTTGATCTCCTCGGTGTTGAGCGCGTCGGCAAGGCGCGCCTTCGCCGAGCCGGGCTTCAGCGGCTTCTGCTGGCTTTCATGCGGCGCCCAGCCGGAAACATAGATGATCGAGAAGGTGGCACGGATACGGCCGTCCGGGTCGCTGTGCCGTTCGGCGTAAAGTTCGGCGGCGCGCAGGAAGAAGGCCCGGCTGACGGGCCGCGTCGAGCGGTCGGCCAGCGGGTTGGTCATGCCCATGGCTCGCAGATCCGCCATCAGGTCGAACAGCGTATCGTAGCGGACGGTGTAATTCTCCTGATCGACCACCGGCAGCGCAAAACCGGCGCGCTGCAGCAAACCGCCGATATCGCGCACATCGGCAAAGGGAATGACACGCGGGCTGACCCCGCCATAAATCTCCGTTTCGGCCGTAATCAGACATTCGCGCAGCTCGGCAAGCGTGCCGGAACCGGGGATTGCAGCCAGAAACAGCCCGTCCGGTTTCAAGGCACGGCGCGCCTGGATGAAATAGCCGGGCGTATCATTGGTCAGATGCGCCACAAGCGGCGACAGCACAAGATTGAGCGACTGATCCTTCAGTCCAGGCAGTTCCAGCGGGGCAACCGTGATCGCGGTATCGACGCTTGCAAAGGCCGCATCGCTTTCCACCCTTTGCATCCGGTCGATCTTGCCGGTGGCAAGCGCTGCCCTGGCAACCGTGCCGGTGACCCCGTGCAATTCAACGGCCTGCTCGAACTGCCGCTCGACGACGGCCAGCCGGTCGGCGATTTCCCCGGCAACGAGATCGAGCAGAAAATCGGCGCCGGGCTTTGCCGCGCGCCAGGCTTTCAGCCGGTTCGCCTCCACGCGTCGTGCATCGAAAACCTGTTCCATCGATAGCGGCCTTTCCAGTTCACTCATCCTGCCAATTAGGGAGTCGTAAAGCATCCGTCAACGCGCTACCCTGAAGACATGGACGAGATCACACCACGGAAAGTTCAGACGATACGCGCCCGTTCCGCCGCTCTGACGCGCGATGCGCTGGCCTCGCTCGGCAATGTCGTCTTTCCGCCCGTGTGTGCGGCCTGCGGGAGAACCACCGGCACGCATCGCGCACTCTGCGTTGCCTGCTGGAGCGATATCCGCTTCATCGAACGGCCCTATTGTGCGGTGCTGGGAACACCGTTTTCACATGATCTCGGGCCGGACATCATCAGCGCGGAAGCCATTGCCAACCCGCCGGATTTCGACCGGCTGCGCTCGGCCGCCTTTTATTCCGGAACGGTGCGTAATCTGGTTCACGCCCTCAAATATCGCGACAATACCCATCTTGCGGTCATGATGGCGGAATGGATGCGCCGCGCAGATGACGGGATGATCGCGCGCTGCGACGGCATTGCCGCCGTGCCCCTGCATCCCACGCGCATGATGTCGCGCCGCTTCAACCAATCGGCCGAACTGGCACGCAATCTGGCAAAACTGACCGACAAGCCCTTCCTGCCGGGGCTGCTCAGGCGCAAACGGCGCACCAGCCAACAGGTCGGCCTGTCGCGCACGGCCCGCGAGGACAATGTGCGCGGGGCCTTCGCGCTTTCACCCGACCGTGAGGATGCGGTATTCGGCCGCTCCATTCTGCTGATCGATGATGTCTACACCACCGGCGCCACGGTTTCGGCTGCCGCGCGGGCCCTGAGGCGCAAGGGGGCAGCCGAGATCAGTGTTTTGACCTTTGCACGCGTTCTCGATGAAACTATATGAGGGGTGAACCTCGAGGCTTTCAACGAAAGGATACCGGAAACACCATGGCGAATGTCGAGATATACACGCGCGAATTTTGCGGTTTCTGCACCCGTGCGAAAAAGCTGCTGTCCGACAAGGGCGTCGATTTTACCGAGTACAACGCCACCGAAACCCCGGACGTCCGCGCAACGATGATCCAGCGCGCCAACGGAAGCTCGACCTTTCCGCAGGTTTTCATCGACGATCGCCACATTGGCGGTTGCGACGATCTTTTCGCCCTCGAGCATGCCGGCAAGCTCGACCCGCTTCTTTCCGCACAGGACGACTGAATGACCCGTTTCACCGCCGCCGCCCTGCAGATGCGCTCCGGTACCGAGCCGGAGAAAAACGCCGCAACACTGTCCGAACTGGTGCATGAGGCCGCCGCGAAAGGCGCGCAATACATCCAGACGCCGGAAATGACCGGCGCTGTGCAGAAGGATCGCAAGGCGCTGATGGCCGTACTGAAGGGCGAGGACGAGGACGTCATCGTCCGCACAGCCTCTGGCCTTGCCCGCGAATGCGGCGTTTACCTGCATATCGGCTCGACCGCGATCGCCGTGGGCGACGGCATGGTTGCCAACCGCGCATTGCTGTTTGCGCCTGATGGCACGGTTACGGCACGCTACGACAAGATCCACATGTTCGATGTCGATCTCGACAATGGCGAAAGCTGGCGTGAAAGCGCGGTCTACCGCCCTGGCGAGAATGCAAATCTGGCCGGGCTGCCGTTTGCGAATATCGGCATGGGCATCTGTTATGACGTGCGCTTTGCCGATCTTTTCCGGGCCTATGCCCTGGCTGGCGCGGATGTGCTGACGGCCCCCGCCGCCTTTACCAGACAGACCGGTGAAGCCCACTGGCATGTGCTGCAGCGCGCACGCGCCATCGAAAACGGCGCGTTCATGATTTCGGCAGCGCAGGCAGGCCAGCATGATGACGGCCGTGAGACCTTCGGCCATTCGATCATCATCGACCCATGGGGCCGCATTCTGGCCGAGGCCGGCGATGCGGGCGAAGCCGTGATCACCGCCGAAATCGACACCGATGACGTAGCCCAGGCGCGCGGCAAGGTGCCCAACCTGAAGAACATCCGTGCTTTCACGCTTCTTGAAAGCGGCAACAGCCAAGGGGCCGGCGAAAAGGCCACAGCGAAAGACTGACCCCGTGATCCACTATTCTCTCTCCTGTGACAACGGCCACGCCTTTGACGGCTGGTTTTCCGGCAGCGACGACTTCGACCGGCAGGTCGAAAGTGGTCTTCTCACCTGTCCGGTTTGCAATTCCGCATCGATCACAAAGGGATTGATGGCGCCGCAGGTCTCGACCGCGCGCAAGCAGGAGCAGCGCAAGACGGCGCTGGTCGACAAGGCCCAGCGGGAAGCGCTTGAGAAGCTGAAACAGGCCGTTACGGAAATCCGCGCCAATTCCGAGGATGTCGGCGCGCGTTTTCCCGAAGAAGCACGCAAGATCCACTACGGCGAGGCTGAAAAACGCGGCATTATCGGCGAGGCAAAATCGGAAGAGGTCCGTGATCTGCTTGAAGAAGGCATCGAGATCATGCCGCTGCCGACCCTGCCCGAAGACAAGAACTGAGTTTACGCGACGATCCGGCGAAAGCGGCCATTTATGGAAATGGTGGAGCCGAGCGGGATCGAACCGCCGACCTCTGCAGTGCGATTGCAGCGCTCTCCCAGCTGAGCTACGGCCCCATATTGGCGACCACGCTGATACTCCAAACGCCTTTGTCAGGCAAGCATCAAGACGCGCAAACGAGGCCGAAATCGCGTGTGGACCCGATGGCAGATTGCCGCAGCCCCGCCCCGGCAGGCACCGGTCGGGCATGTTCCATGGTTGCAACTGCAGGGCCTGTTATCAGGTTGCGGCGAAAGCCCGATGTGCCGTCGGAAAAGGCTCTCCCCGTCTGCGGCAAGGGCCATCGGCAGCTTTATCCATGGCGACGTCATTTGCATTTCCGCTTATATGAACACAGGATTAATAAGTTGTTTTTATTATATTTTTCATAAATATGGAAAATTTGACAGAAGTCGTATAAATACGCCATTCGACACGGAAAAAGTTGCCGAATGACAACACACCGGTCTCAAACCGAGTGAAAATTCCACGACCAATGCAAGAATCCGCCATCGGCAGTTGTGCTTGAAACAAGTAAACGTATAGTCGGTGCTGCAATCGTCGGGAATTGATAGATCATAAAAATAACCGAGTGCGTCACGGCATTCCTGCGTTCAAGTGATGATTTCCAAGGGCTCTGGAGAGTACTGACCATGAAGACCAAATTATTGCTCATCGGCTCCGCTTCGATGCTCGCAACCGCCACTGGCGCCAATGCGGCAGACCCGGTTGTGGTGATCGAACCCGTGACGGCCAATTACGTCGAAGTCTGCGACGCTTTCGGCAGTGGTTATTTCTATGTTCCGGGCACGGAGACCTGCCTCAGCGTTGGCGGTTATGTCCGTTTCGAAACCAAGTTCGGCGGCATCCAGACCGGGTCCAGCGCGGATGGCGACTGGTACCCCTATGTGAAGGCCAATCTCGCGATCACCGCAAAGACAGACACTGAACTCGGCACGCTGACATCGAGAATGGTCCCGGAATTCTATTTTTATTCCAACGGGACCGGAGACGAAGTCAAATTTGACGAGGCTTATATCGAGATCGGCAACGCGGTTGCGCTGCGCGCCGGTTATATCAAGGGCTACTGGAACCAGGACCTTTGGGGCGAACTCGACAATATCGACAATGTGAGCCGCTATAACTCCATTCGCCTCGGCTATTACGGCGCCGACCATTTTCAGGCTGCGCTGTCTGTCGACGCGATGACGCCGGATGATGTCGGCACGGATGACCTCGCCAAGCTCGGCCTTTCCGCCCGTCTCGGCTATGTTGTCTCCGACAGCAATTACCTGAAACTCGATGCCGCCTATGATACCCACAACGAGACCTATGCGATCCGTCCCTGGGCCGGTTTCGGCATCGGTCCCGGCACGCTGGAAATCGCCGGTCTCTACGAAAGCGGCTTTATCGCCTATGGTCCGGATTTCACTGCGGCGAACTGGGACGATTCACCGATCGCGGACACCTATCTGAAATACGCGGTCGCCGCCAACTACTACTTCAATGTCACTGACGACCTGATTCTGGCACCGCAGGCACAGTATAATGTGGCCAGCAATGACAAGGTTTTCTGGGAAGCCGGCGCCACCGCCGACTGGGAGATCGTCGATGATTTCCACCTCAGAACCAACGTCAACTATGCTTTTCTTGACGATGACTGGAACCAGCAGAACTGGTTCGGCTGGGTTCGCCTGGAACGCGATTTCTAGACGCTTCCGGCGTCTGGAACGCATTTTTCCTGCAATGTCTCCGACACTCCCGGCTTTCCGCCGGGAGTGTTTTTTCGCCGTCACGGAGCAGGACCGGTCGCGTTTGACAGGTCCTGCCGTGATGAAGATATCGCGCGAAACCCTACCGACAATTATGCGCCGCGATTGTTGCTCGCTGCATTGACGTCGATATCGAAGGGCGCCGCGCCTGAGAATTCGGCACGCGCATGCGCGCCGGGCGTGACTTCGTGAATGCCGGTGGTCATGCCGGTCAGCACGATATCGCCCTTCTTCAGCATGCGACCGCGCGCCTTGAGGTTTTCAGCCAGCTGGCGGATCGATTCCAGCGGCCCACCGCTTGGCTTGGCCGCCGAACCTTCCCCGGCAAGCGTGCCATTGACCAGCATGCGTGATGTCATGGTCTCAAGCTCAAGCCTGTCCCAGCCCTCGATCACAGGGCCGACAATGGCACCGGCATTGTTTCCGTGATCGCTGACGACCGCGAGGGGACCGATGGCATTGAGGCTCGGCAGCGGAGAGGACGCGATCTCCGAACCGGCATGAATACCTTCAAGCGCAGCCATGATGACCTCATCGGTAAAGCCTTCCGCCTTCGGCTCCAGATCACGGGCAAGCACTGCCGTAAATTCCGCCTCCAGGGCCGCAAAGCCACCGTCAAAAACCGTCACCGCGGCAACGCCGCCTGCGGGAAGACGATGGACGTTTTCGGCAAAGATCGGTCCGACGATCCGCGTCGCCCCCAGCTTTTGCTGAAGGTCGGGATGCACACCGGCAACCTTCCACCCGGCAACCGGCCGGCCGTCGAGTTCGAGGGCCTTGTCCTGAACCTGGTAGGCTTCGGCAAGCGTTTCCGGCAGCGGACCGGGGAACGCATCAAGGATTTTCGCCGCACGCCGCGCCTCGACGAAAGCGCTTGCCACGTCTTGGATGTCTTCTTCAGTCATGATCTCTTCCAGTATCCGGGAATTTCGTAACGGGCATTGCACCCACATGGTGCTTTACACCCGATTGCCGCCACAGGCGAGTGGACAGCCGGCGACATGACATAGGCGGTCACACGCTCAACCCCGGATGGTTTGGCCATTGCATTGCCCGGCGATACTCCGGTCCGGCTTGTTTCTGCTCCAGCGACGCGGGCGCAATGTCGCCCGCGCTGCCGGGATAAAGATCAAGCGTTCCAGGCAATCGTCTTCTGCGACTGCTCGCCAAGACCTTCAATGCCAAGATGAATGGTCTGGCCTTCCTTGAGGTAGACCGGCTCCGGCTTCTGCCCCATGCCGACGCCGGGCGGGGTGCCGGTGGTGATGATGTCGCCGGGCTGCAGGCTCATGAACTGCGACAGATAGCTGACCAGATGCTGCACACCGAAGATCATCGTCTTCGTCGAGCCGTCCTGATAGCGGTGGCCGTCGACTTCCAGCCACATAGGCAGGTTCTGCGGGTCTTCCACCTCGTCGCGGGTCACGAGATAGGGGCCGATCGGGCCGAACGTATCAGCGCTTTTGCCCTTGACCCACTGGCCGGAACGTTCGGCCTGAAATTCGCGCTCGGACAGGTCGTTGACGACGCAATAGCCGGCGACGTAATCCATCGCATCGGCTTCATCGACGTAAGAGGCTTCCTTGCCGATAACGACGCCAAGTTCGACCTCCCAATCGGTCTTTTTCGAATTCCGCGGAATACGGACATCATCATTGGGGCCGATAATGGCGCTGGTCGCCTTCATGAAGATGATCGGCTCCTTGGGCAGGTCCGCGCCGGTTTCAGCCGCATGGTCGGCATAGTTGAGGCCGATGCAGATGAATTTGCCGACCTTGCCGACGCAGGCGCCGATGCGGCTTGTCTGCGGCAAAACCGGCAGGCTGGCGATATCGGCGGCGGCAATGCGCGCCAGCCCCGCAGCGCCCAGTGCGTCGCCGGCAATATCGACAACCACAGAGGAAATGTCGCGGTAGGTTCCGTCCGAATGCAGGATGGCCGGACGTTCAGCGCCCTTGGCACCAAGACGAAGCAATTTCATGATAATTCTCCTGTGTCATGACGCGCGGGGCGCCTTTCATCTGCCTTTGCGGCAGCAAGCTCGTTTCATGCTGGAGAGGCCGAGACAGCGTAGCAACTGCCCCTTCCTTCTCGAAATTCCCCTGTACCTCCACTTGCGTCATTCTCGGGCTTGACCCGAGAATCCAGGCTTTTATACCGGCGACAGGCGTATCGGAAAGCCGTCTTGAGAATCGCCGGCGCCGTTTCTGCGGCAAGGTGACCAGATCCTCGGGTCAAGCCCGAGGATGACGCCGTAGAGGGCAGAAAGGGTGCCGAACAACACCGCATGAACTGCGGGAATGCAAACGTCTTTCCTCAATCCTTCCCCGAATACGCGTAGTTATGAAGTGTTTCCGGCTTCATCTCAACGGAAAAGCCGGGCATTTCCGGCGGCATGTAGGCCGCCTTTTCAATGCGGCAGGGCTCGACGAAATGTTCGTGCAGATGGTCGACATATTCGATGACCCGGCCCTCCCTGGTGCCGGAGACGACCAGATAGTCGATCATCGAAAGGTGCTGGACATATTCGCAAAGACCAACGCCACCGGCATGCGGCCAGACCGGCAGGCCGAATTTCGCCGCCATCAGCAGCACCGAAAGCACCTCGTTCAACCCGCCGATGCGGCAGGCGTCGATCTGGACGATATCGATAGCGCCGCCGGCAATGAACTGCTTGAACATGATGCGGTTCTGGCACATCTCGCCGGTCGCGACCCTGATCGGCGCCACGGCTTCGCGGATCCTGCGATGACCGGCAACATCGTCGGGGCTGGTCGGCTCCTCGATGAAATAGGGGCGGAAGGGGGCCAGCGCATTGACCCAGTCAATGGCCTCGTCCACTTCCCAGACCTGATTGGCGTCGATCATCAGCGTGCGGTCATCGCCAATGACCTCGCGCACGATTTTCAGCCGCACAACATCCTCATCACGGTCCTGCCCGACCTTCATCTTGATGTGAGTGAAACCGGAATCAACCGCTTCCTGTGCAAGCCGGCGCAGCTTGTCGTGGCTGTAGCCGAGCCAGCCGGCCGAGGTCGTATAGCAGGGATAGCCGTTTAGCTTCAGCTCGGCCATGCGTTCGGCCTTGCCGTCTTCGGCCTTGCGGAAGATTTCAAGCGCCTCATCCGGCGTGACGGCGTCGGTGAGGTAGCGGAAATCGACAATCGAAACCAGCTGTTCGGGCGTCATTTCGCCGACAAGCTGCCAGACCGGCTTTTTCGCGGCCTTGCCCAGCAGATCCCAGACGGCGTTGACCACAGCGCCGGTTGCCAGATGCATCGCGCCCTTGTCCGGGCCGATCCAGCGCAACTGGCTGTCGCCGGTGATGTGCCGCCAGAAGCGACCGGGGTTTTCAAGGATCCAGTCGAGCGAAAGGCCTGTCACCCGCCCTTCAAGAGCGGCAATCGCGGCGCAGACGACCTCATTGCCGCGGCCGATTGTAAATGTCAGCCCGTGACCTTCAAGGTCGCTGTCGGTTTTCAGGATGACATAGGCAGCGGAATAATCCGGGTCCGGGTTCATCGCATCCGACCCGTCGAGCTTTTCGGAGGTCGGAAAACGCAGGTCATGGACCGAAAGGCCCGTTATCGTGGTCATGTCGGTAAGCCTTTAAAATGCGTTCGATATCTCAGCAAGTCCAGCCGCCATCGACGACATGCGCCTGACCGGTGGTGTAGGTCGCACCGGCAAGATAGACTGCGAGATCGGCGATTTCCTCCGGCGCGCCGATGCGGCCGATGGGCTGACGGGCGATAAAATCGGCCCGCGCCTTTTCATAATCACCGGTCGCCTTCAGCCGTTCCTGCAGCGAGGGGCTGTCGACCGTGCCGGGGCATATGGCATTGCAGCGAATGCCGCGCGTCACATAGTCGGCGGCAATTGCCTTGGTCATGCCGAGAACGGCGGCCTTGGTGGTGGAATAGGCAAAACGGTTCGGCACGCCCTTCAGCGAGGATGCAACGGACGACATGTTGATGATGGCGCCATCGCCGCGCTCCAGCATGCCGGGCAGGAAAGCGCGGATGGTCCGCACCATCGCTCTCACATTGAGGTCGAAGGCAAAATCGAGGTCGCCTTCGGGCATGTCCAGAACCGAGCCGTTATGAACCACGCCGGCGCAGTTGAAGAGGATGTCGACGCCGCCTGTTTCTGCAGCCGCTGCCGTCACTTCCTCATCGGAGAGCACGTTCAGGACACGGGTGGTCACCCCTTCCACGTTTTCCAGTTCGGCCAGTTTTTCGGCGTTGATATCGGTGGCAATGACCTTCGCACCGGCCTTTACAAAGGCCATGACGGAGGCCGCGCCAATGCCCTGCGCGGCTGCGGTGATAAAGCAGGTTTTTCCGGAAAGGTCGGTCATGTGATTTTCCTTTTTGGTCAGGCGCGCAGGCTTCGGCCGGTTTCACCGTCGAAAACATGCAGGCGTTCGAGGTCGAGAGTGAATGTCAGCGTCTCGCCATCTTCCAGCGGGTGCGGATCGAGCATCTTGGCCTGAACCTCCTTGCCGCCAAGCCGGGTGTAAATGATGGTCTCCGTGCCGAGCGGTTCTGAAATCGTCACCGGAAGGCTGATTTCGGTGGAGCGGTCTTCAGGATGCAGGGAATGGCCCTTTGGCGCAAATGCGTCCGGGCGGAAACCGACCACGACCTTCTGCCCTTCGGAAACCTTCGGCGCGATATCGGCAGGCAGAGGCACAAGCGTGCCGTCTTCCAGCCGGGCGCCATCGGCCTCCACCACGCCGTCAAGCTGGTTCATCGGCGGGGAGCCGATGAAACCGGCCACGAATGTGTTGACCGGGTTTTCGAACACCTCGGTCGGGGTGCCGACCTGCTCGACATAACCGTCGCGCATGATCACGATCCGGTCTGCCAGCGTCATCGCTTCCACCTGGTCGTGGGTGACATAAATGACAGTTGTCTTGACCCGCTGATGCAGCTTCTTGATCTCGACCCGCATCTGGCCTCTGAGCTTGGCATCGAGGTTGGACAGCGGTTCGTCGAACAGGAAGACATCCGGATGACGAACGATGGCGCGGCCCATGGCCACACGCTGGCGCTGGCCGCCGGACAGGTTGGCGGGCAAACGGTCCATGAAGCTTTCCAGCCCCAGAATACCCGCGGCCTCATCGACGCGCGGCTTGATATCCTCCGGCGTCATGCCGGCGATCTTGAGCCCGAAACCGAGATTTTCGCGCACGGTCATATGCGGATAAAGCGCATAGGACTGGAACACCATGGAGATGTTGCGCGAGCGCGGCGGCAGGGAATTGACGACACGATCGCCGATCTTCAGTTCGCCGCCGGAGATTTCCTCCAGCCCGGCGATCATGCGCAGCGTTGTCGACTTGCCGCAGCCCGACGGGCCAACGAGAACGACGAATTCGTTATGCGCGACCTCAAGGTCGATGCCGTGAACGACTTCCAGCGAACCATAACGCTTGACGATTTTGGAAAGGTGCACTTCGGCCACGGGATTATCCTTTCACACCACCGAACGTCAGTCCGGCAATCAGATGCTTTTGTACGATGAAGGTGAGAATGAGGGCGGGGATGATGATCAGCACCGCCATGGCGCTCATCCCGGTCCAGTCGACGGTGAACTGGGCGGTAAAATCCATCAGCCCGACCGGCATGGTCTTTGACGCGGTGGTGCGGGTCAGCTGGCTTGCCAGCGCGAACTCGTTCCATGCCGTCAGGAAGGCGAAGATACCGGCCGATGCCAGCCCCGAACGGGCCAGCGGAAACTCCACCTTCCAGAACGCCTGCCAGCGGGTGCAGCCATCAATCTGGGCGGCTTCGGAGAGGTCAGCCGGGATCTGCCGGAAGAAGCCGTCCGTCAGCCAGATGGTGAAGGGGATGTTGATCGCCATATAGACGAGGATAAGCCCGAATTTGGTGTCGATCAGCCCGATCTTGCTCCAGAGAATAAAGAGCGGCAGCGACAGCGCCACGCCCGGCACCGTGCGCGACAGCATGAAGGATAAAAACAGCGCGCCCTTGCCCTTGAACCGGTAGCGGGCAAAGGCATAGCCGCCCATCATGCCGACGAGAATGGCGACAAGGGTCGAGGTCAGCGAGATCACCATCGAATTGATGAAATAATTGGTGACCGGCAGGCCCTGCTGGCGCTCGGGCAAAAGCCCGAAAATGCCGAGGAAGTTATTGAGCGTCCATTGCTGCGGGATCCAGATCGGCGGGCGCGCCATGACCTCGACATTGGGGCGGAAGGCCGTCAGCACCACCCAGGCGCCGGGCACGACGAGGATCATCATTGCGCAGAACAGCGTCAGTCTCAGCAGCCAGCGCTGCCAGGGCTTTTCAATCGTCATTGCGCTGCTCATTGGGCCCCTCCCATGAAGACACGCGCCTTCGAAAGATTGCGGTAGAACATGATGGTAAAGGCGATGGACAGCAGGATGGAGATGTAGCCCATGGCATTGGCCATGCCCATCTGCGAGTTCTGGTAGCCGGTGCGTGTCATCAGCGTCCAGATCAGCTCCGTGCGTCCGGCCGGCCCGCCATTGGTCATGATCTTCACCATGTCATAGGCCCGCGCGACATCGAGCGAACGGATGGTCATGGCAATCCAGATGAACGGCATCAGGAACGGCAGAGTGATGTGGCGAAACACCTGAAGGGCGTTGCAGCCGTCGACCTTGGCCGCCTCGATCGGATCCTTCGGCATTGCCAGAAGACCGGCCATCAGCAGGATGGCGAAAATCGATGTCGACATCCACATTTCCGCGACGATGATCGAGAAATTGGCAAGCCAGCCATTGACCAGCCACGGAATGGGCCTGGTGATCAGGCCGAGCGAGAACAGCGCATTGTTCACCAGACCGACGGAATCGTTGAAGATGTATTTGAACTGAAAGCCGACGAGGATGGGCGAAAACATCATCGGAAACATCATGATGGTGCGAAGCGTGCGCTGGCCCCAGGTGATGCGGTTGACCAGAAGCGCAAGGCCGAGCCCCATGACCATTTCGAGATTGAGCGCGATGGTGATGAACACCACGGTGCGCCCGAATGCCCACCAGAAATCGTCATTGCCCCAAAGACGCTTGTAGTTTCGAAGGCCGACGAAATTATAAAGCGAATCCGGTCGCACGAGGTTGTAGCTGGTAAAGCTCGTCCAGAAGGACACAAGCAACGGCACCAGCACCACCGCCAGAATGACGACGATGGCAGGCAGAAGAAGAAGATACGGCGTCGCCGCCGGCGACCTGAGAAATTTCATGTCACGCCCATAAAAGGTCACTGAAGTGCGCCCGGGAAAAGTAAAAACCGCTTTTCCGTCCGGACGCGTGAAAAACAAAAGACGAGGGCGATATTGCCTTCCGACGAAAGCTTCAAACGCCCTGGTGGTTGGCACCAGACCTTTACCTCCCGCGTCATCCTCGGGCTTGACCCGAGGATCCAATCACATCGCCACGCGAGCGGTGCCACCCTGCTGCCCTGTGCCTTGCAACACCTCGTTCGAATAAGCCCAAGCCACATTCGCGGCCCGAGGGTTGGATGCTCGGGTCAAGCCCGAGCATGACGCAAGTGGAGGTTCTGGAGAGGCCGCCGGCCAAGGCCGGCGACGAATGCTCACGCCCGGCAATCAGTAATAGCCGGCGTCTTCCATGATGTAGGTCGCTTCCTCGGCGGCATCATCAAGCGCTTCCTGCGGCGTCTTTTCGCCGACGATGGCCGCCTGCAGTTCCGGCCACAGCACGTTGGAAACCTGAATCCATTCCGGGATCAGCGGCGGCGTGCGGGCATCGGCAAGCGATTCCTTCCACACGGTGAACATCTCGGCGAGGTTTTCCTTGCCGTTGGCGTTGAACCACGCCACCACTTCGTCATAGGTGGCCGTGCGGGTCGGCAGATTGCCGGCCTTGGCTTCCATCAGTTCGCTTTCATCATTGGTCATGAACACGGCGAAGGAGACGGCGGCATCCTTGTTGTCGCAATCTTGCGTGACGGAGAAGGAATGCGAACCGGACCAGCCACCGCGCTTGCCGGATGTTCCGACGGGCGAAACCGCATAGCCGAGGTCATCGGAAATCTTGGAAGCTTCCGGATCGGCAAAGAAAGCCGCAAAACCCGGCCAGTCCAGATCGATGGCAAGCTGACCGGCGGCCATGGCCTGACCGATATCATCCCAGGTGTAGTTGACCGTACCGGCCGGAACCGCACCGGCATCATAAATGTCGATGAACCACTGGAGCGCTTCCACACCGGCTTCGGAATTGAAGACGGGCTTCATGTCCTCATCGAAAATATCGCCGCCATTGGCGCGCAGGATTTCCATGAACCGGCCCGACATGCCTTCGTCCTTGCCGGCAAAGGCTGTGCCGTAAAGGTTCGGCGGATCGGCAAAGAAGATCACCTGATCGCGGAACTCGTCAAAGGTCTTCGGCGGCGCCAGGTCTGTGCCGTACTGCTCCTTCCAGGCCTCCTGGTTTGCAGGGTCGGCATAAAGGCTCTTGCGGTAATAAAGGTTGGAAACGTCGGTCACGCGCGGCAGTTGCACCAGACGGCCATCCACGGTGGAAGCCTGCAGCGTGCCCTGAACATATTTATCGAGTTCGGACTGCGGAATGTGGTCCTTCAGGTCGATGTAGAGATTGCCGTATTGCGGGGCGAAGCTGGTGTGATTGGAGCCCACGCACCAGGAAATGTCACCGGCGGCAATGTCCTGCTTGATCTCACGGTCGAGGTCGAAGTGATTCTTCGACGATACGATCTCGACCTTGGCGCCGGTCATTTCTTCCCACTCGGGAATGCGGGTGTAGAGCTTCTCGTATTGCGTGCCGCCGATCAGCTTAACCTGCAGCGTATAATCGGGAAAACTCCCGTAATCGAAATCCTCCGCATGCGCGGCAGTGGTCAGGCCGCCCAAAGCGCAGCAGGCAACAAGGCTTACCTTCAGATATTTCATTCGCATGTTTCTCCTCCTCAATAACTCAAGCCAGAAAAGACTTGATCCTCCATATTTGAAAAGTCTATTTGTATATAAGCACCATTTAGGCGAAGCCGTCAACGGCGCTCTTGATATTGGACAGGAAGGGCGGCAGTTTCGCAGAAATTTCAGGGTGAAGGCCATCGCCCGCCGCTTGAGGACCGACCATGACCACAGATGAATCCGACCGTTACCGTGCCCCTGCCCTCGACAAGGGACTCGATATTTTCGAGTTGCTCGCGGAAACGGACGGCTCGCTGAGCCAGGCGGAAATTGCCAAGTCGCTCGGCCGCACCCCGAACGAGATCTACCGCATGCTCGACCGGCTGGTGCGGCGCGAATATATCCGCCGTACACCGGAGGACCGCTACGAGATTACCTTGAAGATGTTCGAGCTGGTGCATGCCCGCCCGCCGTTGAGGCGCCTCGTCAACCAGGCCATGCCGCTCCTGCAGCAGGTCGCACAGGAAGCCGGACAGTCGTGCCACATGGTGGTCTTCGAGCGGAACGCGGCCATCGTCGTCGCACAGGTGGATGCCCCAAGCTACTGGACACTCGCGGTGCGGGTCGGCACCCGGCTCAAGCTGACCTCGACCGGTTCCGGCCTTGTCTTTCTGGCCTTTTCCTCTCCCGAAAACCGGGCCCTGATGCTGAAAGGGGCCGGAGAGGTGTTGACGCCGGAGATCGAGGCCCGGCTGCCAACCATTCGCAAGGACGGCTACACACTGATGGTATCCGAACAGATCGCGGGTGTTACCAATGTCTCGGCCCCCGTCATCGGCCCGCTCGGAACGGTGATGGCCGTCATCACCTCGCCCTATACCGAGCGGCGCGACCGCAACAGCAGCGAGGACCAGGCCCATACACTCAAGCTGGTGCGTGCGGCAGCAGCCAGCCTGTCAAAGGGCCGCACGGAGGAATAAGCCATTTCAACGCCTTTGCGTGAGGGCGGAAACGGCATTGAAATCAAGCCCGGAGAGGACGGGCAACAGGGAGGATACCATGCGCATCATCGATACCCATCTCCACCTCGTCTACAAGGACCGCTTTTCCTATCCCTGGCTGAAGGACGCCCCTGCCCTCGACCGCCAAATGACGGCGGAAGACTATTTCGCCCGTGCCGAAAAGCTCGGCATCGAAAAGGCGGTGCATATGGAGGTTGACGTTGCCGACAGCGACATGGAGGCGGAGACCGCCTTCATCACCGGCGCCCATGACAGGATCGCCGGCGCGATTGCCGCCGGACGGCCGGAAAGCCCGGACTTTCCCGCCTATCTGGAACGCATCGCCGCAATCGACGGGGTCAAGGGGCTGCGCCGCGTGCTGCACATCATGCCGGACGAACTCTCGCAGTCTGAAACATTCGTTGAAAACATCCGCAGGCTTGCAGCCTACGACCTGACCTTTGATCTTTGCGTGCAGGCCCGCCAGCTTCCGCTGGCCATCGACCTTGCCCGCAAATGCCCCGAGGTGCAGTTTGTGCTCGACCATTGCGGCGTGCCGGATATCGAGAATAACGGGCTGGATCCCTGGCGCGAACAGATCGGCGACATTGCCAGACTGGCCAATGTGACGGCCAAGATTTCCGGCGTGATTGCCTATGGCGGCGCGAACTGGAGCATCGAGGGGCTGCGCCCCTATGTCAGCCACGTCATCGATACCTTCACCTTCGACCGCGTGGTCTGGGGCTCGGATTTTCCGGTCTGCACGCTTCATGCAAGCCTTGAGGACTGGGTTGCTGCATCGAAGGAAATCGTCGCGGATGCCAGCGCGCACGAACAGGAAAAGCTGTTCAGCGGCAATGCTGAGAAGGTCTACCGCCTCTAGGACGTTTCAGATTGAAACGCTCTAGAACGCGAGACAATCGCGACCGCCAAGTTCAAAAGACATGCTGAAAAGGGAGGACCCCATGCAGCGTATCGGAATGGTTCTGACGCTCAATGCCGACAAGATTGCCGAATACAAGCGGCTTCACGCCAATGCCTGGCCGGAAATTCTGGACATGATCAAGGCGTGCAATATCCGGAATTACACGATTTTCCTGCGCGAGCCGGAAAACCTGCTGTTTTCCTACTACGAATATACCGGCACGGATTACGAAGCCGACATGGCGAAAATGGCCGCCGATCCGAAAACGCAGGAGTGGTGGTCGGTCTGCATGCCCTGCCAGAAACCGCTTGATACGGCCAGGGAGGGCGAATGGTGGATCGAGATGGAAGACGTGTTCCATCTCGATTGAGGGCAAGACTGGAGCCTACAGAGTCAAAACAAACAGTCCATGTCAAACAATGCCTGGCAATGCACGTGCAAAGGCCGCAGCCGCTTGCTAGCTCCGACGCCTGATCGATATGGCGGCAAACTGCATCAGAACGAACACGGATATCCAGAGGATGCCTGTGTAGATATTCACGAACCACATCGCTCCGGTGAGAAAACCAAAAAAGGAGCCGATTCCCGGCAAACGCAGCGTCCCCGCGATAAAGCCTCCAATTGCCGAACAACCCCACGCACCAAGAAACGATACGATCCACCCCCTCCAGCCGGTTCTTCCGAGCAAACCGGAAAACAGGTAGCCTGCGAGAAACCCACCGATGGCCGCGAGAACTCCGTGGAAGACATGATCTATGATCGGACGGTCCGGATTGGCAAAAACATCATGACCAAGCGCAATGATGAAACCACAACAGGCCATCAAACACGCTAATAAAACTTTCCTATCACGGAGCAATCTTTTGCGTAGCGGCAGCATATCACCACACATGATTTCACTTAATCTGCCCCGGCATGGATACTAACGACCACAGCACAGTTCATTGAAAAGGGGACGTAATAAAGCCTCTACGACTTGCAAAAATCACATGATCATATTCATCGAGAACACGCAACGATACCGAGAGCCATATCCGAATGATTCTCGAGTGGAAATCGATCAAACCGGTTAGCCTTCGGCAAACTCATTTGAATGCCATTCACATTTAAAAGCCCACTCAGATGAGAATAATATTCTCATGTGAGGCGGGAGCAGGCCGAGCACACCGGAAAAAGATCGCACCGGTCGTCTCTCCTGCCCCGACGGACGCAACGCCCCTCAGATCTTCTTCACGAATTCCGATTTCAGCTTCATTGCGCCAAAGCCGTCGATCTTGCAGTCAATGTCGTGGTCGCCGTCGACGAGACGGATATTCTTCACCTTGGTGCCGACCTTGAGAACCTGGCTGGAGCCCTTGAGTTTCAGGTCCTTGATGACGGTGACCGTATCGCCATCAGTCAGGATATTGCCATTGGCGTCACGGAATTCCGGTTCGCTGCTCTCGCCCGCCTCGGGCGACCATTCGTTCCCGCATTCGGGGCAGATCAGCAGCGCACCGTCTTCATATGTGTAAACGGACTGGCATTTGGGACAGGGAGGCAATTCGCTCATGGTCATCCTCTTCATTGTTGGCGCTGCGACAAGCAGATCAGCGCCACGAAGACTGCACGGCGCATTTTGCGGTGGTTGAGAAACCGGAGCTTCGTAGTGCGAAACGGAAAGCTTGTCGAGTGCGGCCGGATGAAACACAGCGAGCGGAAGGAAAACACGCGCTCCCCCATACGGCCCCTTGCAATCAATCCAAATTTGAATAATCTATTTACATAAGAATGACACTCTCGCCTGAAGGAGGAGCAGGTTGTCAGAAATGTCTCGCAACCCGGCACAAAGCTGGGCGGCGGCCGGTTCGCCGCGCCCAATTGTCATCATCGGTGGCGGTTCGATCGTCACCGATGCTCATTTACCCGCCTATCGCATGGCCGGCCTGCCGGTCGCCGGCGTGTTCGATCTCGATGCAGAACGCACCCGCGCAGTTGCAGCCGAATGGGACATCACACCTTATGCAAGTCTTGAAGAGGCGACAGCAACGGAGAATGCCGTCTTCGATCTGGCGTTGCCACCCGTCGCCCACCAGGGCGTGATCGAGCAACTGCCCGAAGGCGCGCCGGCGCTTCTGCAAAAGCCGATGGGACGCAACCTTGCCGAGGCGACCGCGATCCTTCAGGCCTGCCGGGCGAAGAAGCTGACGGCTGCCGTCAATTTCCAGCTTCGTTTCTCGCCGATGATGCTCGCCATCCACGACCTTTACAAAAGCGGTGCGCTCGGCCAACTGGTCGATGTTGAACTGCATGCCAACACCATGACGCCGTGGCACCTCTGGGCGTTTCTGAAAGGCATGGAGCGGGTCGAAATTCTTCTGCATTCGATCCATTATCTCGATCTGATGCGCCACTTTCTGGGAGATCCCGCCGGCATCCACGCGAAAACGCTCGGCCATCCCGATACGACGGTTTCGCAATCGCGCACCGCCGCAATCCTCGACTATCCCGCCCCAGTTCGCGCTGTCCTGTCGGTCAATCACAACCATGATTTCGGCCCGAAATTTCAGGATTGCTATTTCCGTTTCGAAGGCACCGAGGGCGTCTCCATCACCACGCTGGGCGTCAATCTCGATTACCCCAAGGGTGTTCCGGATGAACTCTGGTTCTGCGCCAGGGGCGGTCAGTGGCAACAGATTCCGCTTTCCGGCACCTGGTTTCCGCACGCCTTCATCGGCGTGATGAACAATCTCCAGCGTTTCGTGACCGGCGAGGACGAGACCTTGGTGACAAACGTGGAAGATGCTTGGAAGACCATGGCGCTGGTCGAGGCGGCTTACGAAAGCAGCGCCCGCCCCGCGACCCCGATCAAGGAAAAACCATGACCGCAGATAATACCGACCTGCCGCTTGCCGGCGTGCTGGTGCTCGACATGTGCCAGTTTCTCTCCGGCCCCTATTGTTCGCTGCGCCTGCAGGATCTCGGCGCGCGGGTGATCAAGATCGAGCGGCCGGGTCTCGGCGACCTGTCGCGCCGGCTTTACCTGTCCGACACCGAGATCGGCGGCGATTCGACGATTTTCCATGCGATCAACAGATCGAAGGAAAGCCTCGCCATCGATATGAAGAACCCGGATGATCTCGCCGCGCTGAAGACGCTGATCGGCAAGGCCGATATCGTGCTGCAGAATTTCCGCCCCGGCGTGATAGAGCGGCTCGGCCTCGATTACGAAACGCTGAAGGCCGATCATCCCGGCCTCGTCTACGGCTCGATCACCGGCTATGGCGATGAAGGCCCCTGGGTCGACCGGCCGGGACAGGACCTGCTGGCGCAGGCACGCTCCGGGGTGATGTGGCTGAACGGCGATGATGGTCAGGGGCCTGTTCCCTTCGGCCTTGCCATCGCCGATATGCTGGCCGGTGCGGCACTGGCGCAGGGCGTGCTCGCCGCGCTGGTCCGCCAGGGCCGCACCGGCAAGGGCGCGCATGTGGAAACAAGCCTGCTGGAAGCGATGATCGATTTCCAGTTCGAGGTTCTGACCACGCACCTCAACGATGGCGAACGGCCGCCGAAGCGCTCCGCCTACCGCTCCGCCCATGCCTATCTTTCCGCGCCTTACGGCGTCTACCCGACGGCTGACGGCTATCTGGCGCTTGCCATGATGCCGATCGATCAACTCGCCGATGTGCTCAAACTGGAAGCGCTTGCCCCCTATCGCGGCAAACCCGACCTCTGGTTTACCAGCCGCGACGACATCAAGCGGATCATTGCAAAACACCTCGAGACGGAAACAACCGATCACTGGCTCTCCATTCTGGAACCGGCCGATGTCTGGTGCAGCCGGGTTCTTAACTGGCCGGAACTGATGAACCATGCCGGCTTCAAGGTGCTCGACATGCTGCAGACGGTGACACGCGAGGATGGCGTCTCGATCCGCACGACGCGTTCGCCGCTCAGGGTCGACGGCCAGCGCATGCAAACCCGCCGCGCCGCACCGCAAATCGGTGAGCAGAGCGCGGCAATCCGAGCGGAGTTCGGCCTGTGACGACAAAACTGAAAGGCATGACCTGGAACCATCCGCGGGGTTTTGACCCGATGGTGGAAAGCGCCCGGATGTGGCTGACGAAAACCGGCGTTTCGATTGAATGGGACAAGCGCAGCCTGCAGGATTTCGAAAGCTTTCCCGTCGAGGAACTGGCACGCCAATATGACCTGATCGTCATCGATCATCCGCATGTCGGCCAGATTACCGCGGAAGACTGCCTTGCGCCGCTTGATGTGGCCGGACGCGAGCAGGAACGGGCAGCGCTGGAGGAAGGATCGGTCGGGGCCTCCTATCCGAGCTACCGCTATAATGGCCGTCAATGGGCCTTTCCGATCGATGCGGCGGCACAGGTCATGGCTTTTCGCGCCGATCTGATTTCCGCGCCCCCGAATGACTGGGAGAGCCTGATGGCACTGGCAGCGGAAGGCCGGATACTGCTGCCGCTGCGCCCGCCGCACAATCTGATGACCTTCTTCACGCTGGCCGCAAACGCGGGCACGCCCTGCCGCAATGACGGCCCCGGCCCGCTGATTGCGCTCGACGACGGCATTGCCGTTTATGAGCGACTTGCCGCACTTGCAGGCATGGTGCCGGCGGAAAACTTCGCCATGGATCCGATTGCCGTGCTCGAGGCGCTGGCCGCACCGCAACCCGCTGCTGCCCTCTCGCCCTATATTTACGGCTATGTGAACTACGCCATGGACGGCTTCCGCCCCCATCGGCTGACCTTCACCGACATCCCGGCCCTTGGCGAAAACGGACCGTACGGCTCCGCGCTCGGCGGCACCGGCATCGCCGTATCGGCGTTTTCGGCACACCGTGACGCTGCCATCGACTACGCCTACTGGGTCGCAGGCGGAAACGTCCAGTCCGGGCTCTATCCGCAGGCCGGCGGCCAGCCCGGCCACGATGCCGGCTGGAGAGATGACGCGGTCAACGCAAAGACCCACGACTTCTACCGCAACACGCGCGCAACGCTGGAGACCTCGTTCCTGCGCCCGCGTCACAACGGTTACATGCGGTTTCAGCAGCAGGCGGCAGAGGCGCTTAACGATTTTCTGCGCGATGGCGCAACCGCCCATGCAGCCATTACCCGGATCAACAGCCTGTTTGAGGAGAGTTTCTGATGGAGCGTCCACGCCATTTCGAGGATATTGCCGTCGGCGAGGAACGCCGCACCAATGGACGAACGATCACCGAGACGGACTTCGTCGTCCATGCCGGCCATACGGGCGATTTCTTCCCCCATCATATGGATGCCGAGTTCATGAAGGACAGTCCCTTCGGCCAGCGCATCGCCCACGGGACCATGACCTTTGCCATCGGCATCGGCCTGTCGGCTTCAGAGATCAATCCGCTTTCGTTTACCTATGGCTATGAACGCCTGCGTTTCCCCAAACCCGTCTTCATCGGCGATACGATCCACACAGTCCTGACCATTGCACGATGCGAGGACGATCCGAAACGGAAGGATTACGGCCGCGTGACAGAGGAAGTCCGGGTCAAAAACCAGCGCGACGAGGTCGTGATGGCGTGCGACCATATCTACCTCATCGAGCGCCGGAACACATAGAGCGCGCCACGAAAGCTTCGCTTTGCTTCAGGTTTTGGCGGTGCGCGCAATGGCGTCGACCAGCATCAGCATTGTCAACGCCTGCCCGTAGGGTGCGGGAATATCGGGGATCTGCCTGTAGAAGTCGAGCGTATGGCCCATCGGCGTTCCATCCGAAACATGGGCGACAATGCCGTCATCGCCGATGCAGGTGAGAACGGCGGCATAGGCCCGTTCGGCAACGGCGCGCATATCCTCGGGCAGAATACCGAGCGAAATCCCCCGGGAAATACCATAGGCAATCCCTGCCGTTGCCGAAGCCTCGATCGGCGATCCCGGGTCGTCCAGCAGGGTATGAAAGAAACCGTCGTCATTCTGCAGCTTGGCGAATGCGTTGACCTGCGCGGCAAGGACGTTGGAGAGATAAAGGCGGGTGGCGCGCGGCAAATCGCCGACGATGGAAAACAGTTCGGGGATCGCGATGGTGATCCAGGAATTGCCGCGCGCCCATAAGGCACCGGCAAAATTGTGGCGCCCGTTGAAGGTCCAGCCGTGATACCACAGCCCGGTCTTCGCATCGCCGAGATAGCGGGCGTGGATCAGAAACTGGTAGACCGCCTCCTCCACCCAGTCGGGTCGGTCGAAGCGTTTTCCGGCGCGTGCCAGAAACAGGCAGGTCATGAACAGCGTATCGTCCCACAACTCACCGTCGTTCATCCGCTCCTTGACCACATGCTGGAAGCCATTGTCCTCGGTGCGGGCAAGGCTGATCATCAGCCATTCGGCCCAGTCCTTGACCAGCGCCTCCCATTCAGGCCGTTCGACATCGTCGATCAGGAAGGAAAGCGCCAGCATCGGCGCTGTCGAATTCACCTGACGCGGCGGCAGACCCCGCGAAATCTGCCAGTCATACCAGTCGGCCAGCGCATTGATCAGGTCCAGGTCACCGGTCTGGCAGGCATGGCGATAAAGCCCGTAGACGCCGACACCGATCTCCCAGTCCCATTCATCGAACTGGATCGAGAATGTGCCTTCGGCAATCGGCGCGGTTTCATTGATGCCGCGGATCCGCGATAGGCCGGTGGCGACATTGGCAAGGTGGCCGAGAAGTTCCTGTCTGTCATGATACATGGTGTTCAAGTCTTTTCAGTTCGATGCCGGTACGGCAGCCGCCGCAAGCCAGCCAATATCGGGCGTTTGTGAGGTTGTCGGAAAGGGTCTGTGGCGACCTGCGACGAACAGGCCGTCGCGACAATCAAGCCGCAGTGCCGGCGCGAACGGGCCTTCGCATAAAAGGCCGAGCGAATTGTCATCGAGGCTGAGCCTTGTCTTGTCGGCAAGCGCTGCGACATCGGAGAGGTTCGCACCGGCCAGCTCCCCGACCGTGATTGCCCATCCGGTCCGCTTTCCGTGGACGCGATGTTCAATCCCCGCGCCCGGTCCCTCAAGAACCGGTTCGATCGGCCCCGTCGCCTTCAAGGCGATGAAACTGCCGGCCGAACGCAGCACCAGCCAGTCCGGTCCGGCAATATGTTCGTCGAACACGGCAAGCGGCGCATAGGCATGGGTGAAGGCAAGACGCGGGGCCTCGCCAAGGTCACTCAGCAGCAGGCAGCAGTTTCGATACTGCCCGGCACGCGGCATGACGCCGTTTCCCGCCCAGTAGGAAGGCCGGTCGGAACCCCAGGGATCATCGGCGCCTGGATGGTTGACCCACACGCGCGCCATCGGGTGACCTGCCGCCTGCACGTCGGCAAGATGCTGCTGATGCCCTTTGGCGCCGGGGGCGGCATCAATGCTTGCCGAAAGCTGGATGCCGACCGTCTTGTAGAGCGCAAGCTGCGCCGCGCGTCCATAGCCCTGCACGTAGTGTGCGCAAACGGCCTTGCCCGAAGGCGGCGCGACATAATCGCCAAGCCCGTCCGGCGGGCGATAATCACCGGCGCAAAACATCGGCAGCGCGGCCACGCCGCGATTGAACCAGCCCGTTCCAAAAGCGATGGTGGCGAAGGGCGCAAGCTCGCTGAGCGGCCCGGCGCGCAACTCCTTGTCATAAGCCCGGCCCATCGTGCCAGCGGCAACACCGTTGATCGCATGAAGCGCGATCATCGTGAACAGCCGGTCGAGAACCGTTTCGGCCCGCCGTTTCAAACCGTCCCGGGCAAAGTGCTGAAGCGCCAGAAGGCCGATGAAATCGATCGGGTAATAGGCCGCCGAATTCCATTCCGCCAGACCATCCGCCTCAATGGCATCGAACCAGCGTTCCAGCCGCGTTTCGGCAAGAGCCGCGTGTTCCGCGCCGGTGAGCCCCGAATTGGTGAACGTGGAATCGGCAAAAAACCGCCCCGCGATCAGTTCGGCAATGTGGAAACACAGGACATGATTTTCGCTCCAGAACCACATGGCATCATTGCCGGGTTCATCCATCCAGTAGCGATATCCGAGGATCGCTGCTTCGATCCGTGTCCGCAATGCCTCGGGAAGGGCTTCGCGATATTCGCCATAAATCCACAACAGCGGCACGATCACGAAATCGGAGCAGTCCCGTCGCGTATCGATGGCGTCGAGCGTGTCATCGAGTGCGGCATGGTCGCCGTCGTCAAGATCAAGACCGAGCGCGAGGCGCGCCAGCACCCGCCCGACCCTGAGCTCCCCCTTGTCTGCCAGATAGGAAAGCCCCGCCTTCTTGCGCGCGGCAAGGTCGCCGGCAAGCTGATGCGGCGTCTCATCGCGCAGAAGTGCAAAGGCGATATGACGGCTGATGTGGCTTTCGCCGAGCGAGAACGCGATATCGAGTTCGTGGTAGCCATCGGGAAGGTCGCGCGGCAATTCGAAATCCACCTGCGTGCCGCCCCTCTCAAGTGTCGAAACGGCCTCGAACAGTGGCGGCAGGTGGCGCATGTGCACGCTCTGGCGCACCTTTGCCTCAACCGTGACGGCGGTTTCGGCCGGCCGGTCGACGACAAGCCTCAGGTTGTCGCCTTCACCGCAGACGATCCCGGCGGGGCGAATGGCGCGCGCAAGATCCATCAGCATTTCAAGCGACTGCCCGTCGGCATTGCCGGGCACTTCGGCAAAAAGCGTCCCCGCGCCAAGCCATGTCAGTTCGGCGAAATAATTGGTATCGCGCTCGGCCATCTCCTCGACCAGCATCACCAGATCGGAGCCGCCTTCGGCAAGCGGCAGGACCAGTTCAGTCTCCTGCACCTCGTTGCGGGTATAGGGCTCGAAAGCGGTTATCCGTACGCCATCGACAAAAACATGCACGCCGCCGCAGATCGCCAGACGAAACGGATAGCGCCCGGCTTCAGGCGCAACCAGCCGGGTGCGCACCCAGCGGGAAAGCCGTGTCGGGCGATGCCAGAAACCGGAAAATTCGAGCCGCCGGTTAAAGCCCGGCAGGTTGGTCGAAACGATCTCGAAATCATCTTCCAACGCAACCGTGCGGGTTGCGATTTCCTGACGCAGCGCCGTCCGGCAGGGCAGTTCGCCGACATCGACAAAACCGTTGATGAATTTGTAGTCGACATTGTCCGTCCCGCGCGTCACCGCGCCGGGATAGTAACGGGCCTCAAGCGGCCCCAGCGCAAAGGCGGTTACCGTCTCGCCGGTGCGGCTGGCAAAACGCGCAGCATCACTCATGGGCTGTTTCCCTTTCTGGCAAGGCAAGTTCTATGGCTTCGATCATCGCCACCAGTTGGTCGAGACGGTCGATCCGGAAATCCGGCGCTTCCTGCGGCGTGGCGGGCTGGTGCGACCGCCGCTTCGACCACGCAACGAACAGGCTGATCAGGCCGAATTCATTGGCGCCGCAGATATCACGCGAAAGATTGTTGCCAACCATGACGATATGCGGCTTCGCAGCCTCTTGCAGATCAAGCCCGGCAAGCGCTGCGGAAAACATTTTCGGCGATGGCTTGTGCGCGCCGACATCGCCGGAGATCACATGGGCTTCCATCAGCGCCCAGATACCGCGCGGCTTCAGCATGTTCTCGAAGGTTTCGCGCGGCCCGTCGGCCACCAGCGCCAGCCTGTAGCCACGCTCATGAAGCGCGCGAACGGCGTCCATGGCGAAGGGGATTTCCTCTGCCGTGATGACAACCTCACTGCCGGGGCGTTTGACCTCCGTAGCCTCGTCGATCAGCGTATCGCCGCAATCGAGAAGGATGGCTTCAAGATGCGGCACCGTCTCGGAAAGCGCTGAAATCAACGCCTGCATCCGTTTCGGGATCCAGTGTTCCAGCGCCGTCCATGGAACAAGGGCCGGCTCGGCAGCCGGAGCGGGAAAATCGAAACGCGGCACGAAGGCCGCCCGTTTCATGGCAAGCCGCGCCAGACGGTGCTGCTCCGCGGTTGCCGACCATGCACCGTTTTCGGCAAAGGTATTGCCCAGGTGAATACCGCCAGAACCCGCATCAGGGCCGCACATTTCGGCAATCCTGGCACCGGCGATAAAGCGCATGATGCGTGAAACACCCCAGATCGCATGTTTGCCCGGCTCCACATAAAGCACCGGGCGCGTGCCCTGCATTTCCGGCAAGCCACCGCCGTCGTCGATGGCGACCCGCATGCCATGCATCGACCCTTCCACCCGGGCAACCGCGCCTCCAGCATCGACATGCACCCAGACATGTTCGAGATCGTAGAGATGCTGGATATCCCAGTCGTGCCAGATCGCATATTCGATCACCATGCCGCCCGGCAGCGGGACGATATGGAATTTCGAGGAGGGAGACTTTCCGGCCGTGCGGATCACGCTGTAACCGAGCGCCAGCGGTGGTGCCGGTTCCGCGCTGTCCAGCATCAGCACCGGCTTCAGCCGCTCCACCAGATCGTGATCATCGTCCCGCGCGCCTTCAGGCGGCGCGGGCTCGGCAGGGGAAAACAAGCTCATGCGTCCGCCCCCTGATCCTCGCCCACGCCCTGCAGGGTCAGCGCTTCAGCGTGGTGACAGCGTACGTCACGACCATCGACGTTGCGCAGTTCAGGTTTCTCGCGGCTGCATCGTTCGGTGGCATAGGCGCAGCGGGGATGAAAGGCACAGCCGGACGGCGGGTCGGAGGCATCCGGCACCTCGCCCTTCAGAACACCGCGTTTTTCAGCAGAGCGTTTGCGCGGATCGGGCTGCGGAACCGCACCCAGCAGCGCCTCGGTATAGGGATGACGCGGGCGGGAAAACAAACGGTCGGTCTCGCCCAGTTCCACGATCTGGCCGAGATACATCACCGCAATCCGGTCGGAAATATGCTCGACCATACCGAGGTCGTGGGTGATGAACAGATAGGTCAGGTGAAACTGTTCCTGCAGGTCCTGCAGAAGATTGATGTTCTGGGCGGCCACCGAAACGTCGAGCGCGGACACCGCCTCGTCTGCCGCGATAAAGGCCGGCGAGAGCGCCAGCGCCCGGGCAATGCCGATCCTCTGGCGCTGGCCGCCGGAAAAGGCATGCGGATAGCGCGAGGCGTATTCGGGCCTGAGCCCGACAAATGACAGTAGCTCGCCAACCCGCTTTGCGATCTCGTCCTTCGAATAGCCATGCACCACCATTGGCTCTCCGATCAGGTCGAGCAGCGTCATGCGCGGATTGAGCGATGAATAAGGATCCTGGAAGATCATCTGCATTTCGCGGCGGACCGGACGCAATTCCTTGTCGCCCATTGCCGAGATATCGACGACCCTGCCATCATTCTCGCGAAACAGGATCTGGCCGTCGGTCAGCGTATAGGCGCGCAGGATAAGCCGCGCGACGGTCGATTTTCCCGATCCGCTTTCACCGACAAGGCCGAAGGTCTCGCCTTTGCGGATGTCGAAACTGACATCGTCAACGGCGCGCAGAACCTTCAATTCGCGCCCCTTGCGCCCGCCCTTCACGGTAAAATGCTTCTTCAGACCGCGAACGGAAATCAGCACGTCATCCGGCATGGTCGCTGTCATGGTGTTCGCCTCGCTCATGCTCCGGCCTCCGGCAGTTTTCCGGCGAAATGACAGAGCGCCTCCTGGCCCCGGTCGAAGGGCACGCGCGGCGGCGTTCTGGCAGCGCAGACCGATGGATCGGCATAATCGCAGCGCGTGTGGAACACGCAGCCGGAGGGGATGTTGTAGGGGTCTGGCACCGAGCCCTTGATGACACTCAGTCGGCGCTGTTTCTTCTGGCCAAGGCGCGGAATCGAGCCGAGAAGCGCCCGCGTATAGGGGTGCTGAGGGCGATAGAAGATGTCATCGACCAGCCCCGTTTCCACGACCCGGCCGAGATACATCACCGCCACCCGGTCGGCGATATCGGCCACGACGCCGAAATTATGGGTGATGAACACGATCGCCATGCCGAGTTCCTGCTGCAGCGATTTCAGCAGTTCGAGAATCTGCGCCTCGGTGGTCACGTCGAGCGCCGTCGTCGGCTCGTCGGCAATCAGAAGCGCGGGATCACAGGCAAGCGCGAGCGCGATCATCGCACGCTGGCGCATGCCGCCGGAAAGCTGATGCGGGTAGCTGTCGAGCAGGCGTTCGGGCTGCGGCAGTTGAACGCGCGCCAGAAGATCACGGGCGCGCGCACGCGCCTCATCCTTGCTCACGCGGCGATGCAGCATGACGGTGCGCATGATCTGGGTGCCGATCGAATGCACCGGCGAAAGCGCGGTCATCGGCTCCTGAAACACCATGCCGATGCGCCCGCCCCTGAGCCTGCGCATCAGCCGGCTGTCGCGCGAAAGCCCGTCCAGCCGGTATTCGGTATGGCCGTCCGGGTTGAAGCGGATTTCGCCGCTGCCCTCCTCGGCATTTCGGGCCAGCAACCGCATGATCGCCCGGACCGTCACCGATTTGCCGGAGCCGCTCTCGCCGACAATGCCCAGAACCTCGCCGCGATTGACGTGGTAGTTGACGCCGTCGACGGCCTTGACCAGCCCGTCGCGGGTCTTGAAGGCCACTTCGACATCATCGAGCTGCAGCAGACGTTCCGGCGGCATTGTATTCTTCGTCTTGTCCAACATGGCAGACACCTATTGTCCATAAGGATCGGCCGCATCCCTGAGGCCGTCACCGAGGAAATTGAAGGCCAGCACGACCGCGACCACGGCAAGACCGGGTGCAAGCAGCCAGGGGGCGAGCGAAATGGAGCGGAGGTTCTGCGCATCCTGCAGCAGAACGCCCCAGGAGACGACCGGCGGGCGCAGACCCAGCCCAAGGAAGGACAGCGCCGTCTCGCCGAGGATCATCTCCGGCACGGCCAGCGTCATCGCCGCAATGATGTAGGAGGTCATCGCCGGCAGCATGTGCTTGGTGATCACGCGATATTCGGAAGCCCCAGCAAGGCGCGCGGCCATCACATAATCTTCCGATTTCAGCGACAGGAAGCGGCCGCGCACGACACGCGCCAGATGCGTCCAGCCGATCAGCGCCAGGATGAGGGTGATCAGCACATAGACGAACAGCGGGTCCCAGGCGATCGGCAAGGCGGCGGCAAGCCCCATCCACAACGGGATCGTCGGCACCGAGCGGATGAACTCCATCATGCGCTGGATAGCGGTATCGACAAAGCCGCCGTAATAGCCCGAGATCGAACCGAAGAAGAGGCCGAGCACAAAAGCAAAGAACACGCCGATCAGCCCCGCCGAAAGCGTGACGCGGGCGCCATAGACCAGACGCGAAAACAGGTCGCGCCCCAGCGCATCCGTGCCCAGAAGATTGACCTTCTGGCGACGCGCATCGATGCCGAAGAGATGAAGATCGGCCTTCCAGATGCCCCAGAACCTGTATTTTTCGCCCTCCACGAAAAACCGGATCGGCAGCGGTTTGGACTTGTCGACCACATAAGAGACACGCGCCGTTTCGGGATCACGTGTGCGTTTCAATTCATAGACAAAGGGCCGCGTCAGCGAACCGTCGTGAACAAAGCGAACCATCTGCGGCGGTACGAAGGTTTCCAGCCTTTCGATGGAATCGGGCGCGTAGGGCGCGATGATTTCGGCAAAGATCGCCGTGATATAGGCAAGCACCAGGAAGATCAGCGAAATCAGTGCAAGCCGGTGCTGGCGGAAGCGCCACCACATCAGCTTCCACGAATTGGCGGTGTAGATGCTCTGCTCGGCAGCCGCCAGTTCGTTTTCTTCTGCGTAAACTGAGGTTTCGTAGGTCATGACGTCCTCACGCGTAGCGGATGCGCGGGTCGGACCACGCGAGAAGGATGTCGGACAGCAGCGTGCCGATGACGGTGAAGATGCTGAGGATCAGGATGAAGGCGCCGGCGAGATACATATCCTGCATCTTGAGTGCCTGCAGCATCAGCGGCCCCGTGGTCGGCAGGTTGAGCACGACGGCGGTGATCACGTCTCCGGAAAACAGCGCGGGCAAGGCCCACCCCACTGTCGAAATGAAGGGGTTGAGGGCCACGCGAACGGGATAGCCCCAGACCACCTGCCGCTCGGAAAGGCCCTGCGCATAGGCAGTTTCGACATAGGGTTTACCCAGTTCATCCAGCATATTGGCGCGCATCACCCGGATGAGGCCGGCCGCGCCGCCGGTTGCCAGAACCACAATCGGGATCCAGACATGCTCCAGAACATTGCCGATCTTCGCCAGACTGAGCGGCGCGCCCTCAAAACGCGGCGAGATCAGGCCGCCGACATCGATGTTGAGCCAGGCAAAGCCGATCCACATCAGGATCAGCGCCAGCAGGAAATCGGGGATCCCCTTGCCGAGAAAGCCGAAGACGGTGAACACGTAATCCAGAAGCGAATATTGCCGCTGGGCCGAATAGACGCCAATCGGGATGGCGATGATCCAGGTAAAGACCAGCGACAGCGAGGACAGCAGCAGCGTCAGCGCCAACCGTCCCCAGATCAGATCGGAAACCGGCGCATTCCAGTGGAAGGACTGCCCGAAATCGCCATGCAGCACGATATTGCCGATCCAGCGCACATACTGAACAAGGATCGGATCGTTCAGCCCGAGCCGGGTGCGGATCGCCTCTTCCTGAGCGGCGGTGATGTACTCGCCGCTGTTGCGCAGTTCGGCGGCATAGGCGGTGACATAGTCTCCCGGCGGAAGCTGAATGATAATGAAGGATATGAAGGAAACGACGATCAGGGTGGGAATTGCCCACAAAAGCCGTCTCCAGAGGAAGTTTGCCATCGTCTGCTCTCCGCACTGCCACCCACCGGCCGCCCGTGACCAAACGGGCGGCCGGCCGGCTCCGCATGATCGCGGAACCCTTGCTCGGGAGGGAGCTTCGTCTTTCGGTTACTGCTGGCTCTGGTCGATCCAGAACTGCTGGGTCTGACCAAAACCAATGCCACGCGTGACATCGTCCTGAATGAGACCGTCTCGAACGTTCATGAAGTCGTTCTTCACGATCATCGGAGCTTTTTCTTCGCCGACCAGGCCGATGACATAGCCCTCCTCGACGAATGTACCGATCAGGTCATTGAGAGCGGCATCCGCTTCCTCGACGGAGCTGGCAACCGACGCCTTTTCCCAGTCGGCCCAGATCGAGCGGATCGGATCATCGGCCGGCGGCTCAATGCCGCTTTCCCCGCCGGTTTCGTACCAGGCGTAATATTGCTGTGCGTAGCCGTCATTGCCCATCATGTTGCGGGGATCGGCGGAAACCACCGAAAGGCGGTCGACCGGCGTGTACTGAAGCTGGAAATTATTGTTGTCGCGATTGTCGTCCCACTGGGTGCGGTCAATGATGCGCGGCAGCAGTTCGATACCGATATCGCTGTAGTAATCGGCCGCAACTTCAAGAATCGGCGCGGCATAATCCTGATAGGCTTCCACCACGATCTGCAGGCGCTGGCCGTTGGGCAAAAGGCGAAAATCGCTGTCGTCGCGCTCGGTCAGGCCGAGCCCGTCCAGAAGCTCATCAGCAAGGTCCGGATCATACTCTGCCCAGTGTGTTTCCCAGTCGGCATTGAAATAGGGCGACCCCGAGACCGGCGAAACGGAACGCGCCTCGCCAAGGCCTGCAAAGCCGAGCTCATTGATCGTTTCCCGGTCAATGCCGACCGACAGCGCATGACGGAAATCCCTGTTGTTGAAAAGCGTGTTCAGCTGTTCATCCGTCGTGTTCAGGTTTGGAACGAAGGACCAGACATTGGCCGATTTTCCGGTAGCAACGTGATAGCCGCCCTTGTCCTCGTTTTCCTTGAAGAAGGTGAAGTCACTCGAATTGACGTAGCGCATCTGCATGTCGATCTGCCCCTGGACGATCATCAGATTGAATGCGTCCGCGGCCTCAAACAGGCGGTGCTCGATCCGGTCGATATAGGGCAGCTGATTGCCGTCTTGGTCGACGGCCCAGTAATAGGGATTGCGCACCATGGTAACGACATTGCCGGGGGCCGGCGTTTCGATCTTCCAGGCGGTGATGACCGGCAGATCCGGGTTCTGCCACCACGAGGTGACCGGCCCCTTGGAGCCCCACAGATCGCTCCAGCGCTGAACGCCGAATTCCTCTGCCGCCCTGGCAAGGTCATCCTCGTTCGCATAGTGATCGTTGTACTGGCTCAGATAATGCTTTGGAAACAGGAAGGACGGGCGGTCGAGGCTAGGCTCGCCGGTCGAATCCTTCGCCAGAATGTTCAGGAAATAGACATAAGGTTGAGCAAAGCTGACGGTGAAGGTGCGATCATCCTTGACCTCGAGCTTCATCGGCTCGCCGCCCGGCGCGAAGGTCGGATCGATCGTCGGCGTCAGCGCCTTGTTCAGAAAAACGTCCTTGTACCAGAATTCGACATCTTCGGTTGTGACCGGCTCGCCATCGGACCATTTCAGCCCGTCAAGCAACGTGAAGGTGAATTCGGTGGAATCCTCATTGACCGAATAGCTCTCGATATAGGCGGGAACCAGCGAGATATTGCCCTCGGCGTCGGGCACATATTTCAGCACGCGCTCCTCAAGCAGCTTGGTCGGCCCCCAGCGGTCGCCCGGGCCGCGATAGGCGCGGTGCCATACGCCGCCATACTGGCCGACTTCAACGGCATCGACCACGGACGGTTCGACAGGAAGACGCTCGTCGACAGGCGGCAGCTCGCCGGCATCCACCTGGGCCTTCAGCATTGGCGCTTCCTGAAAGGCAAAGGCTGCCTGCGGAAGAGCCGTTCCCGCAAGAAGGGTCAGCATCAGCGGACCCGATAATAAAAAATTTTTCATAAATTCCCTCCCATCAAAAGATTGAACAGTACGGAGAACTCCCAATCACCGAACTTTACATCAATTCCGGTCTCTTTTTAGCAGGCGTACCCCGGCCTTAGCAATAAAAAAATTCCAGAAACATGGAACACGTTCCATTTCAAATCATGAAAAAAATTTTATCTATTTATTTGAACACCTTCGGATCGACTGCGGCAACACTGTCCCGCAGAACGATATCGCAGCCAAGCTCAAGACGGTGGGCGGCACGCGGCATCGCGCCGCTGTTGGCGCGCGCCTCCAGAAGGTCAAGCGCAGACCGGCCGAACTGTTCGAGCGGAACGGAAACGGTGGTCAGCGGCGGGCTGTGCAGCTCCCCGAGCGCCACGCCGTCGAACCCCATGACCGAAATATCCTCCGGCACACGGTATCCCGCACGTTTGAGCGCGCGCATGGCCCCGAAGGCAAGATTGTCGGCGGCACAGAAAAGCGCGGTTGCCCCGCCGAGATCCGGATGCGCCGCCAGCCAGGTCGACAGCGCCTCATCCCCGTGCTGCGGCTCGAAACCCGCCGCCGGGACGATAATGGCATCCTCGAGCGGCAGGCCGCGCTCGCGAAAGGCATCGAGAAATCCGTCGAGGCGACGCTCCACGGTCTTGCGGCCGGTCCATGTCAGGTGAATGATCCGTAAATGCCCCTTGTCCATCATCAGCTTGGCGGCCTTCAGCGCGGCAAACCGGTTCCCCGGGGTCACGCTGTCGATGTGCATGTTCGGGTCCTCGCCATTGATCAGCACGGCTGGCATGCCGGAACGGCCAATCGTGTCGAGAAGCGCACTGCGGTCGTCATTGATGACGATGATGCCATCCACTTTCGCCGCCCGCGCGGCCGCATCCACGGCCCCGACCGGATCATCCCGGCCGAGCGTATGGGGCACGAGGCGCACGCCGCGCGCCTCGCAATCGCGGGTCAGCGCATTGAGGATTGTCCAGGAAACCAGATTGACGTCGCTGTCGGGCAGTGCATCTTCGGGCACGGCAAGCAGAACCTTGTTGACGGCATTGACCGAAGCCCGCGCCGAACGCCGCGCCAGATAGCCAAGCTCGCGGGCGGCATCGAGCACGCGCGCGCGCACTTCTTCCGAGATCGGCGCCGTGCCATTCAGCACATGCGACACCGTTGAAATCGCCACACCTGCGCGTTCGGAAACCTCGCGCATGCCGACCTTTTCGCCCTTGGCCATCGTCGTCAGTCCACATAGATCGGATTGCTGAAAAGGCACGGGACATCCCCGCGCCAGACTTCCGTGCGCAGGAAGCCGCCATCAAGAGGTGCCTCGACAACCTGTATCTCGCTTTCCGCCTCTATTATCCGGATCACGCCTGCCCGGGAAATCAACCGGATTTCATCGCCCCTGGCAAGACCTTCGAAACCGAGACCGACGGCCTGCCCGCTCCGGCCGGAAGCGCCAAACATCGGCGTATTGTCAAGCGGGAACACCATGGTTTCATCCGGAGCCGACGTGACGACATTGGCGCCCGCACGCACGGCCTCCAGAATGCCGGCGACAGAGCGCGTCGCCACATGAAGCCGGTTGGCGGGGCGACCATGGCGGCGTCGGTTCTTCAGGTGGAAATCGCTGCCACCGGTGCAGGCAAGCCGTTTTCCGGCAGCAAGCTGCTCCTGCCAGAAGGCCACCGCCTCGACATTGTGTTGCGCCCAGTTCCCATTCCAGATTTCCAGTGCATGAAGCGGCACATCGATCCCGCACTGCCAGCGCCCGCCGGCAGAGGCCTGAAACGGATGGTTGACGACAATCGTCGCCCCCTTCTCACGCGCCTCGGCCATCTTCATCGGCACGTCTTCCGGTGTGTAACACCGCCAGTCATCCACCGGATCGGCAAGCCCGAGAAAATTCGTATGCCCCCAATAGCTTGTCAGCTCCATGGCATCGATCACCAGAATGCCGGGATTATCCGGCTTCACCCGGTTCTGCGCGGTGGTGTTATGGTCGGTCAGCGCCACGAAATCGCAGCCGGACATGCGTGCGCGATGAACCGCCTCACCAGCCAGAACACCGCCGTCGGAATGTTCGGTATGACTGTGCAGTTCGCCGGCAAGCCAGCGGGCACGGCGCGGCACCAGCCGGATCGACAGATCGACCCAGCATTGCGGTCCGACCCGGACAATGCCAAGCACGACATGCCAGCGACCGTCAAGCGGACCGGCCTTGTAACCGGGCGCGGCATGGTCTTCAGCCACAAAGATGTGCCCGTATTCGGCACCGGTCCAGCCACGGATCCGCCCTTCATGGGCAAGGCCGATATCGATGACGCTGCCCTCTGCGCCCGTCGGAAACACATAGGAAACCTCGATACGCTCAATGTCTGACCCGACATCGAAAGGAACCTCGATAAAGGATTTATCGCCACCGGGAAAATCGGTGATCCGGTGCGTGAAAACTTCCAAGGTCAGTGCCTCCCTCTCAGTCTCAGCGTCTTGATTTCAAACGGCGCGAAGTTGAGGATGACAGCCCGCTCCTGCAGAGCAAGCGCCTCTCCTGCCTCTTCCAGCAGATCAGTCTCCGCCACCGCAACGATATCGTCGGCAAATTCGAGCCTGACCGCCTGCCAGGCACCGTGACGCTCCCAGAGCCGCAGCACCAGACCGTCGCCATCTTCGGCACGTTTGACAGCGTCGATCGCAATTGCGGCATTATCGACAGTCACGGGCGCAACCGGATCGGAAGAACCGGGATGCCCTTCGCCTTCGATCAGGTTGAATGGATGATTGAAGGCTTCCGCCGCCATCGAGACTGCCGAACCGTCAATGCCGTGATGAGGCATCATGCCATAGCGGAAGCGGTGCTCGCCCTGATCGGCCTCAGGCCACGGATAGGTCGGGGAGCGCAGCAGCGTCAGCCGCACCGTCGTGTCACGGGCGTCATAGCCATATTTGCAATCATTGAGAAAGGCGACGCCGAAGCCGGGCTCCGACAGCGAAACCCAGCGATGCATCGGGCTTTCAAACCGCGCCTGATCCCAGCTGGTATTGGCATGGGTCGGCCGGGCGACATGGCCGAACTGGATCTCGGCCTCGACCTCGGCCGTGCGCACGGCAAGGGGAAAGGCTGCCTTTACCAGCGTATTGTGTTCATGCCAGTCGATGAACGTATCGAATGTCAGGACCGCGCTTTCGGCCTCAAGCGAGACAATCTGGACAATACGGGAGCTTTCATAGGCCCACTCCAGGCGCAGTGCCGCACGGTAAGGCCCGGCCTCCGCCACCGCGGCGCTGACGAGGTCATCGATTTCAAACACCTGATCTTCGAAATTGCTGTCGATATCCCAGGCATCATACTGCGCGGGAAGATCACGAAACGCCTGAAGCCGGTTTCCGCAGCCGGTTTTCAGGCATTCGCGGGCTGTTGCCTTGTCGACAAAAGATGAAAGCCGCCCTTTTGCATCGAATGCGACACGCACGTGATCGTTTTCCAGAAGCCCCGGCGACACATGGAGAGACGTCGGGCCACAGGCCACAGACTCGGCAGAGCGCAATGCAAGCGGGCATGCGCCAAGCCCCGGAACGGGATCAACCGGCACCGCCTGCCGGCGCGCGCCATCGGCAGACACCACCGTCTGTGAAGCGCGGCCGGCAAGTTCGACCGGCCCATCGGCATCGAGAACAGCAAGCCCGCCGCGCGGCCGGGCAAACGGGTTGACCGCGAGCATCTCGCCTTTTCCGGCAAGCGTGCCGGCAAGCCTTTTGCGCAGCAGTTCTGCATGCGCGAAAAAGGTCGCATAATCCTCGGCGCTGTCGTCATAAACGAGCCCTATCGACGAACCCGGCAGGATATCGTGAAACTGGTTCAACAGCGCGATATCCCACAAAGCCGCAAGCTCATCGGACGGATAATCCGCGCTGCCGGAGCGCCAGCACAGCACAGCCAGCGTCTCAAGCTCGCGCAGCATGGCCTCTGCCCGCCGATTGTCGCGCTTTGCCCTGGCAACGGAGGTGAAGGTGCCGCGGTGAAACTCGAGATAAAGCTCTCCCACCCAGACGGGGTAATCGGATGGCGTTGCATGCATGCGCCCAACGATACGCTCAAGCACGGGGGCCATGAAACCCTGCGACACTCTCGGGCAGCCGGGAATGCCGCGTTCCATGCGGCGGATATGCTCCAGCATCTCCCGCGTCGGCCCGCCGCCGCCATCCCCGAAACCGTAGACCAGAAACAATTCGTCATTGGTCTGTTTCTGTGCATAGCGCCGCCAGGCGCCCATCACATGGCTCGCCTTCAGGTCCGGGCAATAGGTGGTGTTGATCGAGGCACTGTCGGCAGACTGCGTGGTCAGGAAATAGGTCGGTGCCTGCGTGCCGTCGATCCCCTGCCAGAAGAAGGTTTCATTCGGCATGCGGTTGGTATCGTTCCACGACATCTTGTGGGTCACGAACACCGAAAGCCCGGCAAGCTTCATGATCTGCGGAATGGCCGCGCTGTAACCGAACGTATCCGGCAGCCAGAGAATACGCGGGCGCACCCCGAATTTCTGCTCATGATAGCGAACGCCGCGCAGCACGTGGCGCACCAGCGCCTCCCCACCCGTGATATTGGCATCCGGCTCCAGCCAGAGCGCGCCCTCGATCTCGAACCGGCCGGCCTTGTGCTGCGCGCGAATGCCGGCAAACAGCGCCGGATAATCCTGCTCCAGATAATCAAGCAACAGGCCCTGATTATACATGAAGCGGTATTCGGGATATTCGCGCATCAAATGCAGCGCCGTGGCCATCGAGCGCGCCATTTTCTGCCGCGTCTCGCGGATGCGCCAGAGCCAGGCGACATCGATATGGGTATGGCCCGTGACCGTGACATGCGGGGCGATTTCGGTATCCGCAGCGGCATAGATCCGGTCTGCGATGTTACGCGCCCTGTCGAGACTGGCGGAAAAGCGCTCCGGGTTTCCCGGCCGGAAATCGACCGCGTTCACCGCGTCATGAACCGTCTTGAGAATGAAATCACGGCGGTGATCGTTGACACCGAGATGTTCGGCCACATCAAGCGGCGCGCGCAGGTCGTAGTAGAGCGCCTCCACCGCGAGATCATGCACAAGAAGACGCCCGCCAAAACCAAGCTGCCGGCGATCCTCGATCGTACCGGCCTCGATCATGATATCGAAAACCGCGCCCGCCCGCGCGGCCGCAGTCAGCAGGATTTCGCGATGGTTATAATCGGCCGCCTGGACGATCTCGCCATTGACCCTGACCAGACATTGCGGGTCCGAACGCCCCATGACCCGGCCGAACATCGCCTCGACACCGAGGCATATCCGCCTGCCCTCAAGCTCTTCCGGCACGGTGACACGACCGGCAAACCAGAAATAGCTTTGCGGCGCGCCCCAGACCGTATCGGCAGCGACGTCCGTCCAGTCAGGCCATGGCCCGGCAAGCATGTGGTCGCGCTTTTCCGGCGGCCCCTCGCTGAACCGAAAATCGACGGTTATCCGGGTGGCCGTGAATATGCGCTCCCCCAGCAACGCCACGAGATGCGCGATCTTCGAAAATTCTGCCAGCATCCCCTCCCGAACGGCCGATTTACGCAATCATGAAATTTTTTCTATTCTATCTTAAAGAAAACCGAATATTTCTCAATCGTCGCAATTGGACAAATTGCATTTTTTCAGGCTAGATTTAGAGATCGATACGGAGATCGAAATAACTGCCGCAGAGGCATTATAAAAATAATTTTATTGGAGGAACAGAATGCCGAAACTGCGCGAAATACGGATTCCGGCGGAAACGACACCGGCAACGGCCCGCATCCAGCAGGCAATCGACACCGCTGCCACCGGGCCGGTCCGTGTCATTCTGGAGACCGGCCGGCATAAAAGCGCGGGCCTTGTGCTGCGCTCCGATGTGGAACTGCGGCTCGAAAAGAACGCCGAACTCTGTTTCGATGCCGATTACGACAGCTATGGCCGCGTTTTTGTGTTCGCCGAAGAAAGCGACCGGGCGATGATCTCGGCGTCCGGCGCAAGCCGGATCGCGCTGACCGGCCAAGGCCGCATCATGGCCGACAGCGCAGCATTCGTCACCGGCGACGATGCCGAAATGGGTACACGCATTCCGGCACGGTTCAGACCCCGCCTGCTGGTCCTCGACGGCTGCAGTGATGTCAGCCTCTCCGGCATCACGGTCACAAATTCTCCGATGTGGACGCTGCATTTCGTCAACTGCACGCATGTCTCGGTCCACGCCGTGCGCGTGGACAATGACCGGCGCATGCCCAATACCGACGGCATCGTCATCGACGCATGCCGCGATGTGCGCATTGCCGAGTGTGACATATCCACCGCCGATGACGGCATCGTGCTCAAGACCTCGCTCCGCGATGACGGCCGCATTGCGGGAACCTGCGAACGGGTGACGGTTACCGCATGCAGGGTCCTGTCGCGCTCCTGTGCGCTGAAAGTCGGCACGGAGAGTTTCGGCGCGTTCCGCGAACTGACGTTCGAAGACTGCGACATCATCGATTCCAATCGCGGGCTCGGCATATTTTCGCGCGACGGCGGAACGGTTGAACATGTCCGCTTTTCAAATATCCGGCTGGAATGCCGCGAAACGCCCGCCGGATTCTGGGGCTCGGGCGAGGCACTGACGATCAACAGTATCGACCGGCGGCCCGAGACCCGTCCGGCCGGAAAGATCAGCGATATCGTCGCGGAAAACATCACCGGCACGATGGAAGGGGCGATCAACCTCTATGCGGAATGCGAAGGCGGCATCGAAAATGTAACCATCAGAAATGTCTCCCTGCGCCAGGCGCCGGGGGTTTTCGGAACAGCACGGGCCTACGACCTCAGGCCGACACCCGCCGATCTTGAAACCGCGCCGGATGAAGCCGGGCGCGCCAATGCATGGCGCAAGGGCCCCGATGGCCGCGTTATCGGCCTTGTCGACTATCCCGGCGGCATGCCGGTCCTGTTTGCCCGCAACATCGCCGGCCTGACCTGCGACAATGTCACCATTGAACGCCCCGTTCCCCTGCCACCCGGCTTTAATGACAGGTCCATGCTCATCGTCGACAGTCCGGAGCAGTAAGGCGGTGTTTCATCCGCTCCGTGATCATTCGGCTCAAGGGCGTCCATACTCCGCCTGACGGCCGCCCGTTCAGTTTTCCCGCCAAAAATCGGATGCGAGACTCGACACGCGGCCTTTTTTTCGTCATGTTTGCTTAATCGTTTAATCATTCATCGTACGCATGAAGCAGCGCCCGCCGAAACTGACCGAGATCGCTGACCGCCTGGATATTTCCACGGCCACCGTGTCCAATGCGCTCTCGGGCAAGGGGCGGGTGTCGGCCGAACTGGCGAAGCGCATCAAGCAGACCGCCGAGGAGCTTGGCTATGTTCCAAGCGTTTCGGCACGGGCGCTGCGCACCGGCATGACCGGCGTTATCGGACTCGTCCTGCCCGATATCGGCAATCCGCTGTTCCCGCAGATCGCACAGGCCATCGAAAATGCGGCGACCGATGCCGGATTTGGCGTGCTGATTGCGGATTCACGCGGCAGCATCAAGGCGCAGACTGAGGCCATCCGGCATCTCAGAGACCGGGGCGTTGACGGCATGATCGTCGTTCCCCGCCGCGGCACGCGCGTTGCCAATATCGGCTGCCCCGTGGCCATGATCGATTCGCCCTCCACGCCGGGCAATACCGTTTCGGCCGATCACTGGGGCGGCGGCTGGCTGATCGGAGAGCATCTTCAAAAGCTTGGCCACCGCAAGGTTCTGCTGATCGGCAACAACCGTGATTCCATCGTTCAGAATGACCGCCTCGGTGGTGCGCGCGCCGCCCTTGCAGATGTCACGACAGAGCAGGTGTGGCTGGACAGCCTGTCGTTGCCTTCGGCATCGGCATTCGATCCGCTCTCCTGGTACAGGGCCGGCTTCACGGCTTTCGTCACCGTCTCCGATTTGCAGGCGCTCAGGGTTTTGACCCACCTGCAGAATGCCGGCATCACGGTGCCCGCCATGGCCTCGGTTTCCGGCTTCGATGACCTGATGTTCGCAAGCGCCGTTATTCCCGCTCTGACAACAGTGCGCATGGATATGCCGGCCGTCGCCGGCATCGCCATCAACGCGCTGAAGCAGGCCATTGAAGCCGGCTCAACCTCTCCCGACCAGACGGTGCGCGCCAGTCCTGACCGCGTGCCCATGACCCTCGCTGCCCGCCGGTCCACCGGGCCGGCACCTCAAGAAGAAGGGGAAAATCCCCTCTTTCAAATACCTTCAGAAGGAGAACTGAAATCATGAAGAAACTGTTCTTTTCGACAGCTCTTGCCGCTGTCGCCCTGTCCACCGGCACCGCTTCGGCGGCAGACAAGACACTGACGATTTCCGTCTATGCCTTCGCGCAGGACGAATTCAAGGAAATCGTCTACGATCCCTTCGAGGAAATCTGCGATTGCAACATCGTTGTCGAAACCGGCAACAGCGTCGAGCGGCTGGCCAAGATGGAGGCCAACAAGGAAAGCCCCGTCGTCGATATGGCCGTCATGTCCATGGCCGATGCGCTTTCGGCATCGCGCGCCGGCCTGATCGCCGATATCGATTATTCCAAGCTCTCCAACTACGACAAGCTCTACGATATAGCCAAGGACCCGAACGGCGACAGCAAGAGCGTCGGCTACACATTCTACGCCACTTCGATTGCCTACCGTTCAGACAAGGTGTCGATCGACAGCTGGGAAGACCTGCTGAGCCCGGAACTTTCCGGTCGCGTCGCATTCCCGAACGTCACCACCAACCAGGGTCCGCCGTCGCTTTACATGCTCGGAAAGGCCATCGGCAATGACGCTCCCGATCTGACGGCGCCGATCGATGCGGTTGCCGAACATCGCGATGATTTCGTCACCTTCTATGTCCGTTCCTCCCAGCTCGCGCAGCTGATGCAGCAGGAGGAAATCTGGGCAGCTCCCATCGGTCGTTTTGCCTGGGGCCGCTTCACCGACATGGGTTTCCCGATTGAATGGGCAATGCCGAAGGAAGGCCAGACCGGCGGCCTCAATGTCATGGTCATGACCAAGGACAGCGGCAATGAAGACCTTGCCATGCAGTTCATGGATTTCTGGCTGTCGACCGATGTCCAGACGAAGCTTGCCGAAAAGCTGGTGGACAGCCCCGCCAACAAGGAGGTCGTGGTGTCCGACGAAGTCGCCAACAACATCACATATGGCGCTGAAACCGCCGACAACCTGCACCTTCTGTCATCCGAAACCCTGCTCGACAACCGCGACATGTGGCTGGAACAGTGGAACGAGAAGGTCGGCCAGTAAGATTGGCGGAAACCGGCAGACCCGCTTCATCCGGGTCTGCCACAGCTATGGCGGCAGAAGCGCCGTCGGGTTGTTGATACTGGTTCCCTCCTCCTGCGTCACCCTCGGGCTTGACCCGAGGGTCCATAAAACGGTGTCCATGGATGCTCGGGTCAAGCCCGAGCATGACACAAGAAGGAACGGGCGCTTTTTCAGCAACCTGACCGCACCCGCTCTGCCCCGTACCGTCTGATAGAGAGAAAGCAACCTTATGTTTCAAAGCCGCGTTGAGGCCATGGCGCTGGTTCTGCCTGCCGCGCTGTTTGCCGGAGTGGTGTTTCTGGTGCCGGTGATCGTCCTGCTGACGCAGGGCATTCACATCGACGGTCAGTGGACGCTGTCGGCCTATGCCGACTTCTTTTCAAAATCGCTGAACCGGACAGTGTTTTTCAGAACGCTGAGGCTCGGGGCGCTGGTGACCGTAATCGCCGCCGTCATTGGTTATGCCACGGCCTATGCGATCGTCAGCCTGCCGGAGAAAAGCAAGGGCCGGATGATCGGCCTCATCGTCCTGCCGCTGATGATTTCGCCGGTCGCGCGCACCTATGCCTGGATCGTGCTGCTCGGTCGCACCGGCATCATCAACAAGGCCCTGGTCGGCATGGGGCTTTCCGACGAACCGATCCGCTTTCTCTTCACCGAAACGGCGGTGACCATCGGCCTTCTGCAACTGTTCCTGCCGCTGATGATCATCGCGCTGATATCGGCGCTTGAAAACATGCCGCGCGATGCCGTTCCCGCCGCCCGGGTTCTCGGCGCCAACTGGTTTCAGGTGTTCTGGAAGGTGATCCTGCCGCTCACCCGCGAGGGGCTGATCATCGGTGGCACGCTGGTTTTCACCGGCTCGATGACCGCCTATATCACGCCCGCCATTCTCGGCGGTTCCAAGGTTCTGATGCTGGAAACGCTGCTTTATCAGCGTGTCACCGTTGCCAATGATCTGGTTTCGGCCAGCGTCATCGCCTTCATCCTGATGGCCATGGCCTTCTCGGCCAATTTCCTGCTCAAGAAAATCGCTTCGGCACGAGGTGGCAAATGAGATCGCGTTTTTTCACCTTCCTGCCGCTGGCGCTGACGCTGGTGTTCCTGATCGGCCCCTTCATCGTCATCGTCATGGCGGGGCTTTCCTCCGGCAATAACCTGGCCTTCCCGCCACCGGGCCTGTCGCTGAAATGGGTCTTCAAGGTCTTTTCCGTCGAGAGTTTCCGCGACAGCTTCGCCATGTCGATGTTTCTGGCGATTTTCGGCACGCTGGCGGCACTCCTGCTCGGGATTCCGGCATCCTACGCGATGTCGCGCTACAAGGTTCCGGGTGCGGAAACCGTGCGGCTGATCGTCTCCTCGCCGATCATCGTGCCGGGCATCATCGTCGGTCTTGCCCTGCTGCGCTATTTCGTCGTGCCGCTGTCGCTGTCGATCACGCTGGCGCTGTTCGTGGCGCATACCGCGCTGATCCTGCCCTATGCGGTGCGGGTCGTGTCCGCCAGCCTCAACAATCTGCGCTCCGACATCGAAGAAGCTGCAATCCTGCTGGGCGCCAGCCGTGCCGGCGCATTTTTCCGCGTCGTCTTGCCCAATATCCGCGGCGGCGTGCTGTCGGCGTTCATTCTCGGCTTCGTCACCAGTTTCAATCAGGTTCCGGTTTCGCTGTTCCTGTCCGGTCCGGGCGTGCGCACACTCCCGATCGACATGATCGGCTATATGGAAACCACCTACGACCCCTCCGTTGCAGCACTTGCCGCACTTCTCGCTTTCCTCTCGATCGGCATCGTGTTTGTCGCCGAGCGTTTTCTGGGCTTTACCCGCTATGTCTGAACACTCCCTCCTCTCGTTGAAAAACCTGTCGCTTGCCTACGGCAAGAACACCGTCGTCGACCGGCTGAACCTTGAAATCGCAAAGGGCGAACTGATTGCGCTTCTGGGGCCTTCGGGCTGCGGCAAGACCACCACCATGCGTGCCATCGCCGGGCTGATGACGCCATCGGGCGGCGAGATCGTTCTCGATGGCCGCGATGTCACCCATGTGCCGCCGAACAGGCGCGAGGTCGGACTGATGTTCCAGTCCTATGCACTGTTTCCGCATCTTTCGGTCTTCGAGAATGTCGCTTTCGGGCTGAAGCTGAAGGGCATGCGCGGCAATGCTCTGGCCGAGCGCGTCAATTCAGGTCTTTCGGCTGTCGGCCTTGGCGATTACGCCGACCGCCGGCCCGCCGACCTCTCCGGCGGCCAGCAGCAGCGCGTGGCGCTCGCCCGCTCGCTGGTGATGGACCCGAAAGTGCTGCTTCTCGACGAACCGCTTTCCAATCTCGATGCCCGCCTGCGCCTTGAAATGCGGACCGAACTGCAAAGGGTCCAGAAGGAAAACAACCTGACCATGGTGTTCGTCACCCACGACCAGGCCGAAGCGTTGTCGCTGGCCGACCGCATCGTTGTCATGCAGGATGGCGCCATCGAGCAGCTTGGCACGCCGGAGGACATCTATAACCGGCCGGAATCCGCCTTCGTGGCGGACTTCGTCGGCTTTGAAAACATCTTCTCGGTCAAGAACGGCAAGCTGCACGGCAAGGGCGAGGCCTTCAGTCTCGACGCGCCCATTCCCGAAGGCGCAAACGGGCTTGCCTGGCGCCCGCAGCTGGTGCGTCTCGGTGAAGGCCCGTTCACCGGCACGGTTATTGGTGCGGCCTTTGTCGGGCAGATGCGTGAATATGTGCTGGCGACGCCTTTCGGCCAGATCAAGGCCGATGTCGATGCCGCCCTGCCCGCCCATCCGCTCGATACCGAACTGGCCTTCGATCTGAACATCGAAGACGCCGTTGTGCTGAAGCGCTAGGCCAGAACCATGGGTATCTGGATCGACACCGATATGGGGTTTGACGATATCGCCGCAATCCTCACCGTTGCAGCAAGCGGGCAAGCGATTGACGGCGTATCGCTGACCTTCGGCAATGCGCCGCTGGGACAGGTCGAGCGCAATGCCGCCGGGGCGGTCAGCGCTTTCGGCTGGACGTTTCCGGTCCATTCCGGCGCCGACCGGGCGGTGATGGGAACAGCGGAAACGGCAACCGCGATTCTCAGCGAGACCGGCATGCCAACGGCGGGCATGCGCCTGCCGGACGCGACGCTCCCGTCCGACCTTCCGGCATTTGCGGCCCTTTGCCGCTGGCTCGAACGGGATGACGGGGAAAAGCGCATTCTGGCGCTTGGCCCGCTCACCAATATCGCTGCGCTTTGCCTCGCGCGGCCGGACCTTGCCGCAAGGATCACCGAAATCGTGTGGATGGGCGGCGGCGTGACGCTGGGCAATCATACCGCATCTGCGGAATTCAATGCGCTGGCCGACCCGGAAGCCGCAGCCATCGTGCTTTCGCGCAGTGTGCCCTTCGTCATGGCGGATCTCGATTTCTGCCGGAAGATCACCATAAACATGGACGATGTCGCCGCCTTGCGCGGCAAGACCGGCCGCAACGCGGCATTGCTTGCCGACCTGACCGAGGGCTTTGTGGATATCGCCCGCAAGCGTGGACGAACGGAAATGGCGTTTTTCGATCCGGCGGCAGCGGTCGCCTTCTGCCATCCAGAATGGGTCACCCGGCAAGAGGTGCACCTTGCTTTCGAAACGGCAGGACAGCTGACGCGCGGGCGCAGCGTGGTTGAAACCCGCCCCCACAAGGCAGAGTTCAACGCCGCGATTCTGACCGATGTCGATGTGAAGGCGGCGCATGATGCCATCCTGCCGGCCCTTCTGGCGGAGGCAGGCCGATGAGCCGTGAAAAAGCAGTAGCCGCCGCGCGCGGCGATCGCCCGTTCGACCTGCTGATTTCAGGCGGCACGCTGGCCGATGTTGCAACCGGCGAACTCAGAAAGGCCGATATCGGCATCTCCGGTTCTCTCATTGCAGCCGTGTTGCCCCCCGGCAGCCGCACCGATGCCAAGCAGCATCTCGACGCAGCGGGGGCATTCGTTTCTCCGGGGCTTATCGATATGCACATGCATATCGAAAGCTCGATGGTGACACCGGCAACCTATGCCCGGGCCATGCTTGCACGCGGCGTGACGACCATCGTCTGGGACCCGCACGAACTGGCCAATGTTGCCGGCCTCGATGCCGTCGACTGGGCAATCGCGGCAAGCCGCGACCTGCCGCTGGAAGCCATCGTTCTGGCCCCGTCCTGCGTGCCCTCCGCGCCTGGCCTGGAACGCGCCGGCGCCGATTTCGGCCCCGATATCATGACCGAACTGCTCGCCAGACCGGAAATCGGCGGCATCGCCGAGGTCATGAATATGGAGGGTGTCATTTCCGGCGACCCGCGCATGAGCGGCATTGTCAGCGCCGGGCTTGCTGCGCAAAAGCCGGTCTTCGGCCATGCGCGCGGACTTTCCGGCGACAGGCTTGCAGCCTTCATGACGGCGGGCGTTTCCTCCGATCATGAACTGACCTCCGGCGATGACCTGCTGGAAAAGCTGCGTGCCGGACTGACCATCGAGCTGCGGGGTTCGCACCCCTATCTGCTGCCCGGCTTTGTCGAGGCGCTGAAATCGCTCGCCATCTGGCCGCAGACACTGACGCTGTGCACCGATGACGTATTCCCCGACGACCTGCTTGAAAAAGGCGGTCTGGATGCCCTGATCCGCACGCTTGTCGAACTCGGCCTGCCGCCAGTACAGGCATTGCAGGCAGCAACGCTGAATGCTGCACAACGGCTCAGGCGCGATGATCTCGGCCTTATTGCCGCCGGTCGCCGGGCCAATATCGCCGTATTCGAGGATATGGAGCGCTTTTCCGCACGTCACGTTATCGCAGATGGCAGGCTCGTTGCCTCATCCGGCAGGATGCTGGCAGAGATCGCCGACTATCCGGCGGACGCGCTGCGAAAATCGATGAAGGCCGAAGCCCTGTCGCCGGATGATTTTCGGGTGAGATCCCACGGCAACCGGGTAGAAATCGCCACAATCGATCAGCCGCGTTTCACGCGCTGGGGCAAGGCCGAAGCCTTTGTCCGCGACGGCACCGTCGTCCCGCCGGATGATGTGAGCCTGATCAGCGTTATCCACCGCCACGGCAAGGCCCCGGCTATTCCCAAAACCGGCTTCCTGCGCGGCTGGGGACAATGGCGCGGCGCCTTTGCCACCACCGTCTCCCATGACAGCCACAATCTGACGGTTTTCGGGCAGGACCCGCATGACATGGCCATCGCAGCCAATGCACTGATCGAAAGCGGTGGCGGCATGGCCGTTGTGGCCGGTGGCGAACTGAAAGCACTTCTGGCGCTTCCGCTTCTCGGCCTGATTTCGGATGCACCGCTGGAAACCGTCGCCCGCGACTTTGAAGCGGTGCGCGCTGCTGCCGGAACGATTGCCGACTGGGAACCGCCCTATCTGACCTTCAAGGCGCTGGTCGGCGCAACGCTCGCCTGCAATTCCGGTCCGCACCAGACCGATATGGGCATTGCCGATGTGGAAGCCGGAACCGTGCTGGAAAGCCCGGTGCTCAGGATTATCGATTAGAGTGTCGGGCGATCAATCGCCCGGCATCCATCACACCGCATTGGCCGGCAGTTCCGTTTCGGCAAGGCGCACCCAGTAGGCGGCGCCATAGGCGATGGCGTCGTCGTTGAAATCGTAGGCCGTGTTGTGGTGGAGCGCGCCATCGATGGCGGGTCCATTGCCGAGCCAGACATAGCATCCCGGCACTTCATTGCCGAAAAAGGCAAAGTCGTCGCCTGCCGTCGAAGGCGGAAAGGCAGTGCGCAGCTTTTCACCGAACACGTTTCCGGCTGCCTTCAGGGCGGTCTGCGTCGGTTCCGCCGCGTTGATCACCGGCGGTATGCGGCGGATGAACCGGTAGTCGGCTTCAATACCGAATGATGTGGCCATGCCCTGCGCCAGCCGGCCGATTTCGGTCTCGAGCTGGTCACGGATTTCGGCGGAATAGGCCCGCGCCGTTCCGCCGATTTCAACGATATCCGGAATCACATTGAGCGCCTTCGGATCGCCGGCCTGAAGCGAACAGGCAGAGACAACGGCGGGCTGAAGCGGATCGACCACACGCCCGACAATGGTCTGCAGCGACGCGATGAAATGACCGGCAGCCGTGACCGGATCACGCCCGAGATGCGGCTTGGCACCATGCGTGCCTGTACCCCTGAAGGTTACGAGCCAGCTGTCGGACGAGGCAAGTTGAGGCCCCTCGACCACCGCCATCTCGTCAACGCCAAGACCCGGCATATTGTGCAGCCCGTAGACCGCATCACAGGGGAACTGTTCGAAGAGCCCGTCTTCGACCATTTTTTTCGCGCCGCCCCGCCCTTCTTCGGCAGGCTGGAAAATGAAATGCACCGTTCCGGAAAAACTCTTCGAGCGCGCCAGACAGCGCGCAGCCGCCAGCAGCATGACCGTGTGTCCGTCATGCCCGCAGGCATGCATCTTTCCCGGCGTTTTGCTTTTATAGGGGCGATCCGCCGTTTCCGGCATGGCGAGCGCATCCATGTCCGCACGCAGGCCGATCGCACGATTGCCGTCCCCTGCCCTCAGCGTACCGACAACACCGGTTCCGCCAAGCCCGCGATGGACAGCGATCCCGTCTTCGGTCAGCAATTTCGCAACAATATCGCTGGTACGTTCTTCTTCAAAGCCAAGTTCGGGATGGGCATGCAGGTCGCGGCGAAGCTCTGTCCAGAATGCAAGATCCTCGCAGATCGCTGTCGTCACGGCTTCGACAGAATTACGGTGCGCATTCATGAAATTCAGGCCTTTCAGTCGCAAGATGTGGCGACCGGACTGGAGTGTCCGGTTTGATCCGGCACCTTATTATCACCGATTTTCCAAGAGCACACGGCCAGGCGCAATCAGAACCACAAGGTTCATCGCAATCGCCGGATTGTCAGGACTTATTGCGGGCCATTTCCAGGCTCGATTGCCGACAGCAGAGCCTGATCGTAATCGACCCCCGCCAGCTTGAGCACGACAAGAATAACAATCAGAACAACGACAATCCAGAAAGGCTTCCGGTTATACAAAGGGGTCGGACGGAAGCAGTAAGAACAGGCCTTCGTTCCGAAACGCAGTTGATGATGACATGAACATTTGAACAATCTGAGATTTTTCAACTTCGACCCGAATCCTTTTTTTTTCGAAGCCGTTGTCCGGTAACTGCTTCTTCTGTTTTTTAGTCATCCGCCGCGGCGTTATCTCTGCTCTCTGCCGGAAGCCTCTGCATTCGCTTCCAATCAAGATAGCAGCTACGCTTTTATTAAACGCGCGATTAACACGTTTGGTTCCCTGAAAAAAAAGAAAAATCGCTGGTCAAAGCCAGTAAATCCGCTTGGCAACGCTATTCGACAGACCTTGCATAACGTAAAAATATAAAACTATAAGTATTTATTTAATATCGATACACAACCCATACATGGGACTTTAAAATATGAATTACATTGTATTAAATCACACTTGTTTCTAATATAATTCAATAAATATTTTTTATTTATTTTATCATTTCATGCCGACATCGATCTGTAACTATGATTGACCAAAGATACTCGTTTTCCGTTTCCTCATAGGGGTATACCTAAGGCCATGGTTCCGGTTGGCGGATTGTGCAGGCGCGCGCTATCCGGATAGGGCATCGCGGCGGCGTCCGGCGGTTATATGAGCGCGACCAGAAGCAAACGGTGCAACAGGTCCATCAACATGCTTCCGCATACGGATCAGGCTTTTCTTGGCGGGCTGCGCGACGTATGCTCATTTTTCAAAGACAATCACGCGCTGACGCGCCGTCAGCCGGAACAGGACAGAACCATCATGCAGCCCGAAATCCGTGTTCTGGACCTTTCCGAAATCGAAATCCTTCTCGACTGGGCCGCGGACGAAGGCTGGAATCCCGGGATTTCCGACGCCGCCCCCTTCCAGGCATCTGATCGCGAAGGCTTTTTCGGCTGTTTTGTTGACGGCGTCATGGTCTCCGGCATTTCCGCGGTGGCCTATAGCGTCGGCTTTGGTTTCATCGGGCTTTACATCACCCGGCCCGACATGCGCGGCAAAGGCTACGGTCGTCTGGTCTGGGACAAGGCCATGGCCTATCTCGGCAAGCGCACCATCGGTCTCGACGGCGTACCGGAACAGCAACCAAACTATGCCCGGATGGGGTTTACCTCCGATTACGGCACAGCCCGCTGGAGCGGCGTGATCGATGCCGCACTCTGTTCCGGCCATGCCGATAGCCGAAGCATTGAGGAAGCGGACCTGGACCACCTGTCGGCATTCGACACCGCCTTCTTCCCCGCCCCTCGAAAAGCGTTCCTCAAGGCCTGGATTGAAGCTGCCGAAAGCGCCCGGCTGATCGAGCGGGACGGTGAGATTTTCGGCTATGGCGTCGCCAGAAAATGCCGTGACGGCTACAAGGTCGGGCCGTTGTTTGCCAAGACGCCGCAGGCCGCAAAGGCACTTCTGGCAGGACTGGTTACCGACATCAAAGACCAGCGGATCGATATCGACGTACCCGTGATGCAACTCGGCTTCATCACATGGCTGGAAGCTGCGGGCCTGACCAGAGGGTTCGAAACCGCCCGGATGTATCGCGGGACAAAACCCGATCTGCATATGGCCGGTGTCTTTGCCGTCACCAGCCTCGAGCTTGGATAACGGACAACCGGCACTCCGTCATCGCCGCTGCGGCAGCCCCTTTTGCGGAATGGCGAACAGCAGGCGGTAGCGGGCAAAGATCACGGCCATCAGCACCGCGATCCAGGCGCCGTAAAAAATGCCTGCGGAAATATCGCTCGGATAATGCGCGCCGACAGCAACGCGGGCAAAGGCGAAAAAGATGGCAAGGCTTGCGAAAACCGGACCAAGCCGGGGAAAAAGTAGCGCCAAAGCGGCAAACACTGCCCCCGAGGTGGTGGCATGGCCGGAGGGAAAGCTTGCATAATCATAGGCCCAGCCGCCGACCTTGAAATGCAGGTCGCCGACACTGTCGAAAAGCGTCGGTCGCGCCCGGCCGATCAGCCGTTTCACCACATTGACCGTCGCACTCGCCAGCGCAACCGTGGCAAAGATATAGCAGGCCTGATGGAAAAGACGTACGCCACGATACCAGGCCGCAATTGTCGGCGCCCGTGCGACAAAACCCAGCGCAGCAAGGGCTACAATGCCGCTTGCAGTCAGAATCCAGGGCGCCGTTGTCAGGTCCGTCAGGCCCGTTGCGGCCTCCTGGAAAGCGGCCGACATGGCGTCTCTGGCAACAGCGACCGGACCGTCCAGCGCCAGAACGGACAGGATCACCATGGTGACCGCCGGTAAAAGAAACCAGGGCCAGCGGGTCGATGTCAGGGAAAACGGCGTTGCCGCCATTGTCCGTTTCCGGAAAAGACGGGGCATGGACCGGCCGGGGAGAGGGAGAGATCGGTGCGTTTTCTTCATCCGCACCAATTTAGAGGATCGGCGCCGGTTTGGAAGGACCGGCGCCAAAGGATTGTTCAGGCGGCCAGCTTGCTGGCAAAGGCATCAACCACGGCATCGCCCATGGCCGCTGTTCCGACCTTGCGGCAACCTTCCGCCATGATGTCTCCGGTGCGAAGCCCGTCTTCCAGCACCTGTGCGATCGCGGCATCCAGCGCTTCAGCTTCCTTGATCATGTTGAAGGAGTAGCGCAGGCACATGGCAAACGAGGCAATCATCGCCAGCGGATTGGCAATCCCCTGGCCGGCGATATCCGGTGCGGAGCCGTGTACGGGTTCATACATCGCCTTGCGCTTGCCGGTCGCCGGATCTTCCGCGCCCAACGAAGCCGACGGCAGCATGCCGAGCGAGCCTGTCAGCATGGCAGCAACGTCGGAGAGGAGATCGCCGAAGAGATTGTCGGTGACGATCACGTCAAACTGCTTGGGCGCGCGCACCAGCTGCATGCCACCGGCGTCAGCCAGCATGTGCGAGAGCGTGACATCCTTGTATTTTTCATCGTGAACGCGATTGACGACCTGGTTCCAGAACAGGCCCGACTTCATCACATTGCGCTTGTCCATCGAGCAGACGCGATTGTCGCGGGTGCGTGCCAGTTCGAAGGCAACGGCTGCGATACGCTCGATTTCGTAGGTATCGTAAACCTGCGTATCGATGGCGCGCTGCTGGCCGTTTTCCAGATCGATGACTTCCTTCGGCTCGCCGAAATAGACGCCGCCGGTCAGCTCACGCACGATCAGAATATCAAGGCCTTCAACCAGTTCCGGCTTCAGCGACGAAGAGGCGGCCAGCGCCGAATAGCAGATGGCCGGGCGCAGATTGGCGAAAAGCTGCATATCCTTGCGCAGGCGCAGCAGGCCGGCTTCCGGGCGCACATCGTAGGGAACGCTGTCCCATTTCGGACCGCCGACAGCGGCAAGGATAACGGCATCGGCAGCCATGGCGCGGGCCATATCGTCATCGGAAATCGCGACACCGTGTGCATCATAGGCGGAACCGCCGACAAGGCCCTTTTCGATCTCGAAACCGGCATCGGCCTTCGTGTTCATGAAGGCGATGACCTTTTCAAGTTCCGCGGTGATTTCCGGACCGATACCGTCGCCGGGCAGAAGAAAGAGTTTACGATGGCTCAAGGAAGCCTCCCATTTTGCTGAAACCCGCACGCTGCCCGCTTGAGAGCGAAGCCCCCGGCCAGCGCATCAGTGGCGGGCCGATCATAATCGCATCCGCCGGATCGTCGCGGTTCTAGCCCCCTGGCAGCCCCTTTTCAAGCCGGATAACCGGGTTGCGGTACACCGCGGGACGCACTGTCAGCGCACAGACCGGGCATTGCGCGCAAGACGCGCCATCAGCGTCTCGGGTTTCGGCTCCGGCGGAACACCGTATTTCAGCTGGACAGCCTTGTAGCCTTCGGCTTCGAGCCGGTCGAGAAGCGGGCCGATCGCACGCGCCGTACGGCCCTGCAGATCATGCATCAGGACGATGCCGCCGCCGCGCTTGTCGAGCCCTGCCATGATCCGGTCTACCAGTTCCTGGGTCGTGGCCTTCTCGTAGTCACGGGAATCGACATCGATCCCCACCGGGATCATGCCGCGCTCCTGCAGCGCTTCGTCGAGACTTTTGTTTTCGGCCAGATAAGGAAAACGGAAGAAGTGCGGCAGAATTCCCGTTGCCGTTTCGACCGCATCCCGCCCGCGGTCGATATCGGAAACCGCATTCGCGAATGACAGTGCCGGCAGATGGGGGTGCGAATAGGTGTGAGTGCCGATCGTCTGGCCTGAAAGAACGACCTGCTGCGCGATTTCGGGATGGTAATGCGCCATCTCCCCGACCATGAAGAACAGACCCTTGACGCCATGCGCCTCCAGCGCCTGCAGAACCGCCGGCGTCTTGGCGGGTACGGGACCGTCATCGAAGGTCAGCACGACTTCCTTCGGCGCCAGCGTGATATCGCGGGTCTCATCCAGATAGATGGTGCGGCCAGTCAGCGGATAATAATGCGGCGCAGCATCAGCAACGAAATGAACCGGCTGCTGCGCCACCGCCGCATCCGCCCCCGGCACAATGCGCGAGTGGATCGACGCGATCTGCAGCGGCACCGGCAATGGCGCCGCATCGTTCTCGATGGAACCGGTCACAATGGCCTCGATCGCCTCCGGAGAGCTGATGTCGGCTTCACCCGGTTTTTCAGTTTTCACAAGCGCCGTCTGCAGTGCGGTTGTATCACGATGTCCGGTGGATGCGCATGAGGCAAGCGCGAGAACGCCCAGGCCGAAAAGGCCGCTCAGCAAACGGTGCATTGGTAATCCAGTTCAGCCAAAGACTTATGAAGCAGGGCCGGCGGAAATCGCCGGCGCGTGTTTCATAAAAAAATGTGGCAATATGGTTACCAAAGAGTAAATCTGCACGTACATTTGAGCCTCAAAGTTGCAGTTTTCATACCTGCAAGCGGCTCTTCACGGGGCCTCAAAGCACAAGGATCGCTCTGAAATCATTGACATTGGTCAGCGTCGGTCCGGTCACCACCCGGTCATCCAGCGCCTCGAAAAAACTGTGACCGTCATTGTTTTCAAGCGAAGCCCGCGCATCGATGCCAGCTTCCCTTGCCCGCGCAAGCGTGTCGGGATCGATAACGGCGCCGGCAACCTCTTCGCGTCCGTCGACGCCATCGGTATCGCCGGCCAGCGCATAGACACCGTCCAGACCATTCAGTTGCACGGCGAGAGACAACAGGAACTCGACATTGCGCCCGCCGCGTCCGTCGCCCTTAACGGTCACGCTGGTTTCGCCGCCCGAAAGCACCAGGGCCGGACGGCTAACAGGAACATCATGATGGTGGATGGCCTCAGCAATCCCCGCATGCACAATGCCGACCTCGCTTGCCTCTCCTTCGATGGTATCGCCAAGCACCAGCACGTTCAGCCCGGCAGACCCGGCCTTTTCCGCTGCCGCCTGAAGCGACATCATCGGCGTTGCGATAATGTGGTTTTCGGCCCGCGCAAGACGCGGATCATCCGGCGCAACACAGGCGGCAAGCGGTGAATCGAGATGCTGGGCCACGTGATCCGGCAGCGCGATGCGATAACGCCTGATAATCGCTTTGGCATCTTCCGCCGTCGTCGCCTCGCCGACCGTCGGGCCCGAGGCGATGATTGCCGGGTCATCCCCCGGAACATCGGAAATCAGCAGCGTGTGGCAGCGCGCCGGATGGATCGCAGCGGCCAGCCGCCCGCCCTTGACCGCGGAGAGATGTTTGCGCACGCAGTTGACCTCGTCGATCGAGGCGCCCGATTTGAGCAACGCCTTGTTGATCGATATCTTGTCGTCAAGCGTCAGCCCCTCCGCTGGCAGCGACAGAAGCGCCGAACCACCACCGGAAATCAGCACGATCACGAGATCGTCTTCCGTCAGGCCGGACACGGTCTCGAGGATACGTTTCGCAGCCCGCTCACCGGCTTCATCCGGCACAGGATGCGATGCGGAGAGAATTTCGATCTTGTTGCACGGCGCCTCATGGCCGTAACGGGTCACCACCACGCCTTCCAGTGGGCCGTCCCAACAGGCTTCCAGCGCCTCGGCCATGCGGGCAGATCCCTTGCCGGCGCCAACAACGACGGTGCGGCCCTTCGGCGGCTCGGGAAGATAAGCAGAAACCTGCTCCATCGGATCGGCGGCCGCCACCGCGACGTCAAACAGTGAGCGCAGAAAACCGGTCGGATCGTCATTATATTGCATGGTTTTTCCTGTAGGGCATAAGCTATGGCTGGATCAAATCTTCCACATAAAACCATGCTTCTCAAGTTTCTTCGGAACCTTTGCCCCGGTGATGCGTTGCAAAAAAGCGGGACGTGCGCCCGGCTGTTTCCGTTGCCTTGGATTTCACACCAGGCGGCTCTCATGCTAGCTATTGAAACCGACCGTTGCGCAATGTCACCCGACGTATTGCAAGGAAGGACCCATTATGGCTCACATGAACGAGTCCGATAAATTTCCCAGTATCGCTCTTGTTTCCACCCACGGTTATGTCGCCGCGGACCCGCCGCTTGGCGCAGCCGACACCGGTGGACAGGTTGTTTATATTCTAGAACTTTCAAAAAAACTCGCCCAGCTCGGCTTTTCCGTCGACATCTATACACGCCGTTTCGAGGACCAGCCGGAGATCGATGAGGTTGACGAACGCGTGCGTGTCGTGCGCATTCCCTGCGGCGGCAAGGAATTCATTCCCAAGGAATATCTGTACAAGCACCTTCTGGAATGGAGCGAAAACGCGCTACGCTACATGCGCGAGCATGATCTGAGCTATAATTTCATCAATTCGCATTATTGGGATGCCGGCTATGCCGGGCTCAGACTTGCCGAAGCGCTGTCCATTCCCCATCTCCACACCCCGCACTCGCTGGGCCTGTGGAAGAAGCGGACGATGGAAACAGACTATCCGGACAAGAAGGAACAGTTCGAGAAGGACTTCAACTTCACCGAACGGATCAAGCACGAAAACAAGATCTACCGCGCCTGCGACAGTGTGATCGCGACAACGCCGATCCAGGTCGACATGCTCGTTGAAGACTACGGCATCCGCGAAGACCGTGTTTACATGATCCCGCCGGGCTACGACGACAACCGGTTCTACCCGATCTCGGCCGCCTCACGAAACATGCTGCGCGAACAGTTCGGCTTCAAGGGCAAGACGGTTCTTGCACTCGGCAGGCTGGCCACCAACAAGGGGTACGATCTTCTGATCGACGCCTTTTCCGTCATGGTCGAGCGGGTGCCGGATGCCGAGTTGCATCTCGCCGTTGGCGGTGAGGATATGGACGAACTGGAAACCCGGATCCTCAACGAGCTGAAGGATCAGGTAAAAACGCTGGAGCTGGAAGACAAGGTCCACTTCTCCGGCTATGTCTCCGACGAAGACCTGCCGGACATGTATCGCGCCGCCGACATGTTCGTACTGTCGAGCCGCTACGAGCCATTCGGCATGACGGCAATCGAGGCGATGGCCTCCGGCACGCCGACGGTGGTGACGACCAATGGCGGTCTTTATCGCGCCATCAGCTTCGGCCGCCACGCCCTGTTTGCCGATTCGTTCGACAAATACGACCTCGGCATCATCATGATGAAACCGTTCAAGCACCAGCGGCTCTATAACCGTCTGGCCCGCATGGGCGCGCACAAGGCACGCAGCCTGTTCACCTGGACCGGTATTGCCCAGCAGCTGATCTCGCTGGTCGAGGGCCGGCCCATGCGCCAGTCGCTTCAGGACAGTGACTGGGCAGAACCCTGGAATGACGGCGACTGAGCATGACCATCAGGCTTTTTTCTTCCGATCTCGACGGCACGCTTGTCGGCGATAACGGTTCGACGGCCCGCTTCCGGCAGGCCTTCGAGGCCATGCCTAAGAGCGACCGTCCGATCCTGGTCTACAACAGCGGGCGGCTCGTCGATGATATCCGCACGCTGATCGGCAAGGTGGGCCTGCCGGAGCCCGATTTCCTGATCGGCGGCGTCGGCACCATGGTGCATGATCACAAGGCCGACAGGCCGGTGGACGGATTTCATGACTATCTGGGCGCCGATTTCGACACCGCAAAGGTGGGGCGGATCCTCGGTGAAATCCCGGATGTCAGCTATCAGCCCACCCGCTACCAGCACGATTTCAAGTCGAGCTGGTATCTGCACAATGCCAAGGAAAGCAGACTTTTAGCGATAGAAGAGGCGCTTGTCGCCGAGGGCCTTGCGGTGAAACTCGTCTATTCGTCGGACCGTGATCTGGACATCCTGCCGCAGGCGGCAGACAAGGGCGCCTGCCTGTCCTGGCTTTGCGAAAAACTCGGCATTGCCCATGACGACGTTGTTGTTGCCGGCGATACCGGCAATGACGCCGCCATGTTCGAGGTTCCGGGCGTGCGCGGCATTATCCCGGCCAATGGCTTCGAGGAGCTCAGAAAGCTGGCCGATGGCAATGACCGGATTTACCAGGCCAACGGCGAAATCGCCGACGGCGTGATCGAGGGACTGCGCCATTTCGGTGTGCCGATCTGAAAGACCGTGCCGGGCAATGCTTCACTGCCCGGCATGATCGGCCCGTATCGTCTCATACCAAGTGTCAATCCCTGATGGACGAGGGGCAGTCGTCGAAACTGTCGACCTTGATCTCCTTGCGCGAACCGAAGCAGTCGTAGACGCAGATCTTGTCGAAACCGTCATCGTCTTCGTCCTCGAATTCACAGGTCCAGGCCAGCCTGTCGCGACCCCAGTCGTCGATCGACGGTTGCGAAACCTGCGGCTCCGTCGGCCCGACGGGCGCAAACGACATGAGCGCCACAAGGACAACCGGAAATGCGAGTAAACGGTACTTCATCTTCCCCTCCATAAGCACATCATCACATGCAAACCTATTATGAATTGCATCACAATAATATACTTATTTTAGGTTGCGGTTGGTTTTTGTAGCAGCAGGAGAAGCGACCGGCGTGTAACCAAAAGACCAGTCACAGAGACCGGCCAGACTGCTGACAAAGCTCGCCCCGCTCTCTTCCGTCATACCGGCCTTGAGCCGGTATCCAGGGCCGCTTGTTGTGCGCTTTCAGAAAGAGTCTTTGCGCGCAAGGACTTGGCCCTTACTGACTTCCGACTCAAGGCCGGAATGACGGCAGGAAAGGAGGCAAAACCGTGACTGCTTGCGGGGCATAACAAAAAAAGACCGGTCGCAGGGACCGGCCTTTTTTCGAAGTAAAACGTGACGTTCCTGAAGGGTCAGGCCCAGGGACGCTCGACGGCAAGCTTCGATTCATAGCTTGCGATGCTGTCACCCTTTTCCAGAGTCAGCGAAATATCATCAAGCCCGTTCAGCAGGCAGTGACGCCTGAAAGCGTCGATCGTGAACTTGACCGAACCGCCATCGGGACCGGAAATTTCCTGGTTTTCCAGATCGACGGTGACCACCGCATTGGATCCGCGCTCGGCATCATCCATCAATGCATCGAGTTCCGCCTGCGACACGGTGATCGGCAGAATGCCATTCTTGAAGCAGTTGTTGTAGAAGATATCGGCAAAGCTTGTGGAGATAACGCAGCGGATACCGAAATCCGCCAGCGCCCACGGCGCATGCTCACGCGAGGAGCCGCAGCCGAAATTGTCGCCCGCAACGAGGATCTTGGCATTGCGGTAAGCCGGCTTGTTCAAGACGAAATCCGGGTTTTCCGTGCCATCCTGATTGTAACGCGCCTCGGCGAAAAGGCCTTTGCCAAGCCCGGTGCGCTTGATGGTCTTGAGGTAATCCTTCGGAATGATCATGTCGGTATCGACATTGACCACCGGCAGCGGCGCGGCAACGCCCGTCAGCTTGACGAATTTTTCCATGCTTGATCCCTCAGCGCTGTTGAAGCTTAGAACAGGGCTTCGATCTAAAGCGCTTTCCCGACAATTTCAACGAAAAACTGTACTTTGGAGTACGCAGCCGCAACGGGCAGCCGGAAAGCCGGCAACCCGGATCAGAAGCGGTTTCAGCCTTTACAGGTCGATGATCTTGCCGCGACCGTCATCCCAGACACGCATATCATCGCCGCGTCTGCGACGCTCGCGGGTGCGCACCGGAACGGCAGCATGGCTCATCTTGAAAGCGATCATTCGCGCCACCGTGAGGACGGCAAGCACGGCGATCAGAGCAAGGCCAATGGAAGCAGCAAAGACAGTCACGAACGCCACAGCGGCCAAACCGACAATTGCCATGAGAACGGTGCGGATATTTTCCATCGTCAAATTCCTTTCACATTCGATAATCTGGCGTGTCGATCAGGCTTTCGCAAGAGGGCCAAAGCCATTTTGTCTCATTGATTGCCGCCACTTTTTTTGAAAAGCTTCAATTCGATGTGACTAAAAGGACGATGAGTCCGAATATTGTTAGGATTATGGCCGTGAAAGAGATCAAACTTTGGCGCTCCGCCCTGTCTGTGCCCGCCGTCAACCGCCGCGCACTCGAAAAATCGAAAACACTGGCCGCCGACGCCGTCATTTACGATCTCGAGGATTCCGTTGCCGAAGGTCGCAAGGCCGAGGCGCGCGAAAATCTGGAACAGCTTTTCACCCATAACCGCCCCACCGGCATGACCACAGCCATCCGCATCAACCCGCTCGATACCGAGGCCGGTCAGGAAGACATGAAGACGGCGCTGGCCTGCCAGCCGGATGCAATCCTGCTGCCCAAGGTGGAAACACTTGCCAATGTGGCAGCCGCCAGCGCGATGCTGAACCGCAACGGCGCACCGTTGCGCGTTCGCCTCTGGGTCATGCTCGAAACGCCGGCAGGCATCGTCAATGCTGCCGCCATTGCCGGCGCCTATTCGCACGAAACCGCCGGCGGCAGGCTGGAAGCGCTGATCGTCGGCGTCAATGATTTGCGCTCGGCAACCGGTGTTGCACCCGCCTCCGGCCGCTCCTATCTGGTGCCCTGGCTGATGCAGGTGGTGCTTGCCGCCCGCGCCTATGACATTGCCGTGATCGACGGTGTCTATAATGATTTCACCGACACCGCAGGGTTTGAGGCAGAGTGCGCGGAAGCACGCGCCATGGGCTTTGACGGCAAGATGCTGATCCACCCAAGCCAGATCGAACCGGCAAACGCGCTTTTCAGCCCGTCGGAAGCAGCCCTGGCGGAAGCACGCGCCATTGTCGCGGCATTTGCGAAACCGGAGGCGGAAGGGCATAACGTTATTGACCTTGACGGCCGCATGGTGGAACGCCTGCATCTTGAACAGGCCGAAGCGCTCATCGCCAAGGCAAACCACGCGAATGAGGAACGTTGATGAAACTTTATCGTTTTCTGACCGGCCCCGACGATTCCAGCTTCTGCCACCGGGTGACCGATGCATTGAACAAGGGCTGGGAGCTGCACGGCTCGCCCCAGCTCACCTACGACCCGCTCCTCGGCAAGACCTATTGCGGACAGGCCGTGATCAAGGAGGTCGAAGGCAAGGAGTATGATCCCTCGATCAAGCTCGGCGAGCAGTAAAACTGAAACGGCTTCAATCCGCTTGTCCGAGCGGGCTGAACGGCCTCAACAGATAGCCGTCCGGGTCGCGCACCCATAGCTGGCGCTGCCCTTTTTCGCCCTTGAACGTGCGGTACCAGCGCTCTTCCGGCGCTTTCAGGAGAGGCCATCCGGCGGCCTTCAGACGCGCGACAATGCCGTCGAAATCGTCGACCTCGAGCTGAAAGTTGATACCGCCGCCGCGCACCGGCGCTTCATCGCCAATGGTGCGCCCCATGCCGACCGTGTCCAGCATCAGTTGTGCATCACCGAGTCGAAGGAAGGCAAACCCTTCTTCCGACCGGTCATAGACCACCGAAAAACCGATGATGCCGACATAAAAATCAAGGCTTGCCGCAAGGCTCGTGATGCCGAGTTCCGGTATCAGAGCATTGAATTTCACTTCACGCCCCACAACAGCTTGAAGCGGGCGTTGCGATATTCCTCGCCGCTTTTCTTGCAGTTTTCGGCCAGCACATCCTCGTAAGGCAGGCCCCGGTTGGCAACCAGCAGCAACCTGCCGCCGGGCTTCAGGGCACCGGCCGCGGCCTTGACCAGCGTCTTGCCGAGTGACGGCTCAGCGGCCTTTCCGGTGTGGAAAGGCGGGTTCATGATGATCAGGTCATAGCGGTTCTTGACCGGCTCAAGGGCAAGGTCCTGCCAGAAAAACCGCATCTGGGGCGCGGCAGAGCGAAGATTGACCTTTGCCCGTTCAAGCGCCCGCCAGTCCGCCTCGTAAAGGTCGATACCGACAGTTGACGGCGCGGTTTCCGCCAGCATGGCCGAAAGATAGCCCCAGCCTGCGCCGAAATCGGCCGCAAGTCCGGAAAAATCGGTCGGCAGCCGCTCGGCCAGGATACGCGACCCCTCATCCACCCGGTCATGCGAGAACAATCCAGGCACCGTGGTAAAGCGGCCATCGATTTCGACGGTTGGATGGGTCATGGCCTCAACCGCGGCCTTCACGTCATCAGGCCGGGTAAACCACAACGCAACGCCGTGATATTTCGGCATGGCTTCCAGATCGGCAAACATCTTGCCGAGACGCTTGCGCATCGACTGCACGCCGTCTTCCTTCGAGCCGGCAATCACGATGAAGCCGCCGGGCACGGTCTTTTGCAGGGCCTCGGCCACGCGGTTCTCGTTTTCGCCGCGATGCTTGGTCAGCAGGATCAGCGTCAGGTCATAAGGCCCCTCGCCCACTTCCGGCTCGACAGCAACGCCGGCCTTTTCGAGCGCGTTATAAAACGAGCGGAATGGCTGCACGGCAGCAATGTCATCGGAAAAGCCATCCGGCAGACGATACCCCGCTTCAGCACCGAGAAACAGAACACGGCCGGTCACGGGTTCAAGCGTGCCGCTTTCAAAGGGGTGAAACAGCGTTTTCAGTGTTTCGCGGGACATGGAATTGCACCTGTTAAAAAGGCGCGAGCTTTATGCTCACGCCTGATAGTCTTGTTTCAAAAGCAATGCCTGAACGGTGGCTGCAAGCGGCAACACCGAAGCATGGCCCGGCGACGCCTGTTCGGCGGCGCCGGTCTTCGAATTTAAGCCGGATCAGGCCAGTTCCTTGCCGGTTTCCTGGTCGACAACCTTCATCGACAGCTTGACCTTGCCGCGCTCATCGAAGCCGATGAGCTTGACCCAGACCTTGTCGCCTTCCTTGACGACATCGGTGGTCTTGCCGACGCGCTCCTGCGCGAGCTGCGAGATGTGCACCAGACCGTCGCGGGGGCCGAAGAAGTTGACGAAGGCGCCGAAGTCGGCGGTCTTGACGACCGTGCCTTCGTAGATCGCATTCAGTTCCGGCTCGTCGACGATGGAGTGGATCCACTTCTTGGCGGCCTCGATCTCCTTGCCCGAGGAAGACGCGATCTTGATCGTGCCGTCATCGTCAATGTTGATCTTGGCGCCGGTCTTTTCGACGATTTCGCGAATGATCTTGCCACCCGCACCGATAACGTCGCGGATCTTGTCGACGGCGATCGACATCATCTCGATGCGCGGTGCGTATTCGCCGAGCTGCTCGCGGCTTTCGGCAAGGGCCTTGGACATTTCACCGAGAATGTGAAGACGGCCGCCCTTGGCCTGGTTCAGCGCGATGTTCATGATCTCTTCGGTGATACCGGCGATCTTGATGTCCATCTGCAGCGAAGTCACGCCGGCTTCCGTACCGGCAACCTTGAAGTCCATGTCGCCGAGGTGGTCTTCGTCACCGAGAATGTCGGAGAGAACGGCGAAGCGCTCGTCTTCCTTGATCAGGCCCATGGCGATACCGGCAACCGGCTTTGCCAGCGGAACACCGGCATCCATCAGCGCCAGCGAGGTGCCGCACACGGTCGCCATCGAGGACGAACCGTTGGATTCGGTGATCTCGGAAACGACGCGCAGCGTGTAGGGGAACTGCTCGACTTCCGGCAGCATCGGGCGGATCGCGCGCCATGCAAGCTTGCCGTGGCCGATTTCGCGGCGGCCCGGGGAGCCCATGCGACCCGTTTCACCGACCGAATAGGGCGGGAAGTTGTAGTGCAGCAGGAAGCGTTCCTTGTACATGCCGGTCAGGGCATCAACGAACTGCTCGTCTTCGCCGGTGCCAAGCGTGGCAACAACCATGGCCTGGGTTTCACCGCGGGTGAACAGCGCCGAACCATGGGTGCGCGGCAGAAGGCCGACTTCGGAAACGATCGGACGGACGGTCTCGAGATCGCGGCCATCGATACGGCTCTTGGTGTCGAGAATGTTCCAGCGAACGATCTTGGCCTGCAGGTGCTTGAAGACAGCGCCGATTTCCTCGGCCGTGTACTTCGCTTCCTCGCCTTCGGCCGGTGCGTAACGCTCCTTGACCTTGGCCTTGGCAGCATCGACGGCGGCGTAACGGGCAGCCTTGTCGGTGATCTTGTAGGCGTCGCGCAGCTCGCCTTCGATGAAGGAGAGCATGTCGGCTTCGAGTTCGGACTGATCTTCCGGCTCGAATTCACGCGGTTCCTTGGCGGCAACTTCGGCGAGCTTGATGATCGCGTCGATGACCGGCTGGAAACCCTTGTGGCCGAACATGACGGCGCCGAGCATGACGTCCTCGGGGAGTTCCTTGGCTTCCGATTCCACCATCAGAACGGCGTCACCCGTACCGGCGACAACGAGGTCGAGCGCGGTTTCGGGCATTTCGTCGATATGCGGGTTCAGCACATATTCGCCGTTGATGTAACCAACGCGCGCACCGCCGATCGGGCCCATGAAGGGAACCCCGGAAAGCGTCAGCGCGGCAGACGTTGCGACCATGGCCAGAACGTCCGGGTTGTTTTCAAGGTCGTGCTGGAGAACGGTGATCACGACCTGCGTGTCGTTCTTGTAGCCTTCCGGGAACAGCGGGCGGATCGGGCGGTCGATCAGGCGGGAAACCAGCGTTTCGTTTTCGCTCGGACGGCCTTCGCGCTTGAAATAGCCACCGGGGATCTTGCCGGCAGCATAGGTCTTTTCCTGATAGTTGACGGTCAGCGGGAAGAAATCCTGACCGGGCTTAGGCTCCTTGGCGGAGACGACGGTGGCGAGAACCGCGGTTTCGCCGTAGGTTGCGAGAACGGCGCCGTCAGCCTGACGGGCGATCTTGCCGGTCTCAAGCTTGAGCGTGCGTCCCGCCCACTCGATTTCCACTGTGTGGGTGTTGAACATGTCTTGTCCTTCAATCAATGCGCGCGCGCCTTTCCTGATTGAAAGGTGCGCAACGCGATCCAACGTTTCGTTCGACACGTCACGGGCAAGACAGCGCGCCGCTTCCGGTATCGAAGCGGCCAGCAATCCTGCCCCATGACAGGTCCGTTAAGGCCAAGCGTAACCGGAATGCCATCATCCCGGCCTCGCGTTTCAGATTCCTTCGCCCGCCACGGTTTGGAACCGGCGCATCATCATGCGCGAAAACAAAAGCGGCGGACGCAAAACACGCCCGCCGGTCATGAGGCTTAGCGGCGAATGCCCAGACGACCGATAAGGGTCGTGTAACGGCTTTCGTCGATGCGCTTCAGGTAGTCGAGCAGCGAACGGCGGGTCGAAACCAGCGTCAGCAGACCACGGCGGGAATGGTTATCCTTCTTGTGGTCCTTGAAGTGCTCGGTCAGGTTGGTGATCCGTTCGGTGAGGATAGCAACCTGAACTTCCGGAGAACCGGTGTCGCCTTCCTTCGTTGCGAATTCCTTGATCAGTTCTGCCTTGCGTTCAGCAGTAATCGACATCGGGTCATCCTTTCGAAATGAGGGTGTTTTGGGTCGCCCGGGCCGGGATGTCGTCCAGCAAGGGCCGTTTAAGCGCATTTGTTCCAATGCTGGCCGCCATATAGGGCAAAAGCGCATGATTGTCGAGTGTCATGGCAAAGGGCGCCCGCTACCGGCCTTCATCCCGCAAAACCCGGCCTTTGGCCTTGCACCCCGGAACGCGCGATGACCGTCTCCCGCCTCAGGGGAAACCGACAATCATCATCCTCTGGCCAGAGCGGTGAGGCTCTCCTATATCAGCGCCAACGGTAAAACATAAACGCCGCGTTTTCGAGGCAGATCAATTCCGGAGACCGAAACCACGTTTTCCGCGAAATGCCGGCAAAGCATCCCCCCGGAGCGCGGTGTTAAAAAAGGAGCGCCTTCCAATGCTTGCAGCCATTCACGACACATTCGGTGAACCGGCCGACGTTCTCGTTGCCAGGGACACAACCACGCCGGAGCCCGGCCCGGGCCAGGTGCGCGTGCGCATGGCGCTCAGTCCCATCCACAATCACGACCTTTGGACCATTCGCGGCAGCTATGGCTACAAGCCGGATCTGCCGGGGGCCATCGGCGGCAGTGAGGCACTTGGCGAGATCGAGACGGTCGGCGACGGCGTCGATCCCGCCATGATCGGCAAGCGCATAGCCGTTGCAGGCGTCCATGGCAGCTGGGCTGAATTTCTCATCGCGCCGGCAGCGAGCGTGCTGCCGCTGCCCGATGAAATCTCGGATACGGATGGCGCGCAGCTGATCGCCATGCCCTTCAGCGCCATCTCGCTTCTGGAAACGCTGCGCGCGAAAAACGGCGACTGGATCATTCAGACGGCTGCCAACGGCGCGGTCGGAAAACTGATGACCACGCTGGCGAAAAACCGCGGTATCAACCTCGTCAGTCTCGTGCGCAGGAAAGAAGCCGTCACCGAGCTTCACGACCTCGGCATCGACAATGTGTTCTCCACAGCCGATGAAAACTGGAAGGACGATGTGCGCGCCCTGATCGGACAGGATGGCGCGGCATCCGCAATCGATTCCGTCGGAGGCAGCATTGCTGCCGATCTCGTCGATCTTCTGGGCGTGAACGGCGAGCTTGTGGTTTTCGGAACGGCCACCGGCGCACCAATGCCGCTTTCCTCCGGCGCGCTTATCATGAAGCACATCACCGTTCGCGGCTTCTGGGGTGCGCGCGTAGGCAAGGAGATGGATGACGACAAACGCAAGGCGCTGATCGGCGAACTGGTCGCGCTTGCCGCAAAGGGCGATTTGCAGCTTGATACCGACGAAATCTTTCCGCTGGAACATGTGGTTGATGCCGTCAACGCGGCCTTGAAGCAGGGACGGAAGGGCAAGGTCATGCTACGCCCATGAAAATGCACCGCGCCGGGCCGCCCGACAAGTCCGGCGCATTGCCGCCGGCGCGCCGCCATGCGACAGTCTGGGCGAACTGCAAGGAACCTCGGACATGACCTATCGCAACACCATTGCCGCAGGCGCCATGACCGTGCTTGCGGCAGCCCCGCAGGCGTTTGCGACCCCGGCAGAAATCAAGGCCATCGAAGCCCTCTGGCAAAACCCGCAGGATGCTGGCGCGCTCACCGCCGAAAGCTTTGCGCGGGCGGTTCCCGACGACGAGCTCACGGCCATCATCAATCGCCTGCGCGATGAGACCGGCGCGGCACTTTCCGTGACAGGCGACCAGGGCGTCTATATGATACATACCGAAACCCATGAAATTCCCGTCCAGATCGCGCTTGATGAAAACGGCCAGATAACGGGTCTGTTTTTCAGTCCGCCCGAGGCCCTGACCGAGGGTCCGGCGGCAACGCTTAACGCCTTCGAGGCGATGCCCGGAAAAATTTCCTATCTGGTGCGATCGGACGACGAAACACTGTTTGCGAAAGAGGCCGACAGCGCGCTTGCCGTCGCCTCGGCATTCAAGCTCGGCGTCCTCAAGGTATTGCTCGATGATATCGCGTCGGGCACGAGGGACTGGCAGGATATCGCCACCCTTCAACCGGAAGACAAATCCCTGCCGACCGGTCGTCTGCAGGATTTTCCGGACGGGTCGCCGCTGACGCTTCACACGCTTGCGACCTTGATGATTGCCGAAAGCGACAATACCGCAACCGATATGCTGATGCGCATTCTCGGTCCCGGTCGGGTTGCGGGCGCTCTTGGCCTTGAGAGCGTGCTTACCACCCGCGCCATGTTTGCGCTGAAGGCCGACCCTGCCCTGGCCGCGCAATATGCCGCCGCATCGCCCCGGGACAGGGCGGCGATCGCCGATCGGGCCATTTCACGCCCGTTGCCGGCCATCGCGTCCGTCACCGGACCGGCGACCGACGGCGTCGAATGGCATCTTTCCAACGCGAAACTGTGCGCCCTGATGCGCGTGGTGGCCGAGGCGGATGTCTTTTCCGTCAATCCCGGCCCGGTGCGGACAAGAGACTGGCAGTCGGTCGCCTACAAGGGCGGCAGCGAAACCGGCGTGCTGAACCTGACGGCAGCGCTGACCGGCAAAGATGGCCGCAAAATCTGCGTTTCCGTCACCATCAATAACAAGACCGCCATCGATGAAACGACGGCGGTCGGTCTGTTCACGCGCCTTGCGCATCAGTTGGCCGAAAGCGGCAAATAGCTAGCCGAACACCCGGCGTGGCTTGAACTGGCCTTCGGCAATCTCGCCGATGGCAATGAGACGCCCGCCGATGGAGGCATAGGCTTCCGGTTCTTCGACCGGGGCGTGGGCGCCGCGCAGAATGATCGGGTTGCCGAGCTTGAGGCGGCGCGCCTGCTCGTCGGTGACAGGCACATGCGGCAGGTTGGCAAGCGCTTCGGATGTATCGACAAGAAACGCCTCGAGGGCTGCGAAGCGTTCGGCATCGCCCTCAACCTCTTCCAGCGCCGTCAGCTCTGAAAGCGGCACCAGCATGTCCTCCGAAAACGGCGCGACGAAAGGCCGGCGCAGCGCCGAAATATGGCCGTAGCAGCCGAGATCACGGCCCATGTCGCGGGCCAGCGCACGCACATAGGTGCCCTTGCCGCATTCGACCTCGAAATCGGCGGAGTTTTCATCCGGGCAGCCGATCAGCGTCAGCCGGTGGATTTCGACCTCGCGCGTGGGGATATCGACTGTTTCGCCCTCGCGCGCCAGATCATAGGCCCGGTTGCCGTCGATCTTGATGGCGGAAAACTGCGGCGGCACCTGTTCGATCACGCCGGTATATTTCTCTAAGAGCGCTTCGATGTCGGCCCGCGCCGGACGCTTGTCCGATGACTGCGTTACATCACCCTCAAGATCGTCAGTCGCCCGTTCCTCGCCCCAGGTGACGGTGAATTCGTAGATCTTGCGGCCGTCCATCACATAAGGCACGGTCTTGGTGGCATCACCGAGCGCAATCGGCAGCATGCCGGAGGCAAGCGGATCGAGCGTGCCGGCGTGGCCGGCCTTCTGGGCCTTGAACAGCCACTTCACCTTGGAAACGGCTTCGGTCGAACCGAAATCGATCGGCTTGTCGAGGATCAGCCAGCCTGAAACGGGGCGGCCCTTGGGTTTTCTCTGTCGTGCCATATGCTGAATTTATTCTTTGTCTTCGTTGTCGTCGTCGTGTTCCAGATCGCGCGCCACTTCCGGCGAGTGCAGCAGCTCATCGATCTTGCGGAAATTCTCAAAGCTCGTGTCGTCGCGGAAACGCAGTTCCGGCATGTATTTCATCTGCCGGATCTCGCGACTGATGCGGCCACGGATGAACTTCGCATGATGGTTCAGCGCGCGCACGGTCGCGTCATGGTCCCTGTCGCCCAGCGGGGTGACATAGGCGGTCGCGATTTTCAGGTCCGGCGACATCCGCACCTCGGAAATCGAGACAACGGTGTTTTCCAGCAGCGGATCGAGAACATCGCCGCGCTGGAGAACCTTGGTAATGGCGGCGCGAACCTGTTCACCAACGCGAAGCATGCGCTGGGAGGGCGCCGAGGAGGTAGCTCTCGTCATATCAACCTTGGTCTTTAAATCGTTCGTGTTTGTCTGGTGCCCGCCATTTGACGGGGTTCGAACCCGCGCGGACATGCTCCGATGACTGGCGGGTCGTGTAACCCTTCGGCGGCAGAAGGTCAATCGCAGAACCGCCACCGGCCGGGAAACAGGAAAGCCCATCGACGGCGGCCATCAAAAAAAACGACGTTTCAGCGCTGAAGCGCGATCATTTGATTCAGCGCAAATCGTCCGGCCCGATTCGGCGCTAGAACTGACTTCAGACAGATGAGGCACGTACCCGCCTCAAATAGCAAAAGGAATTCAAAGCTCAGGGCGTTTCACGATCTCCTCCTCCTTCAATAGCTGAAACGCTTTGTAAGGCCGTCCCGCAGGCCAATCTCCCTCCTCTCAATTGCGGGGAATAAACGGATCGCCTCAAACGATCCGTTTCAGTTCCGGTCCAACCGGAAAAGCCCGGCGCGCTGCTCCTCAAGAGTTGTTCGCCGGGCTTTCTGTTTTAAGCGTTTGTGGTCGCCGGCGCGCACGCAAAAATCGGCCGAAGCCGGTTTCAGACTGCTGACAAACCCAAAGACGTGCACGTTGTTGCTTCCGTCAGCCGTCCCCACAGGTGTCATGCTCGGACGTGATCCGAGCATCCATTCCACTCAACCCTTTGATAAGAAAGGGTTTAAGTTGATCGTACATCGTGTGGCCCTGGATCCTCGGGTCAAGCCCGAGAATGGCCCGGAGTGAGGGGCGAGCTTTGTCCACGCATGAAAAAACCGGCCGAAGCCGGTTCTCTCAATTCTGTCCTCACTGCCCCGAAATCAGAGCGAGCGGGTGATGTGCTCGACGCGGAAGGCCTCGATGACGTCGCCTGCGCGGATGTCTTCGTAGTTCTCGAAGGCCATGCCGCATTCCTGGCCGCCCGGCACTTCGGAAACCTCGTCCTTGAAGCGTTTCAGCGTCTTCAGCTTGCCTTCGTGGATAACCACGTTGTCGCGGATGAGGCGAACACCGGCGCCACGTTCCATCTTGCCTTCGGTAACCCGGCAACCTGCAACCTTGCCGACCTTGGTAATGTTGAAGACCTCGAGGATCTCGGCATTGCCAAGGAAGGTCTCGCGCCGTTCCGGCGACAGAAGACCCGACATCGCCGCTTTCACATCGTCCACCAGATCGTAGATGATGTTGTAGTAGCGGATCTCGATACCGGCCTGTTCGGCGGCCCGGCGGGCCTGTGCGTTGGCACGGACGTTGAAGCCGATGATTGCCGCATCGGAGGCTTCCGCCAGCGAGATATCCGATTCGGTGATACCGCCGGCTGCCGCATGAACGACACGGGCGCGCACTTCGTCGGTTCCCAGTTTCTCAAGTGCGGCATTGATGGCTTCAACCGAGCCCTGCACGTCGCCCTTGATCAAAAGCGGGAATTCCTTGAGGCCGGTATCCTGCAGCTGGCTCATCATCTGTTCGAGCGAACCGCGCGAACCGGACTGGCGAGCCGCCGCCTTGTCGCGGGCAAGCCGCTGGCGATACTCGGAAACCTCACGGGCCTTCGCCTCGTTTTCAACGACGGCAAAGCGATCGCCGGCTGACGGCGTGCCGCCGAGGCCGAGGATTTCGACCGGCATGGACGGTCCGGCTTCCTTCACATGTTCGCCGTGATCGTCGATCAGCGCGCGTACACGGCCCCACTGGTCACCGGCAACAAGAACCTGCCCCGGCTTCAGCGTGCCCTTCTGCACCAGAACGGTCGCGACCGAACCACGGCCACGGTCGAGCTGGGCTTCGATGACGACCCCTTCGGCCGTACGGTCGGGATTGGCCTTGAGGTCAAGGATTTCCGACTGCAGCAGGATCGCTTCCAGAAGCTTGTCGAGGTTCTTGCCGGTCTTGGCCGAAACTTCGACTTCCAGCACCTCACCACCCATGGTTTCGACGAACACTTCATGCTGAAGCAGTTCGGTACGCACCTTCTGGGCATCGGCCGCCGGCTTGTCGATCTTGTTGATGGCAACGATGATCGGAACACCGGCCGCCTTGGCGTGATTGATGGATTCAATCGTCTGCGGCATGACGCTGTCGTCGGCAGCCACCACCAGAATGGCGATATCCGTCACTTCGGCACCACGGGCACGCATCGCGGTAAAGGCGGCGTGACCGGGGGTATCGATGAAGGTGATCTTCTGACCGTCCTGCTCGACCTGATAGGCGCCGATATGCTGGGTAATGCCGCCGGCCTCGCCGGAAACGACATTGGCATGACGGATGGCATCGAGCAGCGAAGTCTTGCCGTGGTCGACGTGGCCCATAATGGTCACGACCGGTGCACGCGGCTCCAGATCGGCCTCGTCATCGGAAACGTCGAAAATGCCTTCCTCGACATCCGATTCGGCAACGCGCTTGACGGTATGGCCGAATTCCGTGGCAATCAGCTCGGCGAGATCGGCATCGATCACGTCGCCGGGCTTCATCATCTGCCCTTCCTTCATCAGGTACTTGATGACGTCAACGGCCCGTTCGGACATACGCTGCGACAGTTCCTGAATGGTGATGGTTTCCGGCAGCACGACCTCGCGCAGAACCTTTTCACGCGGCTCCTGCGTCTGGGCACGGCGCATCTTTTCCTGACGGCGGCGCATGGCCGAAAGCGAACGGCCGCGCTGGTTGCCACCATCATCGTCACCGGTGACGGCGGTAACCGTCAGCTTGCCACGGCGGCGCTCGCCCGTGCCCTTGGGACGGGATGCAGGCTTGTTGGCCGGCGTTTCGGGGCGAAGCGTCTTGCCGCGTGCGGGTGCACCGGCTTCTTCCGTCTCGCGGCGCGGTTTGCGTCCACGACCGGCATCGCCTTCATCCTCGGCATCCGTACGGGCCTGCGGGCGGTGGCGCGGTGCGGCACGGCTCGGCTTGGCGTCTTCGCCGGGCGGCAGATCGGCTGCGGCAGGCGCTTCCGCGGCTGCCGGCGTTTCCGCCGCTTCTTCCTTTTCCTTGGCCGCGTCCAGGGCTGCCTGTTTCTTGGCTTCCTCGGCGTCGCGCTTTGCCTGTTCCTCGGCTTCGCGCTTGGCGGCCTCTTCGGCCTGGCGGCGTTCTTCCTCTTCGCGCTTGCGGCGTTCGGCCTCTTCGACCTCGCGCTGCTGTGCCATCACCAGTGCACGGCGACGGGCATCCATCTCGCCCTGGGAAAGATCGTGCAGAACATTGCCGCGCTGGCGCCCCTGGCCGCCATTGCCGCGGTCGGGCTGCTGCCCGCCGCGCTGGCGGTTCTGGCCGCCGGGACGCGAAGGCTGTCCCTTGGGCTGGCGCTGCTGCCGGCTGGCATCGTCGGCGCGACGCGTCTGGCTTTCGGCTGCCTGCGGCTTGGCCGGCGCCGGATTGCGCGGTGCTGCTGCGGGGGCCGGCTTGGCTGCCGAGCTTGTTTCCTCGCTCGGCTTGTGCAGCCGGCGCTTGCGTGTTTCCACCACGACCGCCTTAGTGCGACCGCGGCCCATATCCTGGCGTACGGTACCCTGGCTGACACCCGACGGCTTGAGCTTCAGTGTCTTCTTGCCGGTATCGTTGGATGTCTTGTCGTCTTTACTGTCCGTCATTCGGTTCCCGTTCCTTGGCGCGGGAACCGCCGTCATCTAGACAGACGCAATTCCCGCCTTGAAATTCATGCTCTGGCGCACGGCCAAATTCCGTGACGTCGTCATTTGTTCGTCATCGCGGCTTTTCCTTCAGTTCCGGGAGCGGCCCGGTACCTTTGAAGCATCATCGCGCGCTTCACTACACCCTCTCCGGCCTTTCCCGCAAGCGCCGCGGCATGTTTAAACGCATTCTCATGCAAAAGAGTGTCGATTTCCGCAGCCCCGAAAGGGGCAAGTGCCGGAATCGGCCCGTCGGTCTCCATCTGCAGACAGAAGGCCTTGCGGGCCTGGTCAAGCTTGCGCCTGCCATCGGGCGCAGCATCGGCGGCATGGAATACGGCAAGCGCAGCACCACTTCTCACCGCAAGATCGACCTTGGCCGAACCGGCGACGAATTCACCCGCCTTGCGGGCCATGTTGATCATACCCGCAAGATTACGCGCCAGCAACACATCAACCATGTCGCCGAGATCTGCCGGGGCTTCCACCTTCTGTTTCAGCGCCCGGGAAAACAGATTTTTCGACACGGCCTTGTCGACAGCCCAGCGTTCCGCCGTCACCCAGCAGCCCCGGCCCGGCAGTTCCCGTTTGAGATCGGGAACGACCTGACCGTCAGGGCCGGCGACGAAGCGGATCAGATCGTCCGGCCCGCCGGCATTGCGGGTCACGATACAGGTGCGCGCGTTCATCGCCGCCTCTTCAGCCACTTTGCGGGGTGTGCTCACGGGGCCTTACGCGCTCGTATTGCCTTCATCATCGGAAGACACGGCCTCTTCACCGGCTTCCTCTTCGGCAACACCCTCCTCATCTTCGCTCACCTCTTCGGCAACCACGAGGTCTTCTTCGGTGATCCAGCCGACGGCAAGACGGGCCTGAACGACCATGTTTTCAGCCTCGACCCGCGACAGGTCGAAACCGGACAGGGTCCCCTCGAAACGCTTGGTCTGTCCGTTCTGACGCTCGGTCCAGCCGACGAGATCGTCGGCAGCGCAACCGGCGAAGTCTTCCATGGTCTTGATGTCGTCTTCGCCAAGGGCCACCATCATCGCAAGCGTCATGCCGTCGATCTGGCGCAGGTCGTCGGAAACGCCCAGTGCGCGGCGCTTCTCGTCCAGCTCGGCTTCCTGGCGTTCCAGGAATTCCTTGGCGCGCATCTGGATTTCTTCGGCCGTCTCTTCATCGAAACCCTCGATGGCGGCGATTTCCTCAAGCTCGACATAAGCCAGTTCCTCGATGGCCGCAAAGCCCTCGGAAGCCAGAACCTGACCGACCATCTCGTCAACGTCGAGCGCATCCATGAACAGCTGCGAACGTTCGTTGAATTCCTTCTGACGGCGTTCCGATTCCTCGTTTTCCGTCATGATGTCGATATCCCAGCCGGTGAGCTGCGAGGCGAGACGGACATTCTGGCCGCGACGGCCGATCGCCAGCGAGAGCTGGTCGTCCGGCACGACGACGTCGATACGCTCGGCATCCTCGTCCAGCACCACCTTGGCGACTTCGGCCGGCTGCAGCGCATTGACGATGAACGACGCCGGGTCTTCCGACCACGGAATGATGTCGATCTTCTCGCCCTGAAGCTCGCCGACAACGGCCTGAACGCGGGAACCGCGCATACCGACACAGGCGCCGACCGGATCGATCGACGAATCGGACGAGATCACCGCGATCTTGGCGCGCGAGCCCGGATCACGGGCAACCGACTTGATGGTGATGATGCCGTCGTAGATTTCCGGCACTTCCATGGTGAACAGCTTGACCATGAACTGCGGATGGGTGCGCGACAGGAAAATCTGCGGACCGCGCTGTTCGCGGCGGACATCGTAGACATAGGCGCGGATGCGGTCGCCATAGCGCGGCACTTCGCGCGGGATCATCTCGTCGCGACGGATGATTGCCTCGCCACGGCCGAGATCGACGATGACATTGCCGTATTCGACGCGCTTGACCGTGCCGTTGACGATCTCGCCGATGCGATCCTTGTATTCATCGAACTGGCGGTCGCGCTCGGCTTCACGCACCTTCTGCACGATCACCTGCTTGGCGGACTGGGCGGCAATGCGGCCGAAATCCATCGGCGGCAGCGGATCGGCGATGAAATCACCGAGCTTGGCTTCCGGGTTGCGGTCGAGCGCCAGGGTCAGCGGGATCTGGGTGCTGTAATCCTCGGCTTCCTCGACCACTTCCAGCAGACGCTGCAGGTGGATCTCGCCGGTCTTGGGGTTGATGTCGGCGCGGATATTGGTTTCCGATCCGTAACGCGACTTGGCCGCCTTCTGAATGGCGTCGGCCATGGCGGTGAGAACGATCTCGCGATCGATGGATTTTTCACGCGCCACCGCATCGGCAATCTGCAACAGTTCAAGCCGGTTCGCACTTACTGCCATTTTCCTGGTCTCCGTCCTTGCCACCGGAACCGCACCGGTTCCGTGAATATCCTAAAATCGAATGCCGCCCGTCAACCGGGTCCGGCGCTCATCAGTTGTCTTCGCTGTCGGCGACGTCTTCGTCGTCGTCATTTTCATTGGCCGCCTTCTGCTTGGCCAGCTTGTCGGCCCTCAGCGCCTCGCGAATGAGTTCGTCCGTCAGAATCAGCTTTGCGTCCGAAAGCGCCGAAAACGGAATCGTCACTTCGGACGGTTCGCCATAGGCAACGCCGTCGCGCAAAAGCGTGAAGCCATCGACATCGGCCTCGATGATCCGCCCGCGAAAGCGCTTGCGCTCATTGACGAGCACCGAGGTCTCGCACTTCAGGAGGTGGCCCTTCCAGCGATAAAAATCGGACTTGCGGACCATCGGCCGGTCGATCCCCGGCGAGGAAACTTCCAGGTGGTAGGCCCGGTCGATCGGGTCTTCGACATCCAGCACCGGCGAGATGGCCTGCGAGACCTCCTCGCAATCCTCCACCGTCATGGTGCCGTCGAAACGCTCGGCCATGATCTGCAGCGTCAGCCCGTTCTGGCCCGAAAGCCTGACACGCACCAGCTTGAAGCCGATATCTTCCAGAACAGGCTCGATCATGTCGGCAATCCGCTTGTCGACGCCCGTTTCCACGATCAGCCGTTCTTCTCTTTCTTTGTCCGCCATCTGTTTCAAATCTGCCAAAAGGTTGCTCCAGGCGGTCACGACCGCCTCCCGCGCCAAATAAAAAAGAGCGGGTCCGCGAGGTCCCACTCTTCATCTGACGATCAAGAATTTGAGCTTTAAATACGCCCTCGTCATCCAAATTGCAAGTTTTATCGCCAGTGACAGCGACCACGCACGGTGCAGCGCATATAGGCAAGAGGCTAAACAACGCCCTATAATGTAATGTGCTGCCGGATTCGCACCGGCATAAACCCGGCAGATCAGGACAGAGAACAGTTCATGCAGCCCGCGCCCGATCCGAAATCGCTTTTCGCCCCTTTCGCGCATCCCACATTCCGCAATATCTGGCTGGCCTCCGTCGCGTCCAATCTCGGCAGCATGATCCAGAATGTCGGCGCGGCATGGATGATGACCTCGATCTCGGGATCGGAAAGCATGGTGGCGCTGGTCCAGTCCTCGACCACGCTGCCGGTGATGCTGTTTGCTCTGGTCGCCGGCGCCATTGCCGATGGTTTTGACCGCAGGCGGGTGATTCTCTCCGCCCAGCTTTTCATGTTCACGGTCTCCGTGCTTCTGGCTGTCGCCACCTTCACCGGCCTGATCACGCCGTGGCTGCTTCTGGCCTTCACCTTTCTCATCGGCTGCGGCAATGCGATGAACAACCCGTCCTGGCAGGCATCCGTCGGTGACATGGTGCCGCGTTCCGATCTTCCCGGCGCCGTCACGCTGAATTCCGTCGGCTTCAATATCACCCGCAGCCTCGGTCCGGCCGTCGGCGGCACCATCGTTGCCGTTGGCGGCGGGGCGGCGGCCTTCACGGTCAACGCCTTCAGCTATCTCGGTCTTCTGACGGTGATCTACCGCTGGAAATTCCGCCGCCCGGAAAGCCCGCTGCCGCGCGAGAAAATGACCACCGCAATCGGCGCGGGCCTGCGCTATGTCGCGATGTCACCGAACATCCTGAAGGTCATTCTGCGCGCGTTCGTCTTCGGCCTCGCATCGGTTTCGGTGCTGGCGCTGCTGCCGATCGTGGCGCGCGACGTGATCGTCGGCGGCCCGCAGACCTTCGGCATCATGCTCGGCGCTTTCGGTATCGGCGCCATCGGCGGCGCCTTTGCCAATTCGCATGCGCGCGCCCGGCTTTCCAACGAAACGATCGTCAGGCTCTCCTTCCTTTTGTTTGCGGCAAGCGCGGTGGTGATCGGCGTTTCGACGTCATTGATGATCGATTGTCTTGCGCTGCTGTTTGCCGGCGCCTGCTGGGTGCTGGCGCTGTCGCTGTTCAATACCGTCGTGCAATTGACGACGCCGCGCTGGGTTGTCGGCCGCGCACTGTCGCTTTACCAGACCGCCTCCTTCGGCGGCATGGCGCTCGGTAGCTGGATATGGGGACAGGTTGCGGAAAACCAGTCGATCACGGCAGCATTTCTGGCCGCCGCCGCCGTCATGGCAATCGGTGCATCGATCGGTCTTGTTCTCAAGATGCCGGCGCTCGAAAGCCTCAATCTCGACCCGCTGAACCGGTTCCAGATGCCCGAGCCGAGGCTCGACCTTCTGGCGCGCAGCGGTCCCGTCGTCGTTGAAACCCGCTTCATCATCAGCCCGGACGATACGCAGGAATTCCTGCGGCTGATGGTCGAACGGCGGCGCATCCGCAAACGGGACGGTGCGCGCAAATGGGCGCTGATGCGCGATATCGCCGACCCTGAAGTGTGGATCGAGACCTATCATGCGCCGACATGGGTGGATTATGTCCGCCACAACCAGCGCCGCACCGTGGCCGATGCCGAAAACCTCGACCGCATCCGCGCTCTGCATCGCGGAGAGGGACGCCCGGAAGTCCGGCGCATGATCGAGCGGCAGGCCATCCCGCCGCGCGACGAGGTCTTCAACCGCCCCTACCACATGCACCATCAGCATCACTGACGGTGTGCGCGGCGGCGCGTACGAACGCTCCTATGAGCGGCAGACCGTTGCTGCGAAAGTGTTATCCCGACAAGCTCGCAGCCATCATTCTCCCCCTTAGGGGCAGGGCTGGCGCAGATGGCTTTTCCGCATAGCCCCCAAGTCTTCTCGCCCCGGAGGGGAGAGATGTCGCGACAGCGACAGTGAGGGGGGAGAGTACCCTCGCGGACGCCCTCACGATTTTGAAACGCTGCTTCACCCTCACTGCCCCTTTCGGGGCATCTCTCCCGCAAGCGGGAGAGAGTACATGGAGCAAGATCCAAGGCCATCTACTATAACCGTCCCCTCAAGAGGGAGATGCCCCAACACGGGCTATGCAGCTACTCAAACGACATCTGCTTCAGCACGCCCCCCCACACCTACCGCAGCAATTCGTTCTTGAGCGTCGGCGTTGGCCAGCAAGTCTGCTGGACGCGGTTGCGCATCTGCCAGTCGCCGATGGAGCGGCGGGTCTTGTAGCCGACAAGGCCATCCGCGCCGCCGGTGTCATAGCCCATGCCCATCAGTTTGCGCTGCATGGCCGCGACATCGGAACGCAGCAGCGTACCGGTTCTCTGCCACGGCTGGACGAACGGCCCCATGCCATATTGAATCCGGTCGGCGAGATTGCCGACGAACAGCGCGTAGAGGTCGGAATTGTTGTATTTCTTCAGCACGTAGAAGTTCGGCGTGACGATGAACTCCGGCCCGTAGCGCCCCTGCGGCACCAGCATCATGCCGGGCTTGCGCAATTCGTCTGCCGGAAAGCTCTTGCCTTGAACGCGGGCAATGCCCTGCTTCACCCAGGCCGAAATGGCGCGCGCATTGTCCGGCCCTTCCTGTGCGCAGGATACGTTGTCGGGAATCACGGCTTCATAGCCCCAGTCGCGCCCACGCTCCCAGCCGTCGCTTGCCAGATGCTTGGCAATCGTCGCCAGCGAATCCGGCACCGAATCCCAGACGTCGATAACGCCGTCACCGTCAAAATCGACGGCATAGTTCAGGAAATTCGTCGGCATCAGCTGCGGCTGGCCGAAGGCGCCCGCCCATGACGCCTTGCGCTTGTCGAGGGGGGCGGCCCCGCTCTGGATGATCTGCAGCGCGGCGATGAATTCGCGCTGGAACAGCTCCTGGCGCGAACCGGTCATGAATGCCTTGGTGCCGAGCACCTGCAGAATGTCGTATTTTTCTTCTGCCGCGCCATAGCCCATCTCACGGCCCCAGATCGCCAGCACGATGCGCCCGGGAACGCCGTAGCGCGCTTCGATCTGGTCCAGAACCGGCTTGTACTGGTTGTAGAGCTTGCGGCCCCTGACGGCGAGATAGTTCAGATTGTTCTCGGAAAAATAAGGTCCAGGTTCGGAAAATTCCGGCTGGGTCTGTCTGCGTTTCTGCGGCGGCTTGGTCCCCGGCGGCACAAGATCGGGCAGCGACCAGTTGATGGTGAGCCCTCGCGTTACGCGGTCATAGACGTTTGCCGAAACGCCCGACCGCAAGGCGGCGCTGCGCATATCGGAACCGAGCCAGTTCTGGAACTGGCGGTCGACCTGGCCGCGGTCATAGGCATTGGCGACACCGGAAAGGCCGGCGCCTGCCGCAAAAGCGAGCACGAAGGCGACAAGCGCAAAGACAACACGGGCGGCATGCAGCGGGCGGAACCTGAACATCGGCAATTCTCCTTCGCGCGCGATCTTCAAAGAACATGGTTACCGAAAGATGAACACGGAAGGCCTCGAAAAAGAAAAAGGCCATATCGCCAATCACGCTGAGGTGAGGGCAAGGCTGCCGGCGCCCCTGCCCGTGCCGCACTTCCAAATCTCTCCATGTTCCTCTACTAAGAAAAGGCGGTCGCGTTGTCATATCGGGTGATTGCGCCAACGCCGGACTTTTGTTTTTTTCAGATCATATTTCACGTTTCGTTTTGAAAGATCAGGGATATTTGAGCGCATGGATATCGGTTGGATCGAAGCCGCCTTTCTCGGCCTGTTGCAGGGGCTGACAGAATTCCTGCCGATTTCCTCGAGTGCGCATCTGCGCATTGCGGGCGAGTTTCTGCCGTCCGGCGCCGATCCGGGCGCTGCCTTCACCGCGATCACCCAGATCGGCACGGAAACTGCCGTTCTCGTCTATTTCTGGTCCGACATCATGCGCATCGCCAGCGCCTGGCTCGCCAAAAATCTGAAATTCGGCGACTATCCGGGCCGGCACGCGGAAGCGGATGTGCGCATGGGCTGGCTGATCATCGTCGGTTCCGTCCCGATCGTGGTTCTCGGCCTGCTCTTCAAGGACCAGATCGAGCATTCGCTGCGTAATCTCTATATCACCGCGACCATGCTGATCGTCTTCGCCCTGATCATGGGCTATGCCGACAAGGTCGGCGCCAAGAAGGTCACGCTCGACAAGCTCGGCTGGCGTGACGGCATTCTCTACGGGTTTGCCCAGGCGATGGCGCTGATTCCCGGCGTTTCGCGCTCGGGCGGCACCATCAGCGCCGGACTGCTGCTCGGCTACACCCGCGAGGCGGCGGCGCGTTATTCGTTTCTGCTGGCCGTGCCAGCGGTTTTCGGGTCGGGCTTCTACCAGCTGTTCAAGAGCATCGGCGAGGACAATCCGGTCGGCTGGGGCGCAACCGCACTTGCAACCCTGATTGCCTTCGTCGTCGGTTACGCGGTGATCATTTTCTTCCTGCGGCTGGTTTCCACCCGCAACTACATGCCCTTCGTCTATTACCGGCTGCTTCTGGGCGGCGCGCTGCTCGTGCTTCTGGCTCTTGGCGTGATCAGCCCCGGCGGAGGCACAACCTAGCGCGCAGTCCGGTCACCCATCGTTAATCCTTCGGCGATAGAATGAAGACGTTGAACCCGAACGACTTGACCGGCCACTCACAGCCCCTGCTCCGTATTTGAAACGGGAACGGGCCGTGACTGTGCTCATGCTCCAAGCGACGAAAGCCAGATGTCTACGCTCTACCATCATCCCATGTCCGCCGCCTCGCGGTTCATTCGTCTCGTCATCGGCGAATATGCCTTCGAGATCGACCTGATCGAGGAACGCCCCTGGGAAAAGCGCAAGGCCTTTCTGACTGCAAACCCGGCGGGCACGCTGCCGGTTTATGTCGATGACAACATGCGCGCGCTTTGTGGCCCGTTTGTGATCGCCGAATTCATGGACGAGACCCATGGGGTTTTGCAGCGCGAACGCCGGCTTCTGGCCGAAGAACCGTTCCAGCGCGCCGAAATCCGCCGGCTGACCGAGTGGTTCCTGCTCAAGCTTGAGCAGGATGTCACCTATCCGCTTTGCCGGGAACGCGTCTACAAACTGCAGATGAGCAGCGAACGCGGCGGCGGCGCACCGGATTCGCGGGTTTTGCGCGCGGCCCGCGCCAATATCCGCCAGCACATGAAATATCTGGCCTGGCTTGCGGGAAACCGGGGCTGGCTTGCGGGCAAACGCATGAGCTATGCCGACCTTTCCGCCGGCGGCGCGATTTCCGTGCTCGATTATCTGGGCGAAATCAACTGGGACGAGGTTCCCGCCGCCAAGGAATGGTACCAGCGGCTGAAGTCGCGCCCGGCCTTCCGCACGCTTCTGGCCGACCGCGTACGCGGCGTTGTGCCGGTTTCCCACTACGCCGATCTGGATTTTTGAGCCGCAAGACGCCACCTTCAGGAGAAGCGGCGCAACCGAGCGGTGGATCAATGGCTGAACGCCGGGAAAAACTGAAACGCTTTGTGCAGGAGGAGGCGAAGGCAATCGGCTTCGACGCCTGCAGGATTGCGCGCGCCAAAGACATGCCGGAAGCCGCCGCAGCGCTCGGTGAATTCGTCGCCAAGGGCTATTACGGCCAGATGAAATGGATGGCGGAAACGCTGGAACGGCGTTCCTCGCCGCTCAATCTCTGGCCCGAAGCGCGCTCGGTCATCATGCTGGCGATGAATTACGGACCGGAGGAGGACCCGCGCCCGCTTCTTAAACAGCCCGACCGCGCCAACATCTCCGTTTATGCCCGCAACCGCGACTATCATGATGTCATCAAGGGCAAGCTGAAACAGATGGCCGGCCGGTTCGCCGCCCGCTCCGGCGCGGATGTGAAAGTGTTTGTCGACACCGCCCCGGTGATGGAAAAGCCGATTGCCGCCAAGGCCGGAATCGGCTGGCAGGGCAAGCACACCAATCTGGTCAGCCGGGAATTCGGCTCTTGGCTGTTTCTCGGCTCGATCTTCACCACCGAGGAACTGGAACCCGACCGGGCGGAAAAGGACTTCTGCGGCTCCTGCCGGGCCTGTCTCGACGCCTGCCCGACCGCGGCATTTCCCGCGCCCTACAAGCTCGACGCCCGGCGCTGCATTTCCTATCTCACCATCGAACACCACGGTGTGATCCCCGAAGAATTTCGCGAAGCAATGGGCAACCGCATCTATGGCTGCGATGATTGTCTTGCGGCCTGCCCCTGGAACAAATTCGCCCAAAGTGCATCGGAGATGAAGCTTGCCGCCCGCGACGACCTGAAAGCGCCGGAACTCTCCATGTTTCTAGGCTTTGACGACGCCGCGTTCCGGAAATTCTTCACCGGCTCGCCGATCAAGCGTATCGGGCGCAACCGGTTTGTCCGCAACTGTCTGATCGCCGCGGGAAACAGCGGACACGGGTTTCTGGCTGGCCAGTGTCGCGTGCTCGCCGATGACGAAAGCCCCGAGGTGCGCGCCATGGCAGTCTGGGCGCTGGCGCGGCTGCTGCCGCAGGCGGAATTTGCGGCATTGGCAAGAGCGCGTCCCCGTGACACAGATGAAGATGTTCGCCGTGAATGGCAACGCGAGGAGGAAATGTTATGCATCTGATTGTTTTCGGCGCGGGATATTCCGGGCGGACGATCGGTTCGGCACTGGCGCCGGACTGCGGACATGTCGCCGGCACCACGCGTTCGGCAGAAAATACCGCAGCCCTTGGTGCATGCGGCATCGAAACCTTCATTTTCGACGGCCAGACAATCGACCGTTCGCTTGCCCACAAGCTGCGCTCGGCGACCCATATCGTGCAGTCGATTCCGCCGGGTGAGGATGGCGATCCGCTTCTCAGGATCGCGCGCAAGGCGGTGCATTACGAATTGCCGTCGCTGCAATGGGTCTGCTACCTCTCCACCGTCGGCGTCTATGGTGATCATGACGGTGCCTGGGTGGACGAAACATCGGAATGCCGGCCGACATCCGAGCGCTCGAAACGCCGCCTCGAGGCCGAGCAGCAATGGCTGGAAACCGGCGAAAAGCATGGCATTCCCGTGGCGATCCTGCGCCTTTCGGGCATTTACGGCCCCGGCCGCAATGCTTTCCGAAAACTGATGGACGGCACCCAGAAACGCGTGATCAAGGAAAACCAGGTCTTCAACCGCATCCGGGTCGAGGATATCGGTTATGCCACGGCCTTCCTTGCCGAGCACGGTTTCGGCGGTATTTTCAACGTGACCGACAACGAACCCTCGCCGCCGCAGGATGTGATCGAGGAAGCCGCCCGACTGATGGGTATCGAACCGCCGCCGGCCGTCGCATTCGAGGATGCCGATCTCTCGCCGATGGCGCGCTCGTTCTGGGGCGAAAACAAGCGGGTCAGCAATGCCAAGCTGAGAAAGCTCGGCTATGAATTCGAATTCCCGAATTACCGGCAGTCGCTCAAACAGATGTGGGACATGAAGGCCTACTGAGAGATGGACAATTTCGTAGATCTCTATTGCGAACGCACTGCCGCCGGTTTCTGGAACGAGCCGGTCAATGCGCTGACCAATCTTGCCTTCATCATCGCCGCCCTGATTGCCTGGCCGGCGGCATGGCGCAGGCCGGAACGTTCCGCAATCGAGCTGACCGTGATTGCACTGGTCGCCGCCATCGGCGTCGGCTCCTTCCTGTTCCACACGCTGGCCACGCCCCTTTCCGGCGCGGCGGATGTCATACCGATCTGGCTGTTCTTCTTTGCCTATATCCTGCTGATCTTCATCCGGATCACCGGCGGCAAGACCTTCGACATCATCGGCTACATGGTCGCCACGCTGTTCGGCTTTGTTGCCGTGGTCTATCTCGTCGGTCTGACGAGCCGCGACGGCGCACCGCTCAACGGCTCGCTGCAATATGCACCGGCGCTGATCGCCATGGCGCTGGCCTCGGCAATTGCCGCTTTTCGCGGCCATCCGGTGTGGCGCTATTTCGCCGGTGCTACGGCCATCTTCATCATGTCGCTGACATTTCGAAGCCTCGATCAGGCCTCATGCGTGATGACGGGCGGGCTCGGCACGCATTTCCTGTGGCACATCCTGAATGCCACGGTGCTTGGCATTCTGCTGTTGGGCACGGTCAGGGCGATGCCGCCGACATTACAAATCCACCCTCAGAAAAAATAAATATTATTTCTTTTTTTGACTAAAAAATGCTATAATAATTGAAGACAAAACCCCGATCAACACCTCTTTCGAGTTAACAAAAATGAAAATCAATAGGAAAAATACAATAATTAAAAAAATAAAACTAAAGATAATGCAAAATAATAGAAATGAGTTCCATATTAATTCTTTAGACTTTAATAAAATTAATTCCTTAACAAGAAAAAATATATTTAAATTAAGTAATTTTTGCAGGCCACCCCATCTCAAAGGGCAAAGCCCTTTGAGATGGGGTGGCCTTTAACTATTCTTCCTAACGTCAGATTATACTTTGTAAATACAATCCGTCAACCAAATTTAAACCAACCGGTTACCGGCACGTGGTCGGACGGTTTTTCCCAGCCGCGCGCATCGGTGAGGATTTCAAACCGCTTGAACGCCGGGACAAGATCGGCCGAAGACCAGATGTGGTCGAGCCTGCGCCCGCGATTGGCCGCCTTCCAGTCCTTGGCGCGGTAGCTCCACCAGGTGTAGAGTTTTTCTTCCGCCGGCGTGACATGGCGCATCAGGTCGGTCCAGCCGCCCGCGGCAATCAGGTCCTTCATGCCTTCGGTTTCCACCGGCGTGTGGCTGACCACCTTCAGCAGCTGTTTGTGCGACCAGACGTCATGTTCCATCGGCGCGATGTTGAGATCGCCCACCAGAATTGAACTGACGCCATCGCCGGCATCCGCCTTCAGCGCCTTCATCTCTTCCATGAAATCAAGCTTGTGGCGGAACTTCGGGTTGATCTCGGGGTTCGGTTCGTCACCCCCGGCCGGCACATAGAAATTATGCAGGCGGATCTTGCGGCCGCCGACATCGATCACGGCGGCGATATGGCGGGTATCGCCCATGGCGCAGTAATCGGTCGAAAATCCCTCACCCAACGGCAGGCGCGAGACGATCGCCACGCCGTGATAACCCTTCTGCCCATGGACCGCGATGTGCTCGTAGCCAAGCGCGCGCAGCGGCTTGTAGGGAAACTGGTCGTTCAGGCACTTGATTTCCTGAAGACACAGAACGTCCGGCGCGTGTTCCTCAAGGAATTGCGAGACGATCGGCAGGCGCAGGCGCACCGAATTGATATTCCAGGTGGTAAGCTTCAGTTCCAAATCCACGCCTTTCCTGCCTTTGCTCAAGCGGCATCAGCAATAGGCGATTCTCAAGCTGACCGGAAGGCCGTCAGTCGCTGCTGCCGGGGCTGGCCATGATCTGGTCGTAGGGAATGCGGAAAACGGAACGGCCGAATTTCACGCCGGTGCGGACATTGGACAGGATCACGGTGGTATCCTTGCCCTGGGCGTCCGTAATCGTCCACTGGCGCAGCTCGAACGTGCTGGAATCGAACATCAGCGTGATCACCTGATCGCCGAACACCGACTTGTCGCCAAGCACGATGACGGTCAGCCCGCTCTGCTGGCGCACATCGCGCACCATGCGGTTCTGCAGGTCGATCCGGTCCGCCAGCAGCAGGCTGAGCGGCGTGCGCGACAGCGGATAGAAATTCCAGGTATCGAGATCGCCATTGCCGACGGCGACATTGCGGCCATCCGCGATCACCTTCAGTGTCGATGGCGCGTCGTAATCGAAGCGGAGCTTTCCCGGCCGTTCGAGGTAGAACTTGCCCCCGGTCTGATCGCCGCGCGGGCCGAACTGCATGAACTCGCCGGTCATCGATTTTACCGAGGAAAAATGATTGGCGATTTTCTGGGCAACGTCGGACGGGGCGGCGGCAACCTGCGCCACCTGCTGTGCGCCATCCCTTTTGGTCGGCAGTGGCACATCGCCGGATGTCGGCGCGGTCTGCGCCAGCGCGGCCCCTGTCATCAACAGCGCCGTCCCTGCGGCAATCCCGCCCAGAAAAAGCCGGCGCGACCGGTTGGTGCGAAGGGTCGTGGTCACGTTGCGGTCATTCATGTGTCAACATCCTGAAACTCTGATAGAGGCTCCCTGCCCGGCCAAGACGGCTTTTTCTGGGCAGGTCCGCCGGAATGTGCGTGCAGACAAAGATGGGGCGTCAATTGCTCCCTTCAATGATATCGCGCTCCGTGGGCACCAGAATTTCGCGTTTCCCTGCATGGTTCGCCGGGCCGATGACGCCTTCGTCCTCCATCCGCTCGATCAGGCTGGCCGCGCGGTTATAGCCGATGCCGAGCCGGCGCTGGACGTATGACGTCGAGGCCTTGCCATCGCGCAACACAATCGCCACGGCCTGATCATAAGGGTCATCCGACTTGGAAAGATTGGAGGTGCTGCCGCCGTCGGAATCGACCATATCCTCATCGTCGTCGGCCGTGATCGCGTCGAGATAATCGGGCGTGCCCTGGGTCTTCAGATAGGCGACGATTTCCTCGACTTCCGGGTCGGAAACGAACGGCCCGTGAACGCGCTGAATGCGTCCGCCACCGGCCATATGCAGCATGTCGCCCTGGCCGAGAAGCTGTTCGGCGCCCTGCTCGCCCAGAATGGTGCGGCTGTCGATCTTCGACGTCACCTGGAAGGAAATGCGGGTCGGGAAGTTCGCCTTGATCGTGCCGGTAATGACATCGACCGACGGGCGCTGGGTCGCCATGATCACATGGATACCGGCGGCACGCGCCATCTGCGCCAGACGCTGGACAGCGCCTTCGATATCCTTGCCGGCCACCATCATCAGATCGGCCATCTCGTCGATGATCACGACGATATAGGGCATCGGCTCCAGATTGAATTCTTCCGTCTCGTAGATCGCCTCGCCGGTTTCGCGATCAAAGCCGGTCTGGACGGTGCGCGACAGGGTCTCGCCCTTTTCCGCCGCCTGACGCACGCGGCTGTTGAAGCCGTCAATATTGCGCACGCCGAGCTTGGCCATGTTCTTGTAGCGCTCTTCCATCTCGCGCACGGTCCATTTCAGCGCGACGACCGCCTTTTTCGGGTCGGTCACCACCGGCGACAGGAGATGCGGGATGCCGTCATAAACGGAAAGTTCGAGCATTTTCGGGTCGATCATGATCAGCCGGCACTGTTCCGGCGAAAGCCGGTAAAGCAGCGACAGGATCATGGTGTTGACGGCAACCGACTTACCGGAGCCGGTGGTGCCGGCAATCAGCAGATGCGGCATCTTGGCAAGATCGACGGTGACGCTTTCGCCGCCGATGGTCTTGCCGAGCGCCATGGCAAGCTTGGCCTTGGAATTCTGGAAATCCTGGCTGGCGACGATCTCGCGCAGGAACACGGTTTCGCGGTGCGGGTTCGGCAGTTCGATACCAATGGCATTGCGGCCGGGAATGACGGCGACACGCGCCGAGATCGCGGCCATGGACCGGGCGATATCGTCAGCAAGGCCGATGACGCGCGAGGATTTGATGCCGGGGGCCGGTTCCAGCTCGTAAAGCGTGACCACGGGGCCGGGCCGGACGTGGATGATCTCGCCCTTGACGCCGAAATCCGCCAGCACCTTTTCCAGCGTGCGGGCATTGTCTTCCAGAACGTCCTTGGACAGCGCCTTGTCGCGCGAAAGCCCCTTGGGCTCGGCCAGAAGCGCATGCGAGGGAAGCTCGAAATGACCGGAATGCGGCTTTGCGTCGCGCATGGGGCGGCGCACCGTTTCGACACTGGCCGGGCGCGGCGGCGGCGCGGGCGCGGCCACAACGGGTGCGCGCGGCTGTTCGCGCGACACCGTGGTGCGATTGGCCGCGGGGCTGTCCACCGCCCCGGCGCCGTTCTGCCGGCCTGCGGGCATATCGAAATCGGCACTCAGGACACCGTCCGGCAGGTCGTCATAGTCGTCGTCTTCATCGTATCCCGGATCGAAGCCGTTATTGCGGTCGTCATAATCGAAAGGCGGCGGATCGACGGGGGCATAACCTTCTTCACGCCAGGCTTCCGGGTCGACAAGGCTCGGTTCACCGCGCCGCAGATAGGCCGGACCAGTTTGAGCGCCATCGTCATCGAGCCGCTCGAAATTGTCCTCGTTGAAATCATAAGGCTCGTCGAACATGTCGTCGTCGTCCTTGTCCTTTCGGGCAAACAGACGGTTCAGACGGGCGCGGGTAATGTACCAGAAATGGGCCAGATGGCCGAGCAGCGGCGCAAATGAAAAGAAGCCGTCGCGCTCTTCGGAAAGATCGGCGACCGACGGAGCGCCGGGGTCATGATCGAACTCACGAGCAGCGGGCTTTTCCACAATCACCGGCGGCTGACGCACGATCAGGCCGGCGGCATAAAGCTGCAGGAACAAGGCAGGCACCACGAAGATGGCGCCGACGATCAGTGCGGACATGCCGGAGGGGTAATGGCCGATGAAAAGCGCGGGAAACCGCAGGATCAGATCGCCGGAAACCCCGCCGAGACCGTTCGGCAGCGGCCAGGTCGGCGGTGCGGGAAAGCAGCCGAGCACGGCCGCGGTCACAAGGGCGGCGCCGACCCAGGCAAAGAAGCGCGACGGTTTGCGATAGATCCGGCGGCCCGCCATCAGCGCCAGCGACCACGACAGCACCGGCAGCAGCGCGAACACGCTTGCCAGACCGAAAGACTGCATCGTGAGATCGGCAAAATTGGCGCCGGCATATCCGAGAATATTGGTCGGCAGTCGTCCGGTTGCGTGCGAGCCGCTCGGGTCGTCGACATTCCACGTCGCCATTGCAGCGATTGCCAGGCACAGGGCAACGAACAGCGCAAAGCCGAAAAGGGCTGCAACATAGCGCCGCACAAATCCGGTAAAGGAAAATTCTCCGCTGCTCTTTTCCCCGTATCGCTCTGCTCGTGCCGCCATGTCCATCCGTTCCTGAAACTGAGTTCTGATTCGGTTCTGCCCTTGTCCCGGCGCGACAGGCACCGGGACAAGGGGCATCGCCGGCAAGGCTAGCAGCCATGGGTTAAAGCCTCTTTAACCATCGAAAACAGCACCGCTTCGGCGCAATAAAAAACCCGGGCCACAAGGCCCGGGTTCGTGCGGCCCGCATGACGCGGACCGTATGGGATCAGCGGAACTACATGAATTCCGGATAGGCTTCGACGCCCACTTCCGACTTGTCGAGACCGTCGGCTTCCTCCTCCGGCGAGACACGGATACCCATGACAGCCTTGAGGATGAACCAGATCACCAGCGATACGATGAAGGTAAAGGCACCGATGGATACAATACCGACGATCTGGGTACCAAAGGAGGTGCCGTCATTGGTGAGCGGTACGATGAAGGTGCCCCAGATACCGGCAACCAGGTGAACCGGGATCGCACCGACGACGTCGTCGACCTTCAGCTTGTCGAGCAGCGGAACAACGATGACGACGATAACGCCACCGATACCACCGATGAACAGCGCTGCCGGAACAGACGGCGTCAGCGGTTCGGCCGTGATCGAGACCAGGCCGGCGAGTGCACCGTTGAGAACCATGGTGACATCGACCTTCTTGTAGATGATCTGCAGAAGGATCATGACGACAACGGCACCGGATGCGGCAGCCAGGTTGGTGTTGACGAAGATCTTCGAAACGTCACCGGCATCGGCAATCGAACCCAGAGCAAGCTGCGAACCGCCGTTGAAGCCGAACCAGCCGAGCCACAGGATGAAGGTACCAAGAACAGCCAGCGGAATGTTGGAACCGGGCATCGGGTTAACCGTACCGTCAGCCGAGTACTTGCCTGTACGCGCGCCCAGAACCAGAGCACCGGCCAGAGCGGCCCAGCCGCCAACGGAGTGAACGAGCGTCGAACCTGCGAAGTCGGAGAAGCCCATTTCAGCGAGCCAGCCGCCGCCCCACTGCCAGGAGCCGGTGATCGGATAGAGAATACCGGTCAGGATGACGGTGAAGATCAGGAACGGCCAGAGCTTGATACGCTCGGCGACCGTACCGGAAACGATGGAAGCGGTCGTGGCGCAGAACACCATCTGGAAGAACCAGTCGGAAGCAACCGAATAGCCGGCGGAACCGTCATCCATGCCGGGGCCCGGGAAGACGTAAGGACCAAACGAACCGATGAAACCGCCGTCAACGCCGGTATACATCAGGTTATAACCGGTGAACCAGAACATCAGGCCGCCAATGGCATAGATGGCGACGTTCTTGAGGCCCTGCATGGACGCGTTCTTCTTGCGCACCAGGCCCATTTCGAGCATGGCAAAGCCAGCGGCCATCCACATGACCAGGAAGCCCATGACGAGGAACAGCAGTGTGTTGAATACTTCGGTCGCCGCGGCCGACATGCCGGCAACTTCAGCGACCTCAACCACTTCTTCCTGCGCCAGGGCCGGGAGAGCGAGAGAGACCGCCGCAATCGCAGTAACGCCCGCAAAAAGTTTGAGTTTGGAAGACATAGACTGATTACCCCCTGCTGACTTACAGCGCTTCGGAATCTGTTTCGCCGGTGCGGATGCGCACGGCCTGTTCGATGGAATAGACAAAGATCTTGCCGTCACCGATCTGGCCGGTCTTCGCGGAGGAGGCGATTGCCTCGACAGCCTTCTCAACCACATCGGCGGCGACCGCGACTTCGATCTTCAGCTTGGGAAGAAAGCTGACGGCATATTCCGTGCCGCGATAAATCTCGGTGTGCCCCTTCTGCCGACCGTAACCCTTCACTTCGGTGACGGTCAGGCCCTGAATGCCGACAGCGGTGAGGGCTTCGCGCACCTCATCCAGCTTGAACGGCTTTATGATGGCCATCACAATTTTCATCTGGTTTCCCATCCTTTGTTTACCCTCGGCTTCCTGAGAACCCGAATCTCCTTACCGCCTGGACAGGCGAATCCGTCAGCGGCCTATCCTACACATACAAAGTCCGTGCCAGATTCGAAGTTCTTGTATAAACTATTGATTTTTATGATATTTTTATATCGGCACTGTCATCATGACAAAACAGCGGCAAAGTTGGGGCGCGCCGATGCGCAAATTGCAGCAAATGCCTAAATTTTACGCACATGCCACAATGCGTCGCCAAGGTTCATGATAATCGTCATTTCAAAGCGTCTTCTGACAACCGTCAAAACCGGCCTGCCCGGACCCTTCAGGCCCGCGGCCGAGACAGCAAGATGCCGGCCACCGCCTTACTCGTAAAACGGGCGGACATTCTCGTTGATCCGGATCAGGCCTTCCTGCGCCACCGAGGCGACCAGCGTGCCGTCACGGGTGAAGATCTTGCCATAGGCGAGCCCCCGCGCACTGCCGGCCGAGGGGCTTTCATGCACGTAGAGAAGCCAGTCGGCGATATCGAAGGGCCGGTGAAACCAGACGGCATGGTCAAGGCTTGCTGCCTGAATACCGTCGGAAAACACCGAGCGTTCATGCGGATAGAGGGTCGTGTCCAGAAGCGTCATATCGGACATGTAGGACAGAAATGCCGTCTGGTAGTCCCTGCCCTTCGGCGGCACGCCATTGCCCCTGATCCAGATACACTGGCGTGTGGATTTCTTGTTGCGCCACAGGAACTCGTCCAGATCGACGGGCCTGAGTTCGATCGGGCGCTCCCGCTTCCAGTAATTGCGGATCGGCGCTGGAGCATTCTCCCTGTCATTCATGATGTCGCTTGCAACCAGGGCTTCCGGCGGCGGCACATCCGGCATTGCCTGCTGGTGGTCAAATCCGTCCTCTTCGATCTGGAAGGACGCCGTCATGATGAAGATCGGCTCGCCGTGCTGGATCGCCCGCACACTGCGGGTGGAAAAGCTGCCGCCGTCGCGCAACCGCTCCACCTGAAAGATGATCGGCACCTGGGTATCGCCCGGCCGCATGAAATAGCCGTGAAGCGAATGGACAAACCGGCCTTCCGATACCGTGCGCTGGGCAGCGACCAGCGACTGCGCCACCACCTGCCCGCCGAAAACGCGCTGCCATGTCGTGACCGGGCTTTGCCCCCGGTAAAGATTTTCTTCCAGCCGCTCGAGATCGAGCAGTTCGGCAAGCACGCTGTCGCTTTGGGCGTTATTGGCCTGTGACATCAAAAACAGTTCCCTATATATCGCTTTAAGTATTTGAATGCCGTATAGCAGCTTCGCAGGTGCTGATCGATAGATCAGCGAATGCAAACGGTGAATGCCGGCAAAACCCGAAGGGAGCGCGAAATGAAAGACATCATCATCGTCGGCGGTGGCTATGTCGGTCTCTCCGTTGCCGTTGCCACCAAGATGGCAGCGCCGCACCTCGATATCGAGTTGATGGAAGCCGCCCCCGAGCATGTGTGGCAGAAGGACGAGCGGGCCTCGGCCATCATCTCCGCTGCCATCAACATGCTGAAGACGCTGGAGCTGTGGGACGGCATCAAGGACGACGCCCAGCCGATCAACGACATGATCGTCACCGATTCGAAAACGGGCGAGCCGGTGAAGCCGGTGTTCCTGACCTTTGCCGACCGCGCCTCGGCGGACGAACCCTTCGCCTACATGATCCCGAATGTTTCCATGGTGCGGGCCCTTCGCGAAAAAGCCGGCGAACTCGGCATCACCATCCGCCACGGGGCCGCTGTGACCGCTTTTGAAAACACCGGCGGCCATGCGAAAATCACGCTTGCCGGCGGTGAGGAAATCCCCACGCGGCTGGTGGTTGCCTGCGACGGCGTGCGCTCGCGCCTGCGCGACATGGCCGGCATCAAGACGGTGAAGTTCGATTACGGCCAGTCCGGCATCGTCACGACCGTTGCCCATGAACGCCCGCATAACGGCCGCGCGGAAGAGCATTTCCTGCCCGCCGGCCCCTTCGCGATCCTGCCGCTGACGGGCAATCGTTCGTCGCTGGTCTGGACCGAACGCACCGACGATGCCAAACGGCTTGTCGAAAGCGACGACATGGTGTTCGAAGTCGAGCTGGAACGCCGGTTTGGTCATCATCTCGGCAAGCTCAGCCTTGCGGGCAGCAGGCGGGCCTTTCCGCTCGGGCTTACGCTGTCACGGTCTTTCATCGCGCCGCGTCTGGCGCTGGCAGGCGATGCCGCCCACGGCATCCACCCGATTTCCGGCCAGGGCCTCAATCTCGGCTTCAAGGATGTCGCAGCCCTTGCACAGACCATCGTCGAGGCCGACCGCATGGGCCTCGATATCGGTGCTGTCGACACGCTGGAGCGCTACCAGAGCTGGCGACGCTTCGACACGGTGCGCATGGGCATGACGACGGACATCCTCAACCGGATGTTTTCCAACGATATCGGCCCCGTGCGCATGGCCCGCGATTTCGGCCTCGGTGTTGTCGACCGCATGCCCGGCCTGAAGCGCTTCTTCATCGAAGAGGCTGCAGGCCGCACCATGCACGACAAGCCGAAGCTTCTGGCCGGCGAGCCGCTCTGACGGTATTCAGGCGCTCCCGAAGCATTGTTGCCGCGGGAGCGTTCACAAACGGTTTTCGGCCGCTCAGTCTTCCAAAAACGGTGCGATCAATGCCAGATCGGCCTTTGACAGGCGGTCCGAGGCGGTCCAGGCCTGATGCCAGTAGGGGTAGATGAGCGGCGGCCGGCTGACGGCTTCAAGCCGGGCAAACTCTTCCTCAGTCAACGTCAGTTCGGCAGCACCGAGATTATCGGCAAGCTGGGTATCGGTGCGCGCACCGATGACCAGCGAGGCAATGCCCGGACGCGCCAGAAGCCACGCAAGCGCCACCTGCGCCGGCGTCGCACCTTTGGCCGAGGCGATATTGACCAGTACGTCGACAATGTCATAAAGCGCCTCGATATCGCTGACCGGCGGCTCCTTCCATTCTGCCGCGCGACGCGTGCCTTCGGGTTCCGGCTGGTTGCGCCGGTATTTGCCCGACAGCAGCCCGCCGGCAAGCGGCGACCACACCACAACGCCGACTTCCTGATCAAGCGCGATCGGCAGAAGTTCGTATTCGGCTTCACGCGCCTGAAGCGTATAGTGAATCTGCTGGGCCACGGGGCGCACCAGCCCTTCCCGTTCGGCAATGCCCAGCATTTTCATCAGGTGCCAGCCGGAGAAATTGGAAACCCCGACATAACGGACCTTGCCGGCGCGCACGAGACCATCCACCGCCGCAAGCGTTTCTTCCAGCGGTGTCTGGCCATCCCATTCATGCAGCCAGTACATGTCGAGATAATCGGTCTTCAGTCGTTTCAGGCTGGCCTCGCAGGCACGGATGAGATGATGCCGCGACAGACCGCGATCGTTCGGCCCCTGTTCAAATGCGGGGAACCGCGCCTTGGTGGCCAGCAGCAGCCGGTCGCGTTTGTCGGCAATCGCCTCACCGACGATCTCCTCAGACACGCCGGCGGAATAGACATCGGCGGTGTCGATCATGTTGACCCCGGCATCGATGCACATATCGATCTGGCGCCTCGCGCCTTGCAGATCGGTACTGCCGGTCTTGGAGAAGCCATCCTTGCCGCCAAACGTCATGGTGCCAAGCGTGAGTGCCGAAACTTTCAGGCCCGAACGGCCGAGTGAACGATACTGCATGTGCTTATCCTTTCCGGTTATGTGAATTGCCTGTTCTTACCTGACATAGGTAAGAGATGCGGAACATCGATGACAGAACGTTCCGGGACAAAATTTTGTTCACATTATCCCAAAGCCGGACGCCCTGTCGGGTTGATGCCGTAATCGAGTGTTTCCGCGCGGTCCGGCAGCGAGAGCGTGGCGATCTTCGGCGTCGTCCTTGCAATGACCTTGCCCGCGCGCAGCACCGCAAGCCGGGTCGGCTTCAGCCGCAGGGCCTCCACCACATCCTCGGCCTGCAAGATAACGAGATTGGCCGGGTTGCCGGCCTCAAGGCCGTAGCCTTCCAGACCGAGCGTCTTTGCCGAATTCACGGTGATGCAGTCATAGAGCGCCTTCTTGTCACCCACGCCGGACATCTGCGCCACGTGAACGGCCATATGGGCGACTTCCAGCATGTCGCCGGAGCCCATCGAATACCACGGGTCCATCACGCAGTCGTGGCCGAAGGCGACGTTGATGCCGGCGGCCAGCAGTTCGCGCACCCGCGTCAGGCCGCGCCGTTTCGGGAAAGTGTCGTGGCGACCCTGCAGCATGATGTTGATCAGCGGGTTGGGAATGGCGTTGATTTCAGCCTCCGCCATCAGCGGGATCAGCTTGGAGACATAGTAATTGTCCATCGAATGCATCGAGGTCAGGTGCGAGCCGGCCACCCGGCCCTGAAGGCCGAAGCGCACGGTCTCGGCGGCCAGTGTTTCGATATGGCGAGACATCGGGTCGTCGGTTTCGTCGCAATGCATGTCGACCGGCAGACCGCGGTCTGCGGCGATGCGGCAGAGCGCCTCCACCGACTTCGTGCCGTCCGCCATGGTGCGCTCGAAATGCGGAATGCCGCCAACGACATCGACGCCCATATCCAGCGCCCGCTCCAGCGATTTGACGCCGTCTTCAGCGCGGTAATAACCATCCTGCGGGAAGGCCACGAGCTGCAGGTCGAAATAAGGCGCAACACGCTCCTTCACCTCCAGCATCGCTTCGACGGTGACAAGCTTCGGGTCGGAGGTGTCGACATGGGAGCGGATGTGCAGCAGGCCCTGGCTGACGGCAAGGTCGCAATAGGCAAGCGCGCGCTCGACCAGCGCCTCTTTCGTCAACGTCGGCCGCAACTCACCCCAAAGCGCAATGCCTTCCAGCAGTGTGCCGGAGGTATTCATGCGCGGCAGACCAAGCGACAGCGTCGCATCCATGTGGAAATGCGGATCAACAAAGGGCGGCGATACCAGCCGGTTGGTCGCGTCGATGACCTCGCCGGCCTCTGCCGCGAGGTTCTTCTCGATCGCGGCGATCTTACCGCCGGCAATGCCGATATCGATGCCCCTGCGGCCATCGGGAAGGTTGGCGTTTTTGATGATCAGGTCGAACATGGTCTTGGCTCGCACTCTCTTTTTCTGAACGCCTCCCTCTCTCAGATGCGTCATCCTCGGGCTTGACCCGAGGATCCACTCAAGGCCCTCAGCAGGGAGAGGCCAATGGATGCTCGGGTCAAGCCCGAGCATGACGCAGAAAGGGAGAAGAGGCCTGTAAACAAACTACTTCAGGAACCCGTTATCGCATACCTGCGTGATAAACCGGCGCAACCTTCAGAGCCTCACCGCTCGCCCCTTCGGTACGGCTGCATCAGCGCCTGCGGCACCCGTGCGCGGCGCGCCATCACCGCCAGCGCGGCAATCGACAGGATATACGGGATCATCAGGAAAATCTGGTAGGGCACGGCGCCATCGAGCGCAGTTTGCAAACGCAGCTGAAAACCGTCGAAAAAGGCAAACAGCAGCGCTCCGAACAGCGCCCGCTCCGGCCGCCACGAGGCAAACACCACGAGCGCGATGCAGATCCAGCCCCGGCCCTGCACCATGGTCGGGAAGAAGGAGTTGAAGGCCGAAAGCGTGAGAAACGCGCCGCCGACGCCCATCAGCGCACTTCCGGCGATCACGGCACCATAGCGCATCACCATCGGGTTGACGCCCTGCGCTTCGGCCGCATGCGGGTTTTCACCGGCCATGCGGATGGCAAGGCCGAGCGGCGTTTTCGCCAGCACATAGGCCAGAACCAGCGCCAGAACGATGGCGAGATAGGTCGGCGCGGTCTGGGTGAAAAAGGCAGAGCCGATGAAGGGCAGATCGGAAAAACCCGGAATACTGATCGGCTGGAAAGGCTCGACCGTGGGCGGCGAACCTGAAACCGGCACCATCAGCCGGAACACATAATAGGCAAAGCTCGAGGCAAACAGCGTGACGCCGAGGCCCGAAACATGCTGGGAAAGCCCGAGCGTGACGGTGAGCAGCGCATGCAACGCGCCGAACACCGCGCCTCCGAGGGCGGCGACCAGCAACCCGGTCCACAGGTCCGCGCCATTGAAGACGGCCAGCCAGCCGACCATGGCGCCGAAGGTCATGATGCCCTCGATGCCGAGGTTCAGCACACCGGAGCGTTCCGACAACAACGCGCCGAGCGTGCCGAGGATCAACGGTGTGGCGATGCGCAGAACCGCGGCCCAGAGACCGGCAGAGGCCAGAATATCGACAATCGTGTTCATCGGCGTATCCTGTACTGCGTGAAGAAGACGGCGACCAGCATGGAGATCAGCGACAGCGCCACGGTGACGTCTGCGATATAGGTCGGGATGCCGAGTGAGCGGCTCATGCCATCGGCACCGACGAACATGACGGCGGTGAAGAGTGCCGCCAGCACCACGCCGATGGGATGAAGATTGGCCAGCATCGCCACCACGATGCCGGAATAGCCATAGCCGGGCGAGAGATCGGTGGTGACATAGCCCTTCACGCCCAGCACCTCGATACTGCCGGCAAGGCCCGCAAGCCCGCCCGACAACATCGCGACCAGCACCAGCGTGCGCCCGAGCGGCACGCCGGCAAAGACCGCGCCCTTGGGGTTCAGCCCGGCGGCGCGCGAGCGCATGCCGAATGTGGTGCGCGACTGGATGAAATGAACAATGAAGGCAAAGGCCACGGCAATCAGAAGGCCGATATGAAGCCGCGAGCGATCGATGAGTTTCGGCAGGCGCGCGGCGCGTTCCACCGCTTCCGACTGCGGCCAGCCGAAGGCCAGCGGGTCTTTCAGCACCGTATCGATCAGCATCGAAACGAACAGGATGGCGATGAAGTTCAACAACAGCGTCGTCACCACTTCATCGACGGAAAACTTCAGCCGAAGCCAGAGCGGCAGAAGCAGCAGGATCATCCCCGCCACCGCACCCGCCGCCAGCAAGATCGGGATCTGGATCACCGGCGCCATGCCCTCGGTGATGCGCGCGCCGACGGCGGCGGTGGCAATGGCGCCCAGATAAAACTGGCCTTCCGCGCCGATATTCCAGAGCCGCGCGCGAAAGGCGACGGCGGCGGCCAGACCGGTAAGGATCAGCGGCGTTGCCCGCGTCAACGTTTCGGTGATCGACAGTTTCGAGCCGAACGCGCCGACCAGGATTTTCCAGTAGGCTTCCAGAACAGGGGCGCCTGCCAGCGCAATCAATATGCCGGCAATACCGAGAGCGGCAGCAACCGCAATCAGCGGCGTGGCAATGACAAGGGCCGTGGGCCGGTGTTCGCGCCGTTCAAACCGCATCGGCATTCTCCGTCCATTCACCGGCCATCATCAGGCCGAGCTTTTGTGCATTGGCGTCTTCCGCAGCCACAGGCGGGGAAAGCCTGCCGCCGACAATCGCCTGTATCCGGTCGGCCAGCGCCATCACCTCGTCGAGGTCTTCCGAAATCAGCAGAACCGCCGTTCCGGCCCGTCTTGCCGCCAGAATGCGCTCATGCACAGCGGCAACGGCCCCTTCATCCAGCCCACGCGCAGGCTGGGCGGCGAGCAGGATTTTCGGGTTTTCAATCAGGTTTCTGCCGAGAATGAGCTTTTGCATATTGCCGCCGGACAAAAGCCGGGTGCGGCTTACCGGTGTGCCGCCGCGCACATCGAAACTTTCGATAATATCGCCTGCAAAGGCGACAGCGCCCTTTCGGTCGACAAAGCCATTTTTCGAAAAATCGTCAATACGTTCCAGAACCGCATTTTCCCAGATGGCCATTTCGCCGATGGCGCCTTCGCCGTTGCGGTCTTCGGGAACGCGGCCAATGCCAAGGGCGATGGCCTCTGCCACCGAAAGATCGCCGACACCCTTGCCGAAGAGAACGAGATCGCCGGCAGAGCGCTTCGCCGTGCCGCTCAAAAGCCCGGCCAGAACCGACTGGCCATTGCCGGACACGCCGATAATGCCGAGCACCTCGCCTGCATGAAGGGTGAAATCCACCTGTTTCAGCCGGTCGACGCCATCGATGCGCACCGTCACACCGACGGCTTCCAGCACCACCGGACCGGGCGTTGCCGCCTCGCGCACGGGGCGCTCCACCTTGCGGCCAACCATGAGTTCGGCCAGTTCCGCCTTGCTGGTGTCCGCCGCCCTGCGTTCGGCCACCTGCCGCCCGCCGCGCAGCACCACGACCCTGTCGGCGGTCGCCATCACCTCATCCAGCTTGTGGGAAATGAAGATCAGCGACAGGCCCTGGGCTGCCATTTCCTTCAGCGTCGAAAACAGTTTTTCGGCTTCCGGCCCGGTCAGCACCGCCGTCGGCTCATCGAGCACCAGAATGCGGGCGTCGTTATAAAGGGCTTTGAGAATTTCAACGCGCTGCTGCTCGCCGACGGACAGGTCACCGACGCGCGCTTCCGGATCGACGGCAAGGCCGAAACGCTCGGAAATATCCGCAAGCTTCTGCCGGCCGGCCCTCCGGTCCGAGCCGAGCTTCCAGAGATTTTCCGTGCCGGTCATGACGTTTTCAAGCACGGTGAGATTGGGGGCCAGCGAGAAATGCTGGTGCACCATGCCGACACCGGCGCGAATGGCCGCACGCGGCTTTCCCGGCGGCAGCGGCGCGCCCATGACCGAGACGGACCCCGTATCCGGTACGTAATGACCGAAGAGAATGCTCATCAGCGTTGTCTTGCCGGCGCCGTTTTCCCCCAAAAGCGCAACGATTTCGCCCTTGTCGAGCGTCAGCGAGATATCGTCATTGGCAAGCGTGTCGCCGAAGCGTTTACTGACACCGGCAATTTCCAGCACTCTCTCACTCATGCGCCCAATCCTGCGATTTCAAAGGGATGCGTCCAGCGTTCTTCCCGTTCGAGTGTGTCGGCAAGCGCCAGAAGCGTTGCTTCCGCCCCCATCGGCGCAAACATCTGCACCGGCAGCGGAAGCCCACGCGAATCCGCACCGAACGGCAGTGTTATTGCCGGAAAGCCGGAGAGGTTGGCAAGGGCTGCAAGCGGGGCAAAGGCGCGCATCCGCTCAAAATGCGCGTCGATATCGCTGTGATCTGTCAAAAACGCGCCAAGCGGCTTTGGCGCAGTGGTCAGCATCGGCGCAACCAAGGCATCGATCCGGTCAAACACCTGCCAGAAATCGCGGGCAATGAAGGCGATATCGTTGACAAGAGACCAGACGGCCGCGCCGCTCATCTTGCGCCCGCGAGCGATGACGGCCTGCGTCAGTTTTTCGGTTTTCGTTATGTCGAGTGCAAACCGGTCAGCGGTTTCAGCCAGGTTGATCGCGGCAATTCCGGTGAAAGCGTCAGCCGCTGCACGCGCCGGTTTTTCGATATCGCGCCAGCGCAACGGACAGATCGTGTGTCCACGCGCTTCCAGCGTTTTCGCCGCTTCTTCCAGTGCGCCAAGCCGTTGCGGATCGGCTGGCGCATCGGCGGCGGTTTCGGTGAGAAGGCCAATCTTCAGCCCTGCCGTTTGCGGCGCGTCAAAGGCCGGCGGCGGAAGCGGGCCGCGTGCATTGCCGGAAACAGCGGTGAAAATCGCAATCGCATCCCGCACGGAGCGGCAGATAGCCAGTTCCGTGGCAATGCCGCCGAGATAATTGCCATAGCCCGGCCCGGACGCCATTGCCCCGCGCGAAGGTTTCAGCCCGACAAGACCGCAGCAGGCTGCGGGAACGCGAATGGAGCCGCCGGCATCCGTGGCATGCGCGATGGCGACAATGCCTGCCGCAACGGCAGAAGCAGCGCCGCCGGAAGAACCGCCGGGCGACAGCGAAGGATCGAGCGGATTGCGGCAGATTGGACCTTTTTCGGGTTTGCAGCCGAGAGACAGGCCGAATTCGGGACTGGTCGTCAGGCCGAAAAGGCAGAAACCGGCATCGCGAAACCGCGCCGCAAGGTCGCTGTCGGCCTCGCCATCCGCCCCCTCCAGCGCGTTCGAGCCCGCAGAAACCGGAAAGCCCGCAAACGGCCCGCCAAGATCCTTGGCCAGTGTGGGAACCCCACCGAAAGGCATGCCCGCCTTTTCAGCGGCAGAGCGCGCATCGAACCGGCCGGCGGCAGCACGCCCCTTTTCGGCATCAATGCGGATAACCGCGCCCAGCTCTGCCCATGATGCAGAAGCGGCAAGCGATGTTTCCATCGCCTGCCGCGCCGTCATCTCACCTTTGCCGATTGCAACGGCAAGCGTTGTCGCATCGGCCTGCATGGCGATGTCCTATTTCGGCTCTTCCATGTTGCGCGGAACCTCGAACGTGCCGTCAATGATCTCCTGACGGGTCTTCAGCATGGCCTCGACCGCTTCCGGCGAGGCAACGCCCTCGACATAGGCGATATCGCTGCCGCCTTCCTTCAGCATGCCATAGGCCGTGTAGTTCTTACCGACCGGGTTACCGGCCTCGGCATCGGCGACAGCGGCGTCGAGGATCGGACGGAAGCCCCAGAGCGCATTGGCAAAGACAGTATCGGGGTAGCGCGGCGTGTAGTCTATCAGCGAGCCGACGGCGAGAATGCCGCGTTCCTTGGCAGCGTCAGCCGTGCCGATCCGTTCACCGAAGAGAATGTCGGCGCCCTGGTCGATCTGGGCGAGACCGGCTTCGCGCGCCTTGGGCGGGTCGAAGAAGGTGCCGATGAAGGTCACCGAATGTTCGGCGTCCGGGTTCGTCGCCTTCACGCCTTCGGCAAAGGCGTTAATCAGCATGTTGACTTCCGGGATCGGCATGGCGCCGACGGAGCCGACCTTGTTGGTTTCCGTCAGCGTGCCGGCCAGCATACCGGCGAGATAGGCGCCGTCCTGGTTCCAGGTGCCGAACACGCCGAAATTGTCGCCGGAGGGACCACCCGACGAGCCCATGACGAAGGGCGTATCGGGATAGTCAGCCGCCACTTCGCGGGCTTCGGATTCAACCGCGTAGGATTCGCCGATGATCAGGTCGACGCCCTGCTCGGCATATTCGCGCATGGCGCGCGGGTAATCCGTGCCGGAAACGCTTTCGGAAAACACATATTCGATCTTGCCTTCTTCGGCCGCTTCCAGAAGCGCCTGATGCATGACCGAGTTCCATGCGTTTTCAACCGGCGAAGCATGGATGGCGGCAACCTTGAACGGCTCGGCGGCACTGATTGCGGGCGCAAGCGTGACAGCGCCAAGAACCAGCGTGGACGCCAGCAGACAGCGGCGGCTCAGCGAAAAATCAAACGTCATATGTAAACAGACCCCTCTTTGACCATTTGGTTCAAAATCCTAGAAGGCGCTTAAACTTTTGTCAACATTGCGCATTGCTCACAAAATACGCAATTCTGCAATTTCCTTGTGTTTTTTCAAAAGGATGCAGACATTGACCGAATCACGCGCCGGGCGCGCTCAATAAGCCGGGAAACCACACCGGCGGCAATCCCCGGCAAAAAGTTTGCACCAATTTTGCATTTTCCTGTTCAAACAGGCCTCACACAGGCCGGGATTGCCCGGTTCGGACGGGCTGCGGCCCCGCTCCGGTTTGACCGCGCCAAAAATCCTGATATGAAAGTTTTCTGACACTGACCGCCAGCAGCGAAGTCCACCCATGCCGCGCAATTTCCTCGTCGTTGATCCTGAAAAGGACATGAATGTCATCAAGGGACTGGCCGCGCCGGCGCGCATCGCCGTGCTCAAGCTTCTGCGCCGTAAGGGACCGCTTAACGTCAAGGAAATCGGGCAGATACTGGAGCTTCCGCAGTCCACGGTATCGCTCAGCGTGCAGCTTCTGGAAGAGGCCGGGCTGATCCGCACGGAAAGCCAGCGGGCGCGCAAGGGCAATCAGAAAGTCTGCACCAGTATTTATGATGAAGTTGTCGTGGTCTTTGGCGACGCTTCCGAGGAGCGGCGCAATGACGGCATCGAAGTGGCGATGCCGGTTGGGCTTTATACCGCCTTCGATGTCAGCGCCCCCTGCGGCCTTTGCACCAATGAAGGCATTATCGGGCTTCTGGATGTGCCCGATTCCTTCCTCGACCCGTCGCGCATGAAGGCGGGGCTGATCTGGTTTACCCGCGGTTCCGTGGAATACCAGTTTCCCAACAATGCCCGGCTCGACAACCGGGCGATCGACGAAATCGAATTTTCGATGGAGCTGTCTTCCGAGGTGCCCGGCACCAATCCGGACTGGCCGTCGGACATCACCATCGGCATCAATGGCGTCGATATCGGCGAATGGACATCCCCCGGCGATTTCGGCGACCGGCGCGGCGTCTTCACCCCCGGCTGGTGGAAACTCAAGGGCTCGCAATACGGCATGCTGAAGCGTTTCCGGGTTACCGCGACCGGCGCTTATGTCGACGGCGTCAGGATTTCGGATATCTGTCTCGCCGATCTTCAGCTTGACCGCCACCACTCCATCCGCCTGTCAATCAGCGTGCGCGAGGATGCCCGGCACCCCGGCGGCGTCAATATTTTCGGCCGGGGTTTCGGCAATTACGACCAGGACATCATCCTCAGGATCACCACCGCGTCATAAGCGCGGGCGGTAACAAAAAACTTCCCCGCCATCGGCAAAGACGCTTGACGGGAAGCATAATCGGGTTTCTATTAATCACGAAAATTGGTTTAAACCAAAATTCTGGAATTTGGAGGAGACAAGATGCGCGCCGGGATTACCGTCCATAAAGACTACACGATTTCCGAAATCGATCCGAGGCTCTACGGCTCGTTCGTCGAACATATGGGCCGCGCCGTCTATAGCGGCATCTATGAGCCGGACCATCCCACCGCAGACGAAAACGGCATGCGCAAGGATGTGATCGAGCTGGTGCGCGAACTCGACGTGCCGGTGGTGCGCTATCCCGGCGGCAATTTCGTGTCCGCCTATAACTGGGAAGACGGCATCGGCCCGAAGGAAGACCGCCCGGTCCGCCTCGATCTCGCCTGGCATACATCGGAAAGCAACCAGGTCGGCATTCACGAATTCTCCGAATGGTGCGATGCCGTCGGCACGGAAATGATGCTGGCCATCAATCTGGGCACGCGCGGCATCAACGAGGCCCGCAATTTCCTCGAATATGTCAATCATCCCGGCGGCAGCGAATGGTCGGATCTGCGGCGTAAAAACGGCCGCGAGGAACCCTGGAACGTCAAGCTCTGGTGCCTCGGCAACGAGATGGACGGCCCCTGGCAGACCGGCCACAAGACGGCGGATGAATACGGCCGTCTCGCCTATGAAACCGCCAAGGCCATGCGCCAGTTCGACAGCAGCCTGGAACTGGTGGTTTGCGGTTCGTCATCGGCCAATATGGTGACCTATCCGGAATGGGAAGCCACGGTTCTCGACCACACCTATGATGCCGTCGACTATATCTCGCTGCATATGTATTTCGAGAATTACGAGAAGGACACCGCCCGTTTCCTCGCCAAGTCCAAGGTGCTCGCCGATTATATCGACACGGTTGCCGGCGTGATTGCCTATGTGAAGTCCAAGAAACGCTCGAACAAGGACGTCTACATCTCGTTTGACGAGTGGAATGTCTGGTACCATTCCAAGAAACGCGATGAGGCCACGCTTGCCGGTGAAGCGGGCTGGCCTTTCGCCCCGCCGCTTCTGGAAGACGACTACAATTTCGAGGATGTGCTGCAGGTCGGCTGCATTCTCAACACCTTCATCAACCGCGCCGATGTGGTGAAGATCGGCTGCCTGGCACAGCTGGTCAACGTCATCGCCCCGATCATGACCGAGCCCGGCGGCGCGGCCTGGCGGCAGACGATCTTCTATCCGTTCTATTTCGCCTCGCGCTTCGGCCGCGGCACGGCGCTGAAGCTTGCCGTGGATTGCCCGGCCTACGCTTCCGAGGGCATTGGCGAAGTTCCCTATGTGGATGTTTCGGCGACCCATGACGCGAATGAAAAAACGCTGTCCTTTTTCATCGTCAACCGGAGTGAAAGCGAAGCGGCCGACCTCGATATCGCGCTTGAAGGTTTCGATCCGCAAACCGTGCTCGATGACAAGGTGATCGCCCATACGGATATCAATGTCACCAACACGGCAGCGGCGCCGAATGCGGTCAAGCCTGCCGATGCGGGTGATGCGGCCATCGGCGGCAAGGGTATGACGGCCTCGGTCGCGCCACTCAGCTATCGTTTCATTCGACTGCAACTTAACTAAACCATGATATTTGGTTTGAACCTGAAATCATGTTGACAAATGGACGATTTGTCTTAGGCTTCCTTGCAAGCGTCGGATGTGCATCGGGAGGAAACGATGGGAACTGAAGTTTCCGTCTCGCACACTCTTCGACGGCGCGCTTTCAGACAGGCCGAATGGCCCGTCTTTAAGCGCGGAGCTTGGGAAAAGTCGTCGGATGGGCCGGTTTTCCGGCCGGGGAGCACGGCAGAATGACTGCTCAGATCGAAATCAAGAATGTTACCAAGCGCTATGGGAGCCTGACCGTTCTCGACAACATCTCGCTGTCGATTGCGGGCAATGAGTTCATGGTGTTCCTTGGCCCCTCGGGCTGCGGCAAGTCCACGCTGCTCAGGATGATCGCGGGTCTTGAAGCTGTCGATGAAGGCGAGATCGCCATCAACGGCAAGCGGATCGACAATCTGCCGCCGGGCAAGCGCGGGCTGGCGATGGTGTTCCAGAACTACGCCATCTATCCGCATATGAGTGTTTCGGAAAACATGGCCTTCGGGCTGAAGAACATCGCGGTCGAGCAGTCGATCATCGATGCGCGGATCAAGGAAGCCGCGCGGATGCTGGAAATCAGCCACCTGCTTGACAGAAAGCCCAACCAGCTTTCCGGCGGCCAGCGCCAGCGCGTCGCCATCGGCCGCGCCATCGTCAAGGAACCGGAAGCCTTTCTTTTCGACGAGCCGTTGTCGAACCTCGATGCCGCACTCAGGGTCAGAACCCGCGTGGAGCTGGCGCAGCTGAGAAACCGTGTTGCCTCCACCATGATCTTCGTCACCCATGACCAGATCGAGGCGATGACGCTTGCCGACAGGATCGTGGTGCTCAACAACCGCAAGATCGAGCAGATCGGCGAACCGATGGAGATCTACAGCCGTCCGGTCAGCGAATTCGTCGCCCGTTTTGTCGGTTCGCCGACGATGAATTTTCTCGATGTCGAGATCACCGACGAAAACGGCTTTGCCCGGGCGAAATTCCCCGATGGCGCTTCATTGCAGACCGATATTCCGACGGCAGACCTGCCGGAAAAGCAGATGAAGCTCGGCATTCGTGCTGAAGCCGTCAAATGCGTTTCGGATGCGGCGCAGGCGACCACCGAGGGCAAGGTCGACGTGTTGGAGCGACTTGGCGACCGTACGCTGCTCTACACCCGGCTTACCGATGACAGCATCATCGTCGCCGAGGATATCGGGCTCAGCCGGGCGCGGATCGGCGATACGGTGCATCTTGCTTTCGACGGTTCGGCCTGCCACCTCTTCGATGCGGACGGCAAGGCCTATCACCCGGCAGAAAATGCCGCCGGGCGGGAGGCCGATCATGTCTGACGCCCAGTCCACCCGCGCGGCCCTTGCCCGCAACGAGCGGAAGAAGGGGCTGAAGACGGGAACCGCCAACATCAACGCGCCGCGCTGGGCCAATGCGCTGTTCATCGCGCCCTATATGGTGTTCTTCGTCGCCCTGCTTGTGTTTCCGATGGTGTGGAACATCTGGCTCAGCCTGCACCGGGCCGATGCCTTTTCCATGGGGCGCTTCATCGGCATCGGCAATTATGTCCGCCTGTTGCATGACGGCGTCTTTCTGAAAGCCGTCTGGAACACCTTCTATTTCGTCTTTCTGACCGTCCCGCCGCTGGCGTTGATCGGTATGTTTCTGGCGCTGGCGCTGAACCGGCAGACCAAGACCGCCGCCGCCTTGAGGACCCTTTATTTCTCCTCGTCGGTTCTTTCGGTCACCATCGTCACGCTGATCTGGCGCATCGTCTTCATCGGCCAGTTCGGCCTGCTCGCCACGATCTACGCCTGGTTCGACGCAACCCCGCCGGCCTTTCTCTCCGATCCCGATCTGGTGATGATCGGCATTGCCATTGCCACCGTCTGGTGGTGCATCGGCCTGCCAATGATGCTTTATCTCTCGGCGCTGCAGCAGATCCCGAAAGAGATCTACGAGGCCGCCGCGCTGGATAATGCCGGGCGATGGCGGACCTTACGCTACATCACCCTGCCCTCGATCAAACGCACCATCATTCTGGTGGTCATCATCCAGATCGTAATGCAGTTCCAACTCTTCGGTCAGGCCCGCCTGATGACACAGGGCGGCCCGAACAACGAATCCCTGCCGCTGGTGCTCTACATCTATCAGATGGCCTTTACTCGCTGGGATATCGGCCTGGGTGCCGCGGCTTCCGAAGTCCTGTTCGTGTTGATCCTGATCGCCGCCATGGCCCAGTTCATGGTCTCGCGCAAGAAGGGAGACGGCCAATGAGTTCCTTCGGCCTTTCCAAGAAAAACACGCTCGGCGACCGCCTCGTTCTCGGCTCCGTCATCGTGCTGGCGCTGATCATGGTGGCGCCGGTTTTATGGGTGATCGCGCTTTCGCTGAAAGACAATGGCGAGCTGATGGCTAACATGAATTCCGTCTTTCATGGGCCCTACACGCTGGCGAACTATCTCAATATCTTCGGCAATTCATCGGTGTTCCGCTGGGTGCTGAACTCAATCATCGTTTCCGGCTCGATCACGATCGGCATTCTGGTGCTGACTTCGCTTGCCGGTTACGGTTTTGCGCGGCTCAACTTCCCGTTCCGCAACACCATCTTCATCATCGTGCTGCTCGGCCTTGCCATCCCCGAACAGGCGGTGCTGATCGCCCGCCACCAGATCTTCGCCAAGATCGGCCTGCACAACACCTATTACGCGCTGATCCTGCCCGGATTGTCCGCGCCCTTCGGCGTCTTCCTGATGACACAGTTCTTCCGGGCGATCCCCAAGGATTATGACGAGGCTGCACTGCTGGACAATGCCAGCCGGTTCAAGATCTTCTGGAAGGTGCTGCTGCCGCTGACCCTGCCCGCGCAGGCAACGCTTGGCATCTTCACCTTCCTGATTGCCTGGAACGACTATTTCTGGCCGTTGATCACCGCGACCCGCAAGGAGATGTACACGCTGACCGTAGGGATTGCCTCCTCGCAGATGAATTTCGCACAGACGGAAGGGCTCGGCTTCCTGATGGCGCAGGCGGTCTTCGCCAGCGCGCCGATCCTGATCGTCTATCTGTTTTTCCAGAAATACATCGTCACCGCCGTTTCCGGTTCGGCGGAGAAGTGATGTCGCGCGAACGGCAGAGCGTTTGCGCGCGCCAATAAACCGGAGGAGAAGACGCCCGCGCCCCGGCAAAGGGGCAGGCGGGAGACACGACCGATCCAGCTACCGCCCTTCGGGGCGAACACCAAGGGCCGATCATGGCCCGCTTCGTGGAGGAGTAGAGACATGAAATACCGTATGAAAACAGCGCTGCTTGGCGCGCTTTCCGTTGCAGCACTGACGGCGGCAAGTCCGGCACTTGCCGACACCACCATCGATTTCCAGCGCTTCTTCGGCGCCTGCGATGCCGAATGGGGCGACAATACCGATGTTTCCGCATCCGTCGGCGAATGCGGCATCATCACCTCGCTGGTCAACAAGTTCGAGGCCGAAAATCCGGATATCACGGTCAATGTCACCACCGTCGAATGGCCCGGCTACGACCAGCTGACCGCCCAGTTCGCCGCCGGCGATCCGCCGGATGTGGTGACCATCCACCAGTCGGTTCTGGGCGATTATGTTTCCAAAAACCTGCTCGAACCGCTCAATGACCTGTTGTCCGAAGAAGGCATTTCGCCCGACAGCTTCACCAAGGCCAGCCTGACCGGCGTGACCCGCGACGGCGAGGTCTACGGCCTGCCGATCGATAACTGGAGCCAGCTCTGGCACATCAACCTGGCGCTGTTCGACGAGGCCGGCCTTGTGAACGACGACGGCACGCCGATCCTGCCGACCTCGGTCGAGGAACTGCTGGCGCAGGCCGAACAGTTCAAGGAAGCGACCGGCAAACCCTATTTCACCATGCCGTTTGCCAATGAAACCGCGCTCTATACCCGCGATTTCTACACCTATCTGCAGCAGCAGGATTCCGACTTCTTCGCCGACCCGATGGAAATCAACGTCGAGACACCGGAAGCCAAGGCCGTTCTGGAACTCTACAAGACGCTCTATGAGGAAGGCTATGTCACCAAGGACCTCGACTACGGCGCATCGCTGAATGCGTTTCTGGCGGGCGATGCCGGCGTGCATGAGGGCGGCACATGGGTGATCGGCGACTACAATGCCGAGTCCGAAAAGGACGGCACGGCGCTGAATGCCGGCGGCTATACCGTCGTTCCCTATCCGCAGATCTTCTCCGGCACCCGCAGCCAGTATGCCGACGGCCACAGCCTCGCCGTTTCGCGCATGGACCGTTCGGATGAGGAGCAGGCCGCAATCGGCAAGTTCCTGAAGTTCATGTATGACAACGACTATGACTGGGCCCGCACCGGCCACCTGCCATCGGTCCAGGCAGTTCTGGATTCGTCCGAATTCCAGGCACTGCCGCACCGCGAAACGGTTCTGGAAGTTGCAGAGATCGGCACGCCGCTGCCCGGCGAAGTCCAGCGTCAGTTCGCCATCCAGGACATTATCGGCCAGGAAATGAACGCCGCCATGACCGGCCAGAAAAGCATCGACGATGCGCTTGCCGACATGCAGAACCGCGTCAACGACCTGCTGAAATACCTCTGAGGCAAAACCTCCAGACAATGACGGCGCGGACCGAAAGGCCCGCGCCGTACTTTTTTCCGTGTATCCGTGCGGCGAAGATCAGGACACGTCAGGCCGTTTCACTGTAGCAAAATGCCTTGCCGTCCATCGGGCTGGCGAAAACGTTCTGGCCGCTGGAAAAGCTGCGTTCGCCGGAGGTGCGGGCCACGAGCATGCCGAGTTCGGGCGTCTCGATGTGCACGATGGTATCCGCGCCGAGCCGTTCGACATGGCGCACTGTGCCCTTCCACTCGCCTTCCGTGTCATCGACCAGCACATGTTCGGGACGGATGCCGTAGGTAGCGCACCCCTTCCTTTGTGCGATCTCGCCCTCATAAAGGTTCATCTTGGGCGAGCCGATGAAGCCGGCGACGAAGGGCGTTGCCGGATTGTCGTAGAGGTCCATCGGCGTGCCGACCTGCTCGATACGGCCGCCGTTCAGCACCACGATCCGATCAGCCATGGTCATCGCCTCGACCTGGTCATGCGTCACATAGATCATGGTATTGCCGAGCTTTGCATGCAGATCGGTCAGTTCGATGCGCATCTGCGCTCTCAGTGCCGCATCGAGATTGGAGAGCGGCTCGTCGAACAGGAACACGTGCGGATCGCGAATGATGGCGCGGCCGATGGCGACGCGCTGACGCTGGCCGCCGGAAAGCGCCTTCGGCTTGCGGTCGAGAAGCGCTTCGAGCTGCAGCACTTTCGCAACCGCCTCGACTCTCGATCTGATCTCCGCCTTCGGCGTGCGCGCCAGCGACAGGCCGAAGCCGATATTTTCGCCGACCGTCAGGTGCGGATAGAGCGCATAGGACTGGAACACCATGGCGATGCCGCGCTTTGACGGTTCCTCATAGGTGACATCCTTGCCGGCGATTTCGATTGCGCCGGCGGTCACTTCCTCAAGCCCGGCGATCATCCTCAGCAGCGTGGACTTTCCGCAGCCGGAAGGCCCGACGAAAACACAGAATTCCCCGGCCTCGACCGCAAGATCGATCCCCTGGATAACCTCGAGCGCACCGAATGATTTGCGAACCTCTTTGAGAAGAACATCGGCCATGATCTATCCTTTCACAGCGCCCGACGTCATGCCGGCAACGATCTGTCGGTTGAAGAAGATGAAGACGAGAAGCGGCGGGATCGTCACCAGAAGAATGTTCATGAACAACAGGTTCATCTGGCTGACGAACTGGCTCTGGAAATTGTAGAGCGTGATCTGCACCGTCACATTCTCGCTGCCCGGCAGGTAATAGAGCGGGTGGGTGAAATCGTTGAAGATGGTGATCGACTGAACGACGATGATCGTCACCGTCACCGGTTTCAACAGCGGCAGCACCACCCGGAAGAAGATCTGCCACGGTTTCGCCCCGTCGATCAGCGCCGCCTCGTCCAGATCGCGCGGAATGGTGGCTATGAACGCGCGGTAAAGCAGCACGGTAAATGACAGGCCGTAGGCAAACTGGATCAGGATCATGCCGTGCAGCGTCTTGAACAAGCCAAGGCCCTGCAGCACCCAGATTGTCGGCACCACCGCCGGCGGGATCATCAGGCCGGCCAGCACGAAACCATAGATCACACGGTTGAATTTCGACGGCCGCCGCTGCAGCACATAGCCGACCATGGCGCCGAAGATCACCAGCAGCACAATGGCGCCAACGGTGATCACGATCGAGTTGAAATAGGCAAGCAGCAGCATGTAGTCGCGCGCCTCGACCACGGCGACGAGGTTTTGCCAGAGATGCCATTCGATCGGCAGTGTGAAACTCGGGCTTGCCGATTCCGCCGATGTCTTTGCCGCGTTGATCAGCACGAAGATGAACGGAATGACAAAGATCACGAAGGCAATCGCCAGCGCGATGATGCCGTGAATGAACTTGCGTTGACGTCTTGTTTTGAGGCTCACAGATCCAGCTCCTTGCGGTTGAACCACCAGGCAAGCGGCGCGATGATGCAGGCAATCAGCAGGAACAGGATGACATTGCCCGCTGTGGAAAGACCGTAGAAGCCGGCCTGATACTGCTTGTAGATGACCGATGCGAGCACATCGGAGGAAAAGCCCGGCCCACCGCGGGTCATCGCCCAGATCAGATCGAAAAGGCGCAAACCACCAATCAGCGACAGGATCACCACCGTCGTCGTTGCCGGGCGCACCAGCGGCACGGTCACGCGCCAGAAAAGCTGAAACCGCGTCGCGCCATCGATGCGCGCGGCCTCGTAATATTCGTTGCCGATGGCGGCAAGGCCGGCGATATAGATCAGCGTTGCCAGCCCCACGCCGCGCCAGATATCGACGAGTGCGACCGAATAGAGCGCCAGTTTCGGATTGGTGAGCCAGCCCGGCCCGTCAATGCCGAAGAAGGCGAGCGCGACATTGATGGCGCCATGTGTCGGATGCATCATTTCCGAAAACAGGATGCCGACGCCGATGGTCGACACCAGAACCGGAAAGAACACGATCGAGCGCAGCAGCCCCTGCCCGAAAAGCCCCGATGTCAGCAGCACCGCAAGCAGCAGGCCGAGCACCGTCTTGGCCCCCGATGTCAGAAGCGCGAAGACGATCGTGTTGGTCATGCCCTTGATCAGGAAAGGCTCATGGAAGAAATCGACGAAATTTTCAAACCCGATGAACTGGAAACCGAACAGATCCCAGTTGGTCAGACTGAACCAGAAGGATGCTGCGGTCGGCACCAGAAACATGACCGTGAACACCACGGCCGCCGGCGCCAGAAACCAGTAGGGATAGGGTGATTTCATCTGCATTTGTGATGGCTCCGATGCAGGCAGATGCGGGGCGCGGGCGCCGGGCCGCAATTGCGCGCGGCCCGATCAAGCCCATCTTTTTTCAGGCAGACCGGTTACCCCCGGTCCGGCCGCGTCTTACCAGTTCGGCAGGCGCAGCTGCTTGGCCTGTTTTTCGACATCGCGGTCATAAAGTTCGGCGGCGCTGTCGGCATCGCGAATGCCGGTTCCGACCTCGACCGTGATCTGCTCCAGTCCCGGTCCCTTCACCGGCGACAGGAATTCGAGCGCGGGCGCTGTCCGGCCGTCCTCTTCGAAATAGGGCAGCATGTCGGAAACCGCGCGCGGCACATCGTCGGGCAGCGTGCAGCCCTTGACCAGATAGGGACCGGACGCGCCGACGGCATCGGTGATGATATCGCAGGCTTCCGGTGTGGCGACGAAATTGAGGAAGTCCTTGGCGGTATCGATATGATCGCTGTCTTTCGGGATGTAGAACGCCGTCGGCATCCAGACGGTCACGCCGTTGTGCTCGGCATCGTCGCCGGGCTGGGCGAAAAAGCCGACATCATTGAGCTGATCGGGATGGTTCTGCTGGATTGCGGAAATCGCCGAGGTCAGCATCGGATAGTGAACCCCTTCGCCCGTCGCCACCATGCGCAGGCCGTCATTATAGGTGGCCGCGCCGAAATCCTCGTTGAAATAACCGGCTTCATAGGCCTCCTGAAGCCGTTCGAACCCTTTTTTGGCCGCCGGCGTGTCAGCGAATTTGGCCTCGTTGGCCGTATATTTCTCGGCAAAGTCGGGATTTTGCGTATGAACGTTGTAATAGTCCGCAAGCACCATGATCTGCGATGTCCAGGTGTCACGGTAGGTCTGAATAAGCGGGGCCTTGTCGGTCTTTTCCGCAATCTCCGCATTGTTGGCCATGAAGGCATCCCAGGTCTTGGGAACCTCAAGACCAAGCTCTTCATAGGTCGGGACATTGTAGAAGAACCCGCCAACCACCGCCGGCTGCGAAGGAATGCCGTAAATATTGCCGTCGCTGTCGGAAACGGTGCTGGTGAAGCTTTCCAGAACGTCGCCGATATTCGGAAGATCGTTCAGCGGAACGAGCGTTCTCGACGGCCTCAGCGTCTGCAGAAGCGAGCCGGCATTATAGAGAAAGATATCCGGCATCTCGCCGGTGGCCAGACGGGTCTTGATGATGTTGTCACCCTCGGTCCCGCCGGGGCGGATTTCAATCGAAAACGTCACGTCGGGATGCATGGCCGTGTAGGCGTCGGTGAGCGCTTCCGAAATGGCAATCGATTCAATATTGTTCCCGGACAGGACGCTCAGTTCCTCAGCCACGGCCTGACCGCCGGCAAGGCCGGCGACGCCGACGATGGCCGTTGTTGCAAGGTACTTCATTTTCATGACTTCTCCTCCCAATTGCCCGGCCTCCACTGCCGGGGGCGAAAACGCGGAAAACTAGTCTCCGCTCACGTCGAAACCGATATTATGCCGGCCGGCGGCGAGAACAATCTCCGCCTGTCCCGTTTCGGCGGGATGGCCATCGATTTCAAGATTTGTCCGTCCGGCGAGCGGTAAAAATGCCTCGACGCCATCGGGAATGGTAACGGTATAAATCGCCCGGCCGCCCTCGATGCGCCAGCCGGCGTCAATCCGGCCATGGCCGGTCTCGTGCCACATCGCGACATGGCCCAGCGCCGGCAGAATGGCCGGGTTCAGTCTGACGCGCGCAAAGCCCGGCGCGTCAGGGTCCGGCTGCACGCCTGCAACATCCTCGAACAGCCACTGGCAAACCGCGCCATAAGCGTAGTGATTGTAGCTGTTCATGTCCGGGTCGTAGATCGTGCCATCTTCGCCGATCGCATCCCAGCGCTCCCAGATCGTGGTGGCGCCACGCTCCACCTGATAGAGCCAGCCGGGTACCTTGCGGTTGAGAAAGACCTTTTCCGCCAGATCGTTCATGCCGAGCTTCGATAGCGCCGGCAGCAGCGCCGGCGTGCCGATGAAACCGGTTCCGATCAGATAGTCCGCCTCCTCGATGACCGAGCGGAAATAGGCTTTCGCCGCTTCGAAATGGTCTGCGGGCACGAGGTCATAAAGGAAGGCGAGCGCATAGGATGTCTGGTCGTTATGCGCCAGACGCCCGGTCTGGCTGAAATATTCGCGCACGAAGGCCGCGCGGATCGTTTCGGCGCGTTCCAAAAGCCGCTGCCGCTGGGCATCGTCTCCCAGGACACCGGCAATCTTCGCCGTCAGTTCGTTCGAGATGAAATGATAGAGCGTCGCCGCGCAATCGTCCCCGATTGTCGGGCGCGGCTTGCGGTTGTCGCCCACCGGCTGCAGCCAGTCGCCGAAGGAAAAGCCGTCGCCCATCCAGGCGCGGGTCGGATGAATGATCGGGCCATCCGATATCGACCACAGATAATCGAGCCAGCGCAGCATTGCAGGAAAACATTCCTGAAGAATGTCCCGGTCGCCATAATGCAGGTAAAGCTGCCAGGGGATAGTGACGATGGCATCGCCCCAGCCGGTCGAACCGGCCCAGTCATCGGGAAAGATATCGCGGTGAAGGCGCGTCGGATCGGGAGAGAAATGCGGCACGGCACCGTTTTCCCGCTGATCGTGCATCACATCGCGCAGATATTTCTCCAGAAAGGTGCGGCAATCGCCGAGCCAGCATGCTGTTCCGGCAAAGACCTGCGCGTCACCGGTCCAGCCGAGGCGTTCGTCGCGCTGGGGGCAGTCCGTCGGCACTTCGATGAAATTGGCGCGCTGCGACCAGAGCGTATTGAGCACCAGCCGGTTGACGGCCGACTCGCCGCATTCAAACCCGCCGGCAACCTCGCGGATCGAGGAAATCGGAACCTGCTCGATTGCCAGAATTTCCGCCTCGCCCTCAATGGCGGTGCGGGCATAGCGGAAGCCGGTAAAGGTAAAGAGCGGCGCATAGATTTCCGTGCCCTCGCCTTTCAGCGTATAGCGCATGGCCGCCCGCGCGCTGCGGTAATTGCGTTTGTCGAAGGCCTTTTCGGGCCCAAGCACCTCGGCATGATCGACATAGACGCAAGCGCCGGCGCTGCCGCGCACGGTGATGCGGACATAACCGCCGGCATTCTGCCCGAAATCGTAGATGTTGCGGCCGTCGCTGTCCCTCCAGCTTTCAACGGGATCGTTGGATTGCAGCGCGCGCACCGGAAAGGTTTCGTGGGCGACAAGCGTATCGGTATCGAAATCGAGCACATCGACACTGCCAGTCTCTTCAAGCGTCTCGAGCCGCGCGTCATAATCCTCGCCATAATAAATGCCCGAACGGGTCACCGGCGAGAGACCGCTTTTCCAGGCGGCATCGGTCTTGAGGATGACATCCGAACCATCGACGATTTCGGCAATCGCAGCGATACGCTCGCCCCAGCAATTGAGGACCATCTGATGTTTCCACATCATCTGCGAACGATACCAGCCGTCACCGAGCCAGATCTCGATGCGGTTTTCGCCCTCTTCAACCAGGTTGGAGAGGTCATAGGCCTGATAGGCAATACGGTCGTCATAACAGGTCCAGCCCGGCGTCAGCAGATCATCGCCGACACGCTTTCCATTGATGAAGGCGCGATAAAGCCCGAGCGCGGAGATGAAGAGTTTCGGTCTGGCGCCGGCTGAAGCGGTAAAGGAGGCAGCAACAAAGCTCTGCCGCGTGCCCTGCCCCTGATCGACCGTCGGCGCGATCATATCCGCCTGCCACGTACGCCTGACAAGGCCGGTGTCCGCATGGACACTGGTCGCAATATTCATGTCTCTCCTCCCATAAACAGGCCTGCCTCAATAAAGTTGTAGACCGTTACACGTAGACTGTTCTACAAATTGGTTTGCTTTGCAAGAGCAAATCGGTCTATTTTTCGCACCGATCTGATATCGAAGGAAATTTCATGGACAAACCGGCGCGCACAGGCCGCGTGACGATCCGCACAGTGGCAGCCGATGCCGGCGTCTCGGTCGCTGCCGTTTCGAAAGTGCTGCGCAATGCCTATGGCGTCAGCGACAATTTACGCGAAAAGGTCCTGCAATCGATCGAAAAACTCGGCTACCGGCCAAGCACGGCGGCACGGGGCATGCGCGGGCGCACATTCTCCGTCGGCGTCCTGCTTGTCGGCATGGACAATCCGTTTCTGCCGCCGCTGGTCGATGGCTTCAAACACGCCATGGGCAAGGCCGGTTACAAGACCCTGATCGGCGTTGGCGAGGCGCGCACCCATGTCGAAACGGCGCTGATCGAGTCGATGATCGACATGCGCATCGACGGCCTTCTGCTGATCGGCCCGCGGATCAGCGGCGAGGCGCTGAACAAGTATGCAGATCAGGTGCCGATTGCCGTCATCGGCCATCACGAAGCCGGCGCCACGGGTTTCGATACCGCCAATACCAATGACTTCGAAGGCGGGCGGCTTGCCACCCGCGCCCTGATCGACAAGGGCTATCGCGATATCGCCATGCTCTGTCTGACCGACAACAGGCGCAAGGAGGGGGAAGTCTGGTATGAGCGCGAAAAGGGCTATCGCGCCGCCCTTGCCGAGGCCGGCCTGAAGAAATCCGCAAGAAGCTTCCGCATCACCGAACGGCCGGATGACATGCAGGCCGAACTTCTGTCGCTGCTGGCGCGCCCGGACCTGCCGGAAGCGTTTTTCTGCTGGAGCGACATTCACGGCGTTCCGCTGATCAACCTGGCGCGCCGCAAAGGCCTGAACATTCCCGGAGACCTAGGCCTGATCAGTTTCGACAACACCGCAGCCGCCGCCCTGCCGCTGATCGAGCTTGCCAGCGTCGACCAGACCCCCGGCAGGCTCGGCGCAACCGCCGCCGACCAGCTGCTGACCCGCATCAAGGGCAGAACCACGCCCCGGCACGATCTTATCGCGCCTGAACTCATCACGCGCCCAAGCTTCTAGCTGTGTAGCCTCAAGAGGTCGCCTCGCCTTGACCGGGTGGCTATTACAAAAGGCCTTGGATCTGGCTCCCAATACTCTCTCCCGCTTGCGGGAGAGATGCCCCAAAAGGGGCAGTGAGGGTGAAGCAGCATTTCAATCTGTGAGGGCGTCCGCGTGGATACGTTCCCCCCTCACTGTCGCTGTCGCGACATCTCTCCCCTCCGGGGCGAAAAAACCTGGGGGCTATGCGGCATAGCTATCTGCGATAGCGCTGCCCTTGGCCGGAATAACCTTCCCAGGCTTCACATCCAGGCCATAAGCAACCGCTTATGCGCCTGCGTTTCAGCACTTGCACCATAGACGATGCCGGGCTCCGGCGCTCAGGTCGGGCGTGCCGCTCATCAAGGCGGCTCCCCCGAAAAGGAGCAGACATGAAACGCATTGCCATCCTCACCACCCTCGTGCTTGCCGCACCGCTTTCCGCTCTTGCCATGCCGGCTGTCGGTGACGTCGTCGGCACCAATCCGCAGGACGCCACGGCCGCCCTTGAAAAGGCGGGTTGTTCCGTCAGGGATTTCGAGGCCGAAGGCGGCATGATCGAAGCCAAGTGCACCGATGAGGCCAACAGGCTGTGGGAAGTCTATATCGATCTGGCCTCCGGCGCGGTGAAGAAAATCTCCGGGAAGGACTGAGATGTCCCGACATTTCCGACGTGAACGAGGGGCGGATATCGCCCCTCCCGATCCCTGGGACCCGCTGGTCCGGATCACCCACTGGACCATCGCCGCCGCCGTCATCATCAACGGGCTGTTGTCCAAGCCCGGCGGCACCATCCATGTCTGGGTCGGCTGGATCGCCATGTCAGTTCTGGCGATCCGGCTGGGCTGGGGGCTCCTCGGCCCCCGCGAGGCGCGTTTTTCCGCCTTTCCGCCGGATCCGAAGGCGGCGGTCTCCCATCTGATATCCGTCATCCGGGGCAAGCCGCGCGAATATCCATCGCATAATCCTGCTGGCGCTATGATGGTCTATGCGCTTTGGGCCATGCTCGCCATCGTGATTGCCACAGGTCTGATCATGACCGACGCCAAAAGCCCGATCACGATCGCCGAGGAACGCGCGGCCGTGGCGCAAGGCGACTGGTCGGCCCTTGTGAACACCGCCTCCGAAGGCGATAGTGGCAACAGTCTCAGCCAGAGCGATATCGTCAAGGACGTGCATGAAGCCGCCGCCAACCTGATGCTCATTCTGGCGCTGATACATGTGGCGGGCGTTGCAGTCGAAAGCCATGCGCTGCGCCGCAATCTCGTCCGTCCGATGATCAAGGGGCCGCCGAAGTGAAGAACAGGACTGAAACACGGAGAACAGAGCGATCCCAGACGGTCGCCCTTGCGGCGTTCATGCTGCTGCAGAGCGTCGCTGCCGTGTTTTTCGTTGCTGACGCGGCCCGTGACCTGTTTGAACAACCACCCGGCGCGCATTCCATCATCGAGGCGCTGATCGCCGGCACGCTCGTAGCCGGCATTTTTCTCGCCGGTTGGCAGCTTCGCCTCACGCTTGAGCGTATGCGTATCCAGGAACGGGCACTCGACACGGCGCGCGGCGACTTCGTCCGCATCATCGAGACTCAGTTTGATGCCTGGGCTCTGACGCCTGCTGAGCGTGAAGTCGGGCTACTGGCGCTCAAGGGGCTGGATATCGCCGAGATCGCCCGGCTTCGCGGCGCAGCCCAGGGCACCGTCCGCGCACAGATGGCGCGAATATACGCCAAGGCAGGCGTTTCGGGCCGCGCCCAGTTTGCCGCCTGGTTTGTCGAGGAATTGCTGGGAGACGGGATCGGCAGGCCTGACGATCCCGACTGACATTTCTCACGCGGGTTCCGGCAGCCGCTCGCGCCAGATTTCCGCATAGGCGTTGAGTTCGGCAAGGCCGGAAAGCGTTTCGGGATGGGGCGTGAAGGCGGAAAGCTTGACGCCGCCGACGGCAAGGCCCGCCGCACCCGTGCTGGTGCCGCTGCCCGGGCTCTTTTCCACCGGCCTGCCGGTGGTGGCCGACAGCATGGAGAGGTAGTCGTGGTTTTCGGCAAACGGCCCCTCGACGATCACCGGACCTGACGCGCCGGTCAGATCAAGGCAGATCGCCGTCATCAGCGCCAGATACCAGGACACGCCGACAAGCCGCATGCCGGGGGTCAGGTGATGTTCATCCACCGTCCAGCCGCCGATAATGCCCTGAAACGGCCCGGTATCGCCAAGCACCGAAGGCATCATCATGATCCGGTTCTTCAGCATTGCCTTGCGGTCGTCCTCGGTGACGGCGACATCGCCGCCGGGCGCCGCCACCTCGAAGACGCGCCCGCCCATGAATCGGGCGGACGGTACCGGGTCGCCATAGGCGTTGACGTTGATCAGCGTGTCCCGGCTTTCATCAAGCGCCGGCGGACGACCGCCAACAGCCATGGCAATCACCCAGGTGCCGGTTGAAATCACCGAAAACGGCTGGGCGCGCGACCACAGATGCGGCAGCAGCGAGGCGTTGGAATCATGGATGCCGGCAAACACCGGACAATCCGGCGACAGGCCGGTTTTTTCGGCGATCTCCGGCAGCACCTCGCCCAGCCGGTCGTCGGCCCGCACGGTCTCGCCCATCTTGCCGAAAAGCCCGAGTTCGCTCACCAGCGAGGAGAAGGTTTTCGAGCGCGGCGACCACAGATCGGTGTGGCAGCCCCAGCTCGTTGCTTCGCCGGCGCGCCGCCCGGTCAGCCGGAAACCCCAGTATTGCGGATAGGGCAGGACACAGTCGATCTGCGCGAATTCGTCGGGAAACCGGGTCTTCTGCCAGAAAAGCTGGGCGCCGATATTGAGCCCCATGGACAGGCGCGGCGAGCCGGTTTCGGCAAAGGGCGGGCGGATCTTTTCATATTCGGCGCGTGTCTCCTCCGGCCCGGTATGCTCATAATCGAGCACCGGCAGGACCAGCGATCCGTCACGCTTCAAAAGGGCGGCCGTCGCGCCGTGGGTGGTCACCGAAATCGCGTCGACGCCGTGCGCCTTCTGAAACGCGCCAAAGGCGTCCAGAATGAAATCGAAGAGGTCGTCCACCTCGAAATGCGGATAGGGCGAATGTCCGGTCACCGCGTTGCGTTTCGAGCGTGTATCGACCTCCCGGCCCTCCTCCAGATCGTAGAGAATGACCTTGGCATTGGTCTTACCGATATCGATGACCGCGACCTTGCGGATTGCACTCATTGCACCTGTTCCCGTCTGAACCGCCGGATGATCCTGGTATAAAGCACCGGCAGGGCGATCACGCCGATCAGCAGCAGGCCGATGAAGATCGACATCACGATCCCCGGCACATTCATCAGCCCGAAGCCGAAGGTGACAAGCCCCATGATCAGGGCCGCCAGCACCACGCCGACAATCGTGCCCGCGCCGCCCAGAATATTGATACCGCCGAGCACGACCATGGTGACGATCTCAAGCTCCCATCCAAACGCAATCGACGGCCGTGTCGAGCCAAGCCGGGAGGTCAGGCAGATCGCCGCCATGCCCGACATTGCCCCCGTCATCAAAAACAGCAGGAACTTAACCCGCCCGACCCTGATGCCGGAAAAGCGCGCGGCGGTGGCATTGTTGCCGACAGCATAGACCATCCGGCCGAAGCTGGTCAGATGCAGCAGAATGCCGAAAACCACCGCCATCACGGCAAACAGCACCAGTTCGAAGGAGATCATCGAAAACACATAGCCCTGGCCGAAATAGGCAAAACCGGGCGGGTAATTCGTAAATGCCTTGTCGCCGAGCACCACATAGGACAGCCCGCGAAACAGGCTCATCGTACCGATGGTGACGACAATCGACGGCAGGCCCAGCCCGGTAATCAGAAAACCGTTGAAAGCCCCGCACAACAGCCCGACGCCAAGGCCGATGGCCACCAGTTCCGGCGTTCCCGCACCGACCTGGGCGGCATAGCCCATGGCGGTCGAGGCCAGCGCGATGATGGCGGCAACCGAAAGATCGATCTCGCCCGATATGATCACCAGCGCCATGGCAAAGGCGATCAGCGCCTTTTCGGTGAAGTTGAAGGTCGCGTCCGACAGGTTCCACGCATCGAGAAAATAGGGCGAGGCAAAGCTGTTGATGATGAAAATCGCAATCACCACCACAATCAGCAGGCTCTCCCAGCTTCTCGTCATCCGGTAGGCGCGGCCGTGCAGACGGTCCGGCACATGGCGCGTCTCGCTGACACTCATAGCGCATGCTCCGCTTTCTTGAGGATGACCCGGCCCTTCACGCGTGCCGAACGGGCATTGACGGCAACGGCGATGATGATGACCGCGCCCGAAATCGCCATCTGCCAGAACGGCGAAATATCGATGACCGGCAGCGCATTCTTGATGATGCCGAGAAACAGCGCGCCGAGCACCGCGCCGATGGCCGTGCCCGCGCCGCCGGCAATCGAGATGCCGCCGATGACGCAAGCCGCGACCACGTCGAGTTCGAAACCATTGGCGATATCGACATAGGCAACGGCATAACGCGCGGTCCACAGATAACCGGCGAGGCCAGCCAGCGCGCCTGCAATCAGATAGGCGAAGAAATGCGTGCGGCCGACCGAAATGCCGGTATAGACGGCTGCATGCGGATTGCCGCCGACAGCATAAAAGGCGCGGCCGAGCCGGGTCTTGATGAACAGCACCAGCATCAGCGCGATGACGGCGAGCGAGAACCAGGCGAGCACCGGTATTCCAAGGAAGACGGCGCGCGGCACCGCCTTGAAGGCATCGGTCATCTCGTGGGCATTGACCCAGGCTCCGCCGGTCAAAAGGAAGATGATGCCGCGATAGATCGTCATCGTGCCAAGTGTGACCACGATCGGCGGGATCGACAGACGCCAGACCAGAAGCCCGTTGATGGCCCCGAGGACCGTGCCGCTGAAGGTGGCTGCCAACAACAGGAAGATCACCGGCAGATCGGGAAAGGCGACATTCAGCAGGGCGGCAATCGTGCCGGACAGCGCCAGGTTGGCGGCAATCGAAAGGTCGATGCCGCGCGAGAGAATAACGGCCGCCTGCCCGAGCGCCAGGATGATCAGGATCGCCGTGTCGTTATAGATCGAGACGAGATTGCGCGGGGCGACGAAGCCCGGAAAGCGCAGCTCGATAGCGCCGACAAGCAGCAGGATCGCGACAAGCAGCAGCATTTCGCGATGTTTGAAGATGCGCGCCATCATGCCGCCACCCCGATGCCGGCGGCGGCGCGCACCAGCTTTTCCGCCGACATTTCGGCGCGTGAAAATTCGGCGGCGATCCGCCCTTCGCGCATGACGATGACCCGGTCGGACATGCCGAGAATTTCCGGAATTTCAGATGATACCATGATGATGGAAAGCCCCCTGCCCGCAAGCTCGCCCATGAAAGCATGAACGGCGGATTTCGAACCGATATCGATGCCCTTGGTCGGCTCGTCTAGAATGATCACCTTCGGCTCGGTCGCCAGCCATTTGGCAATCACCACCTTCTGCTGATTGCCGCCCGACAGATTGCCGACCGGCTGATCGAGGGCGGCGGCGCGCAGATCCAGCCGCTCGGTATATTCCCGCGCCAGCGCGAATTCCTCGGCCATGCGCACAAATCCCTTGTGCGAGACCTTGGCAAGCGACGGCAGCGTAACATTCTCGAAGATCGGCATGGCGGTGATCGCCCCTTGCGTGCCGCGTTCCTCCGGCACATAGACAATGCCCTGTTTCACCGCTTCGGAGGGTGAACGGATAACGGCGATTTCGTCATCGATGCGCACCGCACCGGCCGAAGGCTTGGTAATGCCGAAAAGCGCCTGCATGAATTCCGACCGCCCGGCGCCGACAAGACCGTAAAAGCCCAGAATCTCGCCACGGCGCAGCGTGAAGCCGATATCCTCGAATTCGGTCGGATGGCGATAGCCGGAGACCGTCAGCACGGGATCGCCGATTTCGACATCCTGTTTGGGAAACACCTGATCGACCGGACGGCCGACCATCAGTTCCACCAGCGCATTCTCGTCGGTATCGGTGATTGTCCCCTCGCCGACCATCTCGCCGTCACGAAACACGGTATAGCGATCGGCAATGCGGAAAATCTCGTCGAATTTGTGGGAGATGAACAGGATCGCCTTGCCATCGGCTTTCAGCGCCTCGACCAGTTCGTAAAGTTCCTCGATTTCCTTTTGCGAGAGTGCCGCCGTTGGCTCGTCCATGATGACGACCTTCGCATCGACGGACAGCGCGCGGGCAACGGCCACCATATGCCTGTTGGCAATACCGAGTTCGGAGAGGCGATGGCGCGGATCGATGCGTGCGTCGATACTGTCGAGAATATCGCGGGCGCGGGCGTAGATCCGTTTCCAGTCAATCATCCCGAACCGGTTTGTCGGCGCATGACCGATGAAGATGTTTTCGGCGACCGTTAGCGCATCGAACAGCACGGTTTCCTGATGAATGGCGGTAACGCCATGCTCGCTGGCCGCTTCCGCCGTGGGAAAGGCGACCGTTTCGCCGTCCATGGTGATTTCGCCGCCGTCGGGCTGGTAGATCCCCGTCAGGATTTTCACGAGTGTCGATTTGCCCGCGCCGTTTTCGCCGACAAGCGCGGTCACCTCGCCCGGGTAAAGCGTGAGCGAGACTTCCGAGAGGGCGCGGACGCCGGGAAATGTCTTGGTAATGCCGTCAAGGGCGATGGCGGCTTTCTTGTGTGCATCTGGCATCGGCGGCCTGCGGTTCTTCTGCCTTGGTTATGGTTGCGAACCGCCCCTTTTTTGTGGGGCGATCCGGCCGGCTTCGGCGGCGGGCTGCCGCATTGGCCCCGACCCCACTTCCTCCGGCGTCATCCTCGGGCTTGACCCGAGGATCCATGCACCTTTCCCCGCGACGGGCGTGGATGGATGCTCGGGTCAAGCCCGAGCATGACGCAGAAAGGGGGGAGAAGGGGACGCCAAGCGGCAGCCCCGTCCCGGGAGTTATCAGAAAATGTCCTTGAACTGATCGATGTTCGACTTGTCGTAGACAAAGGGATCGGCCATGGCGCCGGCATTGTCGTCGTCAAGCGTCAGCATGCCGAGACGTCCCATGGAAAGCTCCGCGCCCGGTTCGGCTTCGGCGCCCTCGATCAGGTCGTTCGACAGCATCACCGCCGCATAGCCGAGATCGATCGGGTTCCAGATGGCGAAGGATTTCGACGCGCCGTTTTCGACATAGGCCGCCATTTCGGACGGCAGGCCGAGGCCGGTAACGTTGATCTCGCCGATCTTACCCTCGTCGGTGACGGCCTGGGCTGCGGCCACGACGCCGACCGAGGTCGGTGCGATGATCGCCTTCAGGTCTGGATAGGACTGGATCAGCCCCTGGGTCTCGCGATAGGACTTGTCGAACAGATCGTCGCCATAGACCGTGGCCACGACTTCGACGCCCGGATAATCGCCCTTCACCTTGTTCATTTCCTCGATCCAGATGTTCTGGTTCGTGGCCGTGGCGGATGCCGAGAGCACGGCAACATCGCCGCCATCGGGCAGGTTGTCGGCGGCAAGCTTGATGATCATGTTGCCGATCAGCGGATTGGACGACGGGTTGAGGTGGACCATGCGGCCCTCCGGCGCGACGCCGGAATCCCACGAAACCACCTTGATGCCGCGCTGCATGGCGCGCTTGAGGGCGGGCACCAGCGCATCCGGGTCATTGGCCGAAATCGCGATGGCATCGACCTTCTGCGCGATCAGCGAATTGATCACGTCGATCTGGCCTTCAGCGGTGGTGTCGGTCGGGCCGGTATAGATCAGCTCGACATCGCCAATTTCCTTGGCGGCTTCCTCGGCGCCGTCGGCGGCGGCCTCGAAAAAGCCGATGCCGAGCGCCTTGACCACCAGCGCGATCTTCTTGTCGGCGGCCTGTGCCCCCTGCGCCAAAAGCGCGGTCGAGATCAGCGCACCTACGATAGCTTTCTTCAAAATGCTCATCTTGCTCCTCCAGTTGATGAACGGGGTTTCGTCTGGCTTTCCTCAAAGCTCAGCCGGAACCGGTTTCCTCCATTGCCTGCGTATCGGCGATGATCACCGAAACGCCGGCCTCCTCCAGCATGCGGGCATCGGATGCCTGCAGCCCGGAATCGGTAATCACGGTCGAAATCCGTTTCAGATCGCAAAGGATCAGGCTCGACCGTTGTTTGAATTTCGATGAATCGACCAGAACCACCAGTTCCTCGGCCTGATCGATCAGTTTCTGTTCGGCCTGGATCAGCAGCGGATCGGCCTCCATCAGCCCGAGCGGGCCGATGCCCTGCGCGCCCATGAACATCCGTTTTGCCCAGAAATTACGGGTCACATCGTTTTCGAACGGGCTCAGGATCACATTCTGCTCGCGATAGATGACGCCGCCGGACAGCATCACCGTATTCTTGGAATGCTTCAACAAGTGTTCGGCGATGGGAAAGGAATTGGTGAAGATCTGCAGCCGGCGATTGGCGAGATGATGGACCATCTGAAACGTGGTGGTGCCGCCGTTGACGATGATGGAATCGCCATCTTCGCACAGCGCCACCGCCGCCTTCGAGATCGCCTGTTTCTGCCGGGCATTCATCATCTCGTTGACGCTGAACGGACGCCCCGCAAGGCCCACGAATTGCGGCGGGCTCAGCGCTTCCGCACCGCCGCGCACGCGACGCAGGCGCTTTTGCACATGAAGTGCCGCGATATCGCGCCGGATCGTCGCCTCGGAACTCTCCGTCAGATCGACAAGCTCCGCCACGGTCGCAACCGGTTTTTCCTGTACTGCCGACAGGATGATGCGATGTCGCTCTTTTTCGTGCATGGGGCCTCCTTTTTGACAGATTTCAGCTAAACGCCATCACTGTCAATCAAAAATAGTCATGCTGCACTGCAAAAATGCAAAATATGATTGAACTTGATTGTTTGTGATTGACAATCCCGACTTTCGGATAGATTTTGCCCGGGAAGAACCCGGCCGAAAGGCCCCGAAGGAGGAAACAATGGCGAATGAAACCCGGGCCGCCCGGCTCGAGAACCTGTGGGATGACGGCAAGACTGCCGGGATGAGCGAATCCGAGCTTCTGCTCTACCGTTCGAACCTTCTGGGCTCCGACAAGCGCATCACCAATTACGGCGGCGGCAACACCTCGGCCAAGGTGATGGAGAAGGACCCGTTGACCGGCCAGCAGGTCGAGGTACTGTGGGTCAAGGGCTCCGGCGGCGATGTCGGCACCATCAAGATGGACGGTTTCGCGACCCTCTACATGGAAAAGCTCAATGCGCTGAAGGGTCTTTATCGCGGCATCGAGCACGAGGACGAAATGGTGGGCTACCTCCCCCACTGCACCTTCAACCTGAACAGCCGCGCCGCCTCGATCGATACGCCGCTGCACGCCTATGTGCCGAAGAAACATGTCGACCACATGCACCCTGACGCGATTATCGCCATTGCCGCTTCGAGCGACTCCAGGGCGCTGACGCAGGAGATTTTCGGCGGCGAAATCGGCTGGCTGCCCTGGAAGCGGCCCGGTTATGAACTGGGCCTGTGGCTCGGCAAATTCTGCGAAGAAAACCCGGATGCGCGCGGCGTGATCCTGGAAAGCCACGGCCTGTTTACCTGGGGCGACACGGCGAAGGAAAGCTACGAGACGACGCTGGAGATCATCAACAAGGCGATGGCCTGGCTCGATGCCAAGATCGATGGCGATGTCTTCGGTGGCGTGAAGGTGAAAACCTTGCCGGCCGAAGAGCGCCGCGCCGTTGCCGAAAAGCTGATGCCGAAGATCCGCGGCATGATTTCGGAAACCGAAGGCAAGCTCGGCCATTTCGACGATCAGCCCGCCGTTCTGGAATTCGTCGGCTCCAACCGGCTTGCGGAACTGGCGGCGCTGGGCACCTCCTGCCCCGACCATTTTCTCCGCACCAAGATCCGCCCGCTGGTGATCGATTTCGACCCGGAAAACCCGGATATCGACAAGACGGTTGCCGGGCTTGAAGATGCCATTGCCGCCTATCGCGACGACTACGCCGCCTATTACGAGCGCTGCAAGCGCGACAATTCGCCCGGCATGCGCGACCCGAACGCGGTCATCTATCTGGTGCCCGGCGTCGGCATGATTTCCTTCGCCAAGGACAAGGCGACGGCGCGCATTTCGGCCGAATTCTACGTCAACGCCATCAATGTCATGCGCGGCGCCTCGTCTGTCTCCACCTATCAGGGCCTTTCCGAGCAGGAAGCTTTCGATATCGAATACTGGCTTCTGGAAGAGGCCAAGCTGCAGCGCATGCCGAAACCAAAACCGCTTGCCGGCAAGATTGCACTGGTCACCGGCGGCGCCGGCGGCATCGGCAAGGCAACCGCCTTCCGGCTGGCGGGCGAAGGCGCCTGCGTGGTGCTGGCCGATATCGATGACGAAGCACTTGAAACGGCGAAGGCGGAACTGTCATCCGTCTTCAGCAAGGATATCGTGCGTGGCGTGCACCTGAATGTCACCAGCGAGGCGGAAGTCGCCAAGGGCTTTTCCGACGCGGTAGTCGAATTCGGCGGGCTCGACATTCTCGTTTCCAATGCCGGCCTTGCCTCCTCCGCCCCCATCGAGGAGACAACGCTCGATCTCTGGGACAAGAACATCGCCATTCTGGCGACCGGCTATTTCCTGGTGTCGCGCGAGGCCTTCCGCCTGTTCCGCTACCAGAATGCCGGCGGCAATGTGGTCTTCGTCTCGTCGAAAAACGGTCTTGCGGCATCGCCCGGCGCGTCTGCCTACTGCACCGCCAAGGCAGCCGAAATCCATCTCGCCCGCTGCCTGGCGCTCGAAGGTGCGAGCGCCCAGATCCGCGTCAACACCGTCAATCCGGATGCCGTGCTGCGCGGTTCGAAAATCTGGACCGGCGAGTGGAAGGAACAGCGCGCCGCCGCCTACAAGATGTCGACCGACGAGCTGGAAGCCCATTACCGCGACCGTTCGATGCTGAAGCGCTCGGTGTTCCCGGAAGATATTGCAGAAGCGATCTACTTCCTCGCCTCCGACATGTCGGCGAAGTCGACCGGCAACATCATCAACGTGGATGCGGGCAACGCCCAGTCGTTCACGCGGTAGAATGTGCGTTGCGGGGCCTGCGGGCCCCGCTTCTGCCCATCCATACAAAAGGCGTCATCCTCGGGCTTGACCCGAGGATCCAGGCATCTTTCCCTGCGACAGGCATGGGCCGCAATCGCGGGAAGCCCGGCGACATCCGCCGGCTCCGCGCGCGACAGACGGGATTGGATGCTCGGGTCAAGCCCGAGCATGACGCAGGTGGAGGGGTGACGACCCCGGCAACAAACCAATTCAGCAGGCATTGCCTGCAACGGGAGGAAACGATGGAACAGATGATCGACAGCGGCGTGCTTTCCGCCGAAAACGACAAGCGCGCCAAGGACCTTGAGGCCGACTATGCGGCGCTTGGCGAAAAGCTTGCCCGCAACGGCGTCAACATTGACGACGTCACGGCCAAGGTTGCGGCCTATGGCGTGGCGGTTCCCTCCTGGGGGGTAGGCACCGGCGGCACGCGCTTTGCCCGCTTTCCCGGCTCCGGCGAGCCGCGCCATATCTTCGACAAGCTGGAAGACTGCGCCGTCATCCAGCAGTTGACCCGCGCCACACCGACGGTTTCACTCCATATCCCGTGGGACAAGGTGGACGATCTGACGGAACTGAAGGAGCGCGGCACAGCGCTCGGCCTCGGCTTCGACGCCATGAACTCGAACACGTTCCAGGATCAGGACGGTCAGGACCATTCCTACAAATATGGCTCGCTTTCGCACACCGATGCGGCAACGCGCCAGCAGGCGATCGACCACAACATCGAGTGCATCGAGATCGGCAAGGCCCTCGGATCAAAGGCGCTGACAGTATGGATTGGCGACGGCTCGAACTTTCCCGGCCAAAGCCATTTCACAAAACAGTTCGAGCGCTATCTCGATGCGATGAAGAGCATCTACGCCGCCCTTCCCGATGACTGGCGCATCTTTTCGGAACACAAGATTTTCGAACCGGCGTTCTACTCCACCGTGGTGCAGGATTGGGGCACGAACTATCTGATTGCCAAGGAACTCGGCCCCAAGGCCTTCTGCCTCGTCGACCTCGGCCACCATGCGCCCAACGTCAATATCGAGATGATCGTCGCCCGCCTGATCCAGTTCGGCAAGCTTGGCGGCTTCCATTTCAACGACAGCAAATATGGCGATGACGATCTCGACACCGGCTCCATCGATCCCTTCCGGCTGTTCCTGGTCTTCAATGAACTGGTGGATGCGGAAGGCGCGGAAAACTTCAATCCGGCCCATATGCTCGACCAGTCGCACAATGTCACCGACCCGATCGAAAGCCTGATGCGCTCGGCGGTGGAAGTTACGCGCGCCTATGCCCAGGCGCTTCTGGTCGACCGCGCGGCATTGTCCGCCTACCAGCAGGAAAACGATCCGATGATGGCCTCGGAAACGCTGAAAGACGCCTTTCGCACCGATGTCGGCCCGATCCTCGCCATGGCGCGCAAAAACGCCGGCGGCGCGGTCGCCCCGATTGCGGCGTACCGGGCAGCCGGCTACCGCCGGAAGGTTTCCGGTGAACGACCGGCCGTCAGCGGCGCCGGCGGCGGCATCGTCTGACGGTCGGGACAGGGAGGAAACCGATGGAAACCGTTGCTTTCCGCATGAACCTTAACCGTGGGGCGGCCGAGGAATACAAACGCAGGCACGACGAAATCTGGCCGGAGCTGGCAACGGTTCTCAAACAGGCCGGCGTTTCGGATTACTCGATCTGGCTGGACGAGGAAACGCACCATCTGTTTGCGGTGCTCAAACGCAGTGACGACCACAGCATGGACCGCATCCCGGATAACGAGATCGTCCGCCGCTGGTGGGATTTCATGGCCGATATCATGAAGACGAAGCCGGACAATGCGCCGGTGGAGGTCCCGCTTAAGAAGATGTTCCACCTTCCCTGACAGTCTGCAGATGGCGGATCGCGGGTGTTTTCCGCGACCCGCCGAATTTTTCTCCCGCGCATTGAAACCGGCGCGAAAGCAGCCCATGTCAGATGGGACACCAATAACGGCCATTCAGGCGCAGCCCGTTTCCGCAGGGCGGCGTCCATATTTTTCCATCATTTTGATCACCAAACATGGGAGGTTACCATGGCTCATACACTTGCTGATAAGGCGGGCACCTTTGCGATTGGCGGCGACCTTGAGGTCACGCGGCTCGGCTTCGGGGCAATGCGGGTCACCGGGAAAGGCATCTGGGGCGAACCGGCGGACCGGGCCGGCGCTCTTGAAACGCTTGCCGCGCTGCCGGACCTCGGGATCGATTTCATCGATACCGCCGACAGCTATGGCCCGGATGTGTCCGAATGGCTCATCAAGGAAGCGCTTCATCCCTATGGCAATGTGAAGATTGCCACCAAGGGCGGACTGGCGCGCACCGGCCCGGAAATCTGGCTGCCGGTTGGCCGGCCGGAATATCTGCGCCAGCAGGTGCACAAGAGCCTGCGCAATCTCGGCGTCGAGCAGATCGACCTGTGGCAGCTTCATCGCATCGATGCCAAGGTTCCCGCCGACGAGCAGTTCGGCGCGATCAAGGAATTCCTTGATGAGGGGCTGATCGCCCATGCGGGGCTTTCGGAGGTTTCCGTTGCCGATATCGAGGCGGCCCGCAAGGTGTTCCCCGTTGCGACGGTGCAGAACCGCTACAACCTTGTCGACCGCACCAGCGAGGACGTTCTGGATTACTGCACGGCAAACGGCATCGGCTTCATTCCGTGGTTCCCGCTGGCCGCCGGCGATCTCGCCCGGCCCGGCTCGCTGCTGGACGAAATCGCCAAGAAACACGATGCGGCCCCGAGCCAGATTGCGCTTTCCTGGGTGCTGAAGAAAAGCCCTGTCATGCTGCCGATCCCCGGCACATCGAAAGTGGCGCATCTGAAGGAAAATGTCGCCGCGGCCGATATCGCGCTTTCCGATGCGGATTTCGCCGCACTCGATGAAGAAGGCAAAAAGGCCTTTGCCGCAAAGGCTGCCTGATAAAGTGACGCCGCCGCACTTCCGGCGGCGTGCGCTTGTTGACAAAGCCCACCCAATTCTCTTGCGTCACCCTCGGGCTTGACCCGAGGGTCCAACCAAGCCTCGGCACGACAGGCGGATCTGGGTAAATACCAGATGAAGCAACTCCTTATAACACGCCGGCCCCGCTTGCTCGGTTGCGTGATTGGATCCTCGGGTCAAGCCCGAGGACGACGCTCGTAAAAAGGGAAGGCTTTGCCGACAGTCCGCCCCGCCGCACTTCCGGCAGCATTTTTCTTTGACAGGATGCCGCGGTGGCGTCACCTTCGGGGCCAGCCCGCAAACTGAGGATCCGAAAAATGGAATATGTAAAACTCGGCCGCACCGGCCTTGATGTTTCGCGGCTTTGCCTTGGCTGCATGACCTATGGCCAGCCCGAACGCGGCACTCACCCCTGGTCGCTTACCGAAGAACAGAGCCGGCCATTCATCCGCAAGGCTGTCGAGGACGGCATCAATTTCTTCGACACGGCCAATGTCTATTCCGCCGGCTCCTCGGAGGAGATCGTCGGCAGCGCGCTGAAGGAATTTACCCGCCGCGACGAAATCGTGCTGGCCACCAAGGTGATGAACCGCATGCATGAAGGCCCGAACGGCGCCGGGCTTTCGCGCAAGGCGATCATGCAGGAAATCGACAATTCGCTGAAACGGCTCGGCACAGATTATGTCGATCTCTACCAGATCCACCGCTTCGACTATAATACGCCGATCGAGGAAACGCTGGAAGCGCTGCATGATGTGGTGAAGGCCGGCAAGGCGCGTTATATTGGCGCGTCCTCCATGTATGCTTGGCAGTTCGCCACCATGCTTGCCACCCAGAAGGCCAATGGCTGGGCGAAATTCGTGACCATGCAGAACTATGTGAACCTGCTCTACCGCGAGGAAGAACGCGAGATGCTGCCGCTTTGCGCAGCCGAAGGCATCGGCGTCATTCCGTGGAGCCCGATGGCGCGCGGCCGGCTGACGCGGCCGTGGGATACGACGACGGAGCGCTCCGAAACCGACGAATTCGGCAAGACGCTTTACGCCGAAACGGCCGCCTCGGACCGCAAGGTGGTCGATGCGGTGGCCAAAATCGCCAATGAGCGCGGCGTGCCGATGGCCCGTGTGGCGCTCGCATGGGTGCTGTCGAAACCGGTGGTCTCGGCCCCGATCATCGGCGCCTCCAAGCCGCATCATCTCGATGATGCCCAGGCCGCGCTGGCGCTGGAACTGACGGACTCCGAAATCGAAAAACTCGAAGCGCCCTATATTCCGCACCGGGTCGTCGGCTTCAGCTGACACCTTTCCCGCCGTGCTATCAACGGCGCGGCGGTCTCTGCTCCCGATGGCATCAGGCCGGGTCGTAAGGCCTCTCAATCCGAAGCCGGTCGTGGAGATGTTTCCACGTCGCGGCCTCAAACCGTTCCGGCCATTCCACGCCCCGGCGCGTTGCCAATCTGCGCGCCCGCGGCAGATAGGCCCTGGCATAGGCCAGATGCACATCGATCATCGCTTCACGCGTGGCGGCCGGTGACGGAAGAGACCTCATAAGCGCCTTCTGTTCTTCCGTGATCAGCCGGTTGAGATGCAGCGCCCCGCCGCGATGGGGCGCGGCGGTTTCCTGTATCAGCAGATCGACGAGAAGATTGCGCAGATGGAAAATGCCGGTCACGCCGTTGATATATTCTCCGCGTCCTGCCGCAACATCGAGAAGCCCGAGAATGCGGATAAATTCCTCGAACTGGTATTTCAGGCGTTTCGGGTCCGGCTGAGGCTGTTCCGGGCGGTCTGCCAGCGTGTCCCGGAGCCCTGCCCTGTCGAACAATACGCGAAGCTCGTTCCTGTAACGGGTCTTCAGTTGTTCAGGTTTGAGAATGATGACGTCGATGCGCAGCCAGTCTTCGGTCACGGCATTGATGAGTGAGGGAAACGTCACTCTGTCCCGCCACAAGACAGGCTCTCCCACCGCTTCCACGGCCTTTCGCCAGAGTGCGGCCACCGCGTCGCTCGCGCCTTCCCCGGCAACGAGAACAAAGTCGATGTCGCTGTATTCGTCTTCAAGGCCGACCGCAAAACTGCCGCTCAGATAAAGCGCATCGATTTCCGGCGAACGCTCAATCGTCCCGGTGATGGTCGGGATCGCATCTTCGCTTCCCATATCGTCCTCCGTCTGCCCGCTGACATGCTATGCGCTCCGTCGCCCGCTGTCAGTAAGAACGCGGGCACGCAGTCGCCAATTTCATGCCGCCTGTTGAGCAGAACGGAACTTATGTGTTAACACCACGTTAATCTAGAGTTGTGTCCCCTCTATGAGGGACACGGCGGGGAGGCCATTTTTGTCCTGTACGGGGAGGGTATAGCGGCAATTCCGGTTTGCGCGGACGCGACAGTCCTGCGCGGCGGATGGCCCCCGCCAGTTTAATGCGGGCCGTTTTTTCCCGTTCTACAGGACCGGTTTCATCCCGTCCGGCATTTTGCCCCTTCCGGTCCGGCAGGCTTTCCGGTTCACGCCGTCTATCGGCCTGTTATCAGTTCAAATCCCTCCCCACACGCATTTTTTGCGGGCGGCGGTGCTGTTCGCGCTTCAGGCACTGGCTCTGGAGCGAAAGCCATGTGTTCAAAGCGGAGGACTGAGAATGAACAAGATGACCATTGCAATCGCGACGCTGATGGCAACGACCGCGCTGCCGGCCGGCGCTTTTGCCGCGACGGAACTGACCATGTGGTATCACGGCGCGGGCAACCCGACGGAATCGGGCATTCTTGAAGGGATCGTTTCCGATTTCAACGACAGCCAGGACGACTGGGAGGTCGTGCTCGAAAGCTTTCCGGAAGACAGCTACAATGATTCCGTAACGGCGGCGGCTCTTGCGGGCAACCTGCCGGATATTATCGATGTCGACGGGCCGATCATGCCGAACTGGGCATGGGCCGGTTACATGCAGCCGCTGCCGATTGACGAAAGCGCGCTTGAAGGCTTCCTGCCCGGCGCCATCGGCCGATGGGATGACCAGATCTATTCCGTCGGCCTGTGGGACGCAGCATTGGCGATGATGACGCGCCAGTCCTACCTCGAAAAATACGATATCCGCAAACCAACGCTGGAAGAGCCGTGGACGGCTGAAGAATTCGACGAAATCCTCGTCAAGCTCAAGGACAGTGGCGATTTCGACTATCCGCTGAACCTCGGCATGGCCGATCAGGGCGAATGGTACACCTATGCTTTCCTGCCCTTCCTGCAGTCTTTCGGCGGCGATCTGGTCGACCGTTCGGATTACCAGACGGCCGAAGGCGTTCTGAACGGCGATGATGCGATTGCATTCGGCGAGTGGTGGCAGTCACTGTTCGACCGTGACCTGGTGCCCGGCACCAGCCAGGACCCCGCCGACCACGAGAACGGCTTTATCGCCGGCGATTATGCCATCGACTGGAACGGCAACTGGACGGCGCGCGCCAAGCTTGACGCCTATGACGATGTCGTCTTCCTGCCGGCGCCTGATTTCGGCAATGGCCCGAAAATCGGCGCGGCAAGCTGGCAGCTCGGCGTTTCAGCCGCGTCCGAACATCCCGAAGGGGCGGCAGCCTTCATCGAATACGCCATTCAGGACAAATATCTGGCGGAATTCTCCAACGCCATCGGCCTGGTTCCGGCAACGCAGGGCGCTGCCGACATGTCGGAATATTACAAGGAAGGCGCACCGCTGGCCGTGTTCTACGGTCTTTCCGATGCGCAAGGCACGTTGCGGCCGGTGACGCCGGGCTATGTGGTTGAAACCAGCGTGTTCCAGAAGGCGCTTTCCGATATGGCCAACGGCGCGGATGTCGCCGACACGCTCGACGGCGCGGTCGATGAGATCGACACCGATATCGAGCGTAATCAGGGCTATGGCCACAACTGATCAGGCGGGGGCCTGGGGGCCGGCTTCGGCCGGTCCCTTCTCTTCGAGCATACCCGCTTTTGCTCTGCGTCACCCTCGGGCATGACCCGAGGGTCCACATACGGGTGCTGATGGATGCTCGGGTCAAGCCCGAGCATGACGCGGAAAGAGAGGTGTTGCAGCTTGCCGGAACTGACAACAAGGAAACACGCATATGAGTCGGAAACTGACGGAGAATAACGGGGCGGGCTGGGCCTTTGCCGCGCCGTCCGTTCTGCTCATCGGCCTGTTCATCATCCTGCCCTTCTTTCTGGCGATTGCCTTTTCACTCACCGACCAACGGCTGATCTCGCCCAACCCGACACGCTATGTCGGCATGGAAAACTACCGCGACCTGCTCGGCCTCAACGTCATCGCGATCGCGCCCGAACGCGATGACAGCGGCGTGTTGGTGCGCGATGATGACGGCGCGCTCGAATATCCGCGCGTTCGCTCCTTCACCCGCTCCGACGACTATCCGCAATATCGCGGCATGCGCGAATGGTTCCGCATCAATGCCGGCAATACGGCCTATGTGGTGGTGGCGCGCGATGTCGTGTTCATGAAGGCGCTGACCAATACGCTCGTATTTGTCGCGGTCACGGCGCCGGTGCAGGCGGGGCTGGCGCTTTGTCTGGCCTTGCTGATCAATCAGCGGCTTCGCGGGGTGAATGTCTTTCGCGCCGTATTCTTCATGCCGGTCGTGGTCTCCATCGTCGTCGTGTCGCTGCTTTGGCGGTTCATCTATGACGGCAATGACGGGCTTTTGAACGCGCTTCTTTCCGGGATGACCTTCGGCCTGCTCCAGCCGGTCGACTGGCTTGGCAATACCCATACGGCACTCGGTTCGATCATCGCCATGTCGATCTGGCAGGCGGTCGGTTTTCACATGGTCATCTGGCTTTCCGGCCTTCAGACCATATCGCCGACGCTTTATGAGGCCGCCGCCATCGAAGGTTCCTCGAAATGGCAGACCTTTCGCTATGTCACATGGCCGGGTCTGCGTAATACGGCCGTTCTGGTGCTGGTGGTCATCACCATGCAGTGTTTCGCCGTCTTCGCCCAGATCGACGTGATGACCAAGGGCGGGCCGCTCGATTCCACGCAAACCCTTGTCTATCAGGCGGTCGAACGCGGCTACGGGCGCCAGGATATCTCCGGTGGCTCGACGATTTCGGTCGTGCTGTTCGTGCTGGTGCTCGCGATCTCGCTGGCGCAACGCTATTTCACCCGGGAAAGGAACTGAGCCATGGCGGTCATTTCCGGCGATAATCACGGCCTCAGGCTGTTCACGCGCTACCTTGTTCTGGTGCTGGTGGCGCTGGTCTTTCTGCTGCCGCTTCTGTTCATGGTGATGTCGTCGCTCAAGCCCAATGCCCAGCTCCTGAGCGACACATCGTCCTTGCGCGCCTTCCTGCCGGTCGGCGATATCAGCCTTGAAAATTATGCCGGTGCATTTGCGCGCGCGCCGATCGGCCTGTTCGTGTTCAACTCGGTGATGGTGACGACGTTGACCGTGCTGGCATCGCTGTTTTTGTGCTCGCTCGGCGCGTTTTCCTTCACCTTCGTGCGCTGGCGCGGCAATGCGGTGGTGCTTTCCATCGTGCTGGCCACCCTCATCATTCCCTTCGAGACCATTGCCATTCCGCTGCTGCTGTTCGTCTCGCGACTGCCATGGCTTGGCCTCGACGGGCTCACATGGGGCTGGCTCAACACCTACCGGGTGCAGATCATCCCGTGGATTGCCGATGCGCTGACCGTCTTTCTGTTCGTTCAGTATTTCAAGGACCTGCCGCGCGAACTGATCGAGGCGGCGCGGGCCGAAGGGGCAAGCTGGTGGCAGATCTACCGCCGCGTGGTGATGCCGCTTTCAGGCCCGGTGATCGCAACGGCCGCCATTCTGAAAGCGTTGAAAATGTATAATGAACAATATCTGTGGCCGCTGATCGTGGTGCAGGACGAGGCGCACCGGCCGATCATGGTCGGGCTTGGCTATTTCTTCCAGCTCAACGTGCCGTGGGGCGAGGTGATGGCCTATCTTTCGATGATCACCGTGCCGGTTCTGGTGTTCTATCTGGTGCTGCAGCGCGCCTTCATCGCATCCATCGCCTCGACGGGCGTGAAGGGCTGAGGAGAGGAAACATGGCTGAACTGGCACTCAGGGACATCCGCAAATCCTTCGGGAAGGTCGAGGTCATCAAGGGCGTGAACCTCGATATCAAAGACGGCGAGTTCGTGGTTTTCGTCGGCCCCTCCGGCTGTGGGAAATCGACGCTGCTGCGCATGATTGCCGGGCTGGAAGACATCACCGACGGTACGCTTGAAATCGGCGGCGAGCGGGTCAACGATCTGCAGCCGAAGGAACGCGGCATTGCCATGGTGTTCCAGACCTATGCCATTTTTCCGCATATGTCGGTGCGCGAAAACGTCGCCTTCGGGCTGACGATTGCCGGCGTGGGGAAGAAGGAAAAGGAAGAGGCGGTCAATCGCGCCGCGCGCATCTTGCAGATGGAGCATCTGCTCGACCGCCGTCCCTCGCAGCTTTCCGGCGGCCAGCGCCAGCGCGTCGCCATCGGTCGGGCGATTGTCCGCAATCCCAGCGTCTTTCTGTTCGATGAACCGCTCTCCAACCTCGATGCCGCACTGAGGATGGATATGCGCATGGAAATCGGTAAGCTGCACAATCAGCTCGGCGCGACGATGATTTATGTGACCCATGACCAGGTCGAGGCGATGACGCTTGCCGACCGGATCGTGGTGCTGAAGGACGGCGCGGTGCAGCAGGTGGGAAGCCCGATGGAGCTTTACCACGAACCGGCCAACCTCTTCGTTGCCGGTTTCATCGGCTCGCCGTCGATGAATTTCATGGATGTCGATATCGTCGAAAGGGCGGGTGATACGATCACTGTCAAATCAGATGCGCTCGATCCGGTTGCCATTCCCAAGACGCGGTTTGATTTCTCCACGACGTCAAAGGCCCGGCTCGGCCTGCGCCCGCAATATCTCGATGTCGTCGAGGACGGCACGGCGGGTGGTCTGCACGGCACCGTGTCTCTGGTCGAACGCCTCGGCACGGAAACCGTTATCAATGTCGAACTCAGCCGGGGCGGGCGCATCGTCGCAGCCCTTGCCGAGGACCGGCCGCTTGAAACCGGCAGCGAAATCACCCTCGTCTTTGCGCCCGAAAAGGTACATCTGTTTCCACTGGATGAGTAATACCAAGAGTCAATGATTAGGACTCATACGATGCGCGCTGGAATGGTCGTCCGAGTAAGAAAATACCGCAGAGCGATGCCGGAGCATCGCGCGAGGATTTTGACGCCCTCGGTGGCCATTCCAGCCGCACCCTTTCAGGGCCGGGCGCTTTTGAAAGCCCGCGTCGTTGAAAATCCTCGCCGTAGCTATGGCTACGACTGCGGTTTTCGCCTAGCCGGCTTTCAAAATCGCTCCGGTCATATGGGTTCTAATCATTGACTCTTGGTATAAACGCCCCGATCGAAAGGCCGGAGCGTCATTTTCAGCAAAAATCAGTTCGCGACTTCCACCGCGCGCTGTTCATTCACCGTCGCTTCCGCCTCTTCCACGGCAGCGGTGAAGCTTGCGAAAATATCCTCGCCGCCCGGTACGGACGATTTGAACCATTCGAAGACCGGCTCGACAGCGGCCTTGAACTCGGCCTTTTCGGCGTCGGTCGGCACATAGATTTCACCGCCGGCCTCCACGAAATCCTGATAGGCGGCGATCTCCTTGCGCTTGGGGCTGGCAAAGGTCGCCTGCTGCAACGCGTAGAAGGCATCGACGACGATCTTCTTCTGGTCTTCCGAAAGGCCACTGAACCGCTCATTCGACATCCACCAGAAGGCGGCCATGTAGGAATGACGGTCGAGCGTGATGAATTTCAGCCCGGCATCGGTGAACTTCATGTTCATGATGTCGGTGATGCCGTTGGCCGTGCCCTGCACCACGCCGGTTTGCAGCGAGGTGAACAGTTCCGGCCAGGCGATCGGCGTCGGGGACGCACCGAGCGAACGCACCAATTCCTGCGGCAGTTCCGCCGGCACAGTCCGCAGCTTCATGCCGTCCATATCGGCCGGCGTCTTGATGGTGTGTTCGGTATTGGCGAAGTTGCGCCAGCCGCCGGTATTGCCGATGGTCATCAGGCGGATGGTGTCGCCGCTGTCGGCAAGCGCCAGGTCGCGCAGTTCGGCGGTAAACGGGCCGGAGAGCACTTCCTCGGCCACACGGTCATCATTCATCAGATAGGGCAGATCGAGGATCTGCAGATAGGGAAACAGCCCTGCCGCGCCGCCGGAGGTCGACATGTAAATGTCGATCGTGCCGTCGGCGATGCCCTGCAGGCATTCCTCACCTGTGGCGCAGATCTGGGTTCCCATGAAGATATCGACCGCCATCGTGCCGTTGGAGGCGTTTTCGATATAGTTCTTGAAGACGACAAGACCGTCATAGTCCTCGTCATTCTCGTTGGAATTGGCTGTGGCGCGCAGCGTGATATCGGCAGCCGCCGCCAGTTGGCCCGCCGAAACGGCAAGCACACCGGCGACCAGCGCCGTTTTCATCATGGTCTTGAGCATGTCAGTCCTCCCTTTGCTCTTGTTATATTGCATGTTTACTCCAGAAATCCGAACAGCCGCGGCAAGGTGAGGCTGATCGCGGGAACATAGGTGATCAGGAAAATAATCGCCGCCTCGACGGCGAGAAACGGCAGTACCGCCCGCGCCACGGTTTCCACGCTGAGGCGCGAAACCGAGGAGGTGACAAACAGCACCAGTCCCATGGGCGGCGTCAACAGGCCGACCGTGAGATTGACCGCCATGATGATGGCGAAATGCACCGGGTCGACGCCCATCTTGAGAAAGATCGGACCCAGGATCGGGCCCAGAATGATGATTGCCGGCCCCGCATCGAGAAACATGCCGACGACAAACAGCAGGATGTTGATCAAGAACAGCAGGATCAGCGGATTTTCCGTCAATCCCAGCATGAAGGAAGCCAGAAGCTCCGGCGTGTGCGAGAGCGAGGCCACCGTCTTGAAGGCCATGGCCGCGCCCACCAGAAGCAGCACGACCGAGGATGTCAGCCCGGCGCGCATCAAAATCCCCGGCACGTCGCGCGCATGAAGCGTGCGCAGAACGAAAAAGCCGATGAAGAAGGCATAGGCAACGGCAATCGCCGACGCCTCCGTCGGCGTGAACACGCCGCCGAGAATACCGCCCATGATGATGATTGGTGTGAGCAGCGGCCAGAAGGCTTTCAGGCTGGCATTGCCGCGCGTCTTCCAGCCTGCCTTTTCGGTGGCCGCAGGAAGTCCTTCGCGGTCCGCCATCACGCGCACCAGCACCATCAGCGAAACGCCGATCAGAACACCCGGCACAATGCCCGCCAGAAACAGCGCGGCAACGCTTTCCCCCATCACATAGGCATAGATAATCATGATGCCCGACGGTGGGATGATCGGTCCGATGATCGACGACGCGGCGGTGATGGCGGCGGCGAATTTGCGGGAATATCCCTGTTTTTCCATGGCCGGGATCATCATCGCCCCGAGTGCCGAAACATCGGCCACGGCAGAGCCGGAAAGCCCCGCAAACAGCATGGAAGACAGAATATTCACATGGGCAAGCCCGGCACGGAAATGGCCGATGACGGCCTGCGAAAACTCCACCAGCCGCTCTGTGATGCCGGCCCGGTTCATCAACTCGCCGGCCAGCAGGAAGAACGGCACCGCCATCAGCGGAAACGAGTCCATGCCGTTATAGACATTGCGGTAAAGCAGGACGATGTCGCGCTCCTGCCCGTTGAACCACAGGAGCAGCGCCGGAGACGCGATCAGCGCAAACAGGATCGGCAGGCCGCAAAACAGGAAGACCAGAAACAGAGGCAGGAACAGGCTCAGCATCACTCCCTCTCCAGCCCGGAGACGACCGGCAGCGGCTTCAGCCGGTCGCCGGCGCCCAGAAGCTCGGCCACGAGCCGCAGCAGCAGCTCGATATTGACGGAAAGCATCATGGTGACGCCGGTTGCCAGCGAGGCCATCATCCAGGCGCGCGGAACCTTCATCCATGATGAGAAATCAAACGCCGTCGGGATCATCAGCGACGGCATGGTGAACCGCCCGCCGATACCGGTCACCTCGCGCCAGCCGATATTGACCGCCCACCATAACACCACGCAGGAGATAACAAGCAGTGCCAGATTGAGCACGGCGGCCGGCTTTTTCGGCAGAAAACGCTTGATTGTGTCAATGCTGACGAAGCCGCCATGCCGGAAGGCTGTCGGCGCCATCAGGCTGACCATCCACAACATCAGGAAGCGCGCCAGTTCTTCCGTCCAGGCCAGCGCATCATTGAGCACATAACGGAAAAACACCTGGATCAGGATGACAACGACCATCAGCCCCATCAGCACGGCGCCCGTCCACCGGCCGATCGCCAGCACCGGGCCATTGCCCCGCGCAAGAACAGAAGCTGCAGCCAGCAAGATCGTCATCAGTTCATCCGTCATCATCGCGCACAGAGCATTGCCGCAATTCCGGCTTTTACGCGAAACTGTCTGCTACCCTGTCGTCCGAGCCCTTCTAGAGCGTTTCAGACTGAAATGGAAACAGTTCTGTTTATCCGATTGCGGCTTTCTGCCGCCGATAGTGGATCGACGCTATCCGTGCGGTCACCGTTTTACCAGGAATGGTGCTGGACGCCCGCTTCCGGTCCCCTATAATCAATCCGCAACAGAACCGGAACACATTCGCCGCCCGGCAAAAGCGGTGCTTGTCCAGACGGTTCATCGAGGAGGAGGGCCGGACATGCTGCTTTCCGCCAAGCAGTAACCGCCGGCACATGTACGAAGGTCAGCCAGGATGAGCCGCCTGCCCCTGAAGCGCGACATTGATGACCCGAGTGAACACTGGGATATGCTCGACCTCATCCTCGAGACCGTACGCACGCATTTCGATATGCAGGTCGCCTATCTGTCGGAAATCATCAACGGCAATTCCGTGTTCCTCGCCGTCAGTGCGCCGGGGTTCGAAGCAATCGCCTTTCCCGGTGCCGTTCTCAGCCTGCAGGAAGTTTACTGCCAGCATATTCTGGATGGCAGACTGCCGCGCGTGATGGCAGACACGAGCGAGCATCCGCTGGCCGTCTCCATGCCGATTACAACAAACATACCGATCGGCAGTCATCTGAGCGTTCCCGTCTACAGGGATGACGGTACGGTTTTCGGCATGTTCTGCTGCCTGCGCACAACGCCCAATCCCGCGCTTGGCGAATGCGACCTCAAGGTCATGGAAACCTTCGCCGACCTTGCCAAAAAGCAGATCACTGCCGGCTTGCGGCAACGCAGCGAGGCGGCTGCCGCTGCGGCCCGCATTGACAGCGCGATCACCGGCGACAGTCTGCACATGGTGCTCCAGCCGATCGTTTCGCTACAGAACGGTGCGCCGATCAAGTTCGAGGCGCTGTCACGCTTTTCCGGAGAGCCATACCGGCCGCCGAACCTGTGGTATGAGGAGGCCCGCGCCATCGGACGGCAAGTGGATCTGGAATCGCTGTCGATCTCAAAGGCCCTGGCGCTTCTCGACCAGCTCCCGCCCGACATGACGGTAGGCGTCAACGCCGCGCCGGAAACGATTGCGACCGGCATTCTGGCCGATATCATCCAGACATCCGACCCCGCGCGGGTCGTTGTCGAAGTCACCGAACATGATGTGGTCGAGGATCATGACCGGCTGAGCCTTGAGCTTGACCGGCTGAAGGCGCTTGGCGTGAGAACCGCCGTGGACGATGTCGGGGCCGGTTTTTCGGGCCTTGTCGCGCTTTTGCGGATGAAACCGCACATTCTGAAACTCGACATCGAGCTGATCCGCGATATCGACACCAACCCGGCCAAACAGGCACTGGTGCTCGGCATGGTCCATTTCGCCAACCAGACCGGCGCCACCACGATTGCCGAAGGCGTGGAAACGACAGCCGAATGCGAAACGCTCCGCCAGCTCGGGGTCCAGCTTGGTCAGGGTTATCTGTTCGGCAAGCCTATGGAAATCGAAGACGCCAATGCCTGGCTTGCGGCACGACGCAGCACACGCTGATTTTCACGGCAAGGACTGCTCACCGTCGAATAGTTCTGAACAACATTCACTTTGGATATCGGAAGGGGTCGGCTCGTCTGTTTTGCGTCGATGCGAAACCCTACCGCGAAATTTGCGTGGTCGCCGATCGGCGGCGGTTCCCCCTCTTCGGCAGGAACTGCCCCGAGCGGTCGCGACCTGCCCAAACCGCCGCGGTGCAGGCCGGCGGCTCAGGAAAAGGCTGAGCCGGCATATCCCGATGCAGCCACCGCGCCACACAGTTCACGCCAGTCGCATCCGGCACAGGCCGACCGTGTGCGTCCCTTGGCAAAGGCGTGACGGAGCTGGCGAATGCGCGCTTCATCCAGCACGAACCGTGTTCCGGGTTTGATGGTCAGCGCCAGCAGACCGCCGACATCCGCCGCCGCGGCAAGGTCGCGCTCGACGACACTTTCGCGATGGCAGTGGGGCGCTGCCTCATCGAGGAGCGGCGCGCAGATCGCATCCGGCCCCTCGATGATCTCGATTTCCTCGCCTTCGGCAAGACGCCCCACGATCACCGCCATATTGGCCGTGAACGCGGGCGTGTAGCCCTTGCCGACAAAGGTCAGAATACACAACAGATGATGCGGACGCAGCCTTACCGTCATCCGGGAAGGCGCGCCGTCCGGCCCGAAACCAGTTTCAAAACAGCAGCCCCGAGTGCGGATTTCAGGACTGCGCCGAGAAGAAACGGAACCACGCCCAGCATGATCGCCTGTTCGGCGCCGACAAGCACAGCCAGCCATGCGGCCCCGAGCACCAGGCACAGGATATTGCTGGCAAGCATGCCGGCAAAGGCGAGCACCATCCGCTGCCCGTTCCATCCGCGCTCGGCCAGAAAGCCCATGACCATGCCCGCAATCGGGAAGGCAAACAGATATCCGCCCGTCGGCCCGATGAAGTGATGGATGCCGGCAGCCCCGCCGGCCAGAACCGGCAGCCCCAGGGCCCCTTCAACAAGCCACGCCGTGATCGTGACGCCACCGAGCCGCCAGCCGTAAAGCGCGCCGACGAGGGCCACGGCGAAGGTCTGCAAGGTCACCGGAACGGGTACCATCGGGACTTCGATATAGGAGGACAGCGCGAGAAACAGCGTACCGACAAACACAGCCCCGATTTTCCAGGCAAGCGGACGGTTCTGCAGGTCGATCATGACGGATTGTTTTCCGGTGGCACCGGCGCTCGACATGGGCATGAAAGTCTCCTTCAAAAAATTATAGATAATTTCGACTCATTATCTCTAATATTGTTTCTGACTTTCGTCATCATTGCAAGAACGCCGCGCAGAAGGGGCTGCGCGATGCGGATGCAATCGCGAGTCTGTCTTGAATGGGGCAGATGATGCGCTCTGGACCGCAGTGCTTCAGATCGGGTTTTGTCCGATCCAGGTCACGTGCCGGGCAAGCAGGGCCGCGGCCGTGTCGATATGGCCCGCACGCAGCGCCGAGAGGATCGCGCGATGATCGCGATCGGTCGGCGTCTCCCATTCCGCACGCCAGCCGGAGAACAAAAAGCGCGCGCTGGCCGCATGAAGATCGTCGATGGTCCGCAGCAGACGCGGCATGCCGCATGGCGTCAGGATCAGCCTGTGAAACCGGCGGTTCGCTTCTTCCCACACCTGAACATCGCGTGCGTGGTCCCCTGCCCGCGTCGCCTCTTCGGCTTCATCCAGAATGGAGGTGGTCAGATGCGGCGCGGCGTTGCGCAAAGCCAGCACCTCGAGCACGGAACGCATCTGCGCCACTTCGCGCAGATCATCGAGGCTGAAAGCGGCAACCCGCACCCCGCGGCGCGGCTCGCTTTCGACCAGCCCCTGCGCTTCCAGCCGCCGAAAAGCCTCGCGCACCGGAACATGGCTGGCCTTGAAGGTCTCGGCAATCTGGTCCTGGCGCAAACGGGTCCCCGCCGCAATCTCGCCGGAGATAATGCGACCGGCCAGTTCGCGACTGATCCGTGTGGCGACAGGTTCTGATTTGGTGTTCGGCATGGATCATAGATAATCGCGGCCGCACGAAAGGTCCAGAGACGCCCGGCAAAGCACCGTCTTGATCCCGAGGCATTTCCTGCATAAACTTTTCAATATCGAATACATCATAGAACTCGATTGCGAAATTCGGAAATGTTGACGACTTTTGATATGGACGCGCTCAGAACCATCGTGGTGGGAACCGACCTTGGCAGTTTCGCGCGTGCGGCGGTGCAGCTTGGACGCTCCCAGTCGGCCGTCAGCATGCATCTGAAGAAGCTGGAGCAGCAGACAGGGACCGTGCTTTTCAGGCGCAACGGCCGCGGCCTTGTGCCGACCGAGGCGGGCGAGGCCTTTATCGCCTATGCGCGCCGGATCATCGCCCTCAACGATGAAGCCGCGTTATCGGTTGGCGCCGCCGCCACGACGGCCTCTGTCCGGCTGGGTCTGCCGCAGGATTTCTTCGACGATGTGATGCCCGCAACGCTCCGGGCGTTCCGGCAGAATTGCGACAATGTGCATGTCGATATCCGGGCGGGCGAAAACCATAACCTGGCGGAGGAAGTGCGCGCAGGTCGTCTGGATGCCGCCATCGCCTTCTTCCGCGCCGACAGCCCCGCCGAGGGCGAAACGCTGTGCCGGCTGCCGATGCGCTGGCTGGCAACGGAGGATGTCATGGCGACGCTGTCGCGCGATCCTGTTCCGCTCGTGCTGTTCAGCCATCCCTGCCTGTTCCGGCAGGCCGCTCTGGCGGCTTTGGATGACAGCCGGACGCGCTGGCGCGCCGCACTGACGACGCCAAGCCTCCCGGCCGTCTGGTCAGCGCTGCGGTCGGGTCTGGGCATCGCGGTGCGCACGGATCACGGCAGGCCCGCGGATATCATCAGCGTGGGGCAGGATTTTGGTCTGCCGCAACTGCCGTCAATCGAACTGCGCCTCCTGCGTGCGCCGAACATTTCAGGCATTGCCGACCGGCTGGCCGAGGTGCTGCGCCGGGAAACGCTGAGCAAGGTGACGCCAACGGCTGACACAGAGCCGCACGCCGAACCTGCATAAGTCATTCCCCGGCAACTGCTTCGAGATGGCTCAAGCCTCCTCTTCGCTTTCAAGCGGAAGGTAAAGCGCCCCGCCCTCGCGGAATTTTTCCGCCATCTTCGCCATGCCCTCTTTCTGGGCCTCGGCGCGGATATCGTGCGAGATGCGCATCGAGCAGAATTTCGGCCCGCACATTGAACAGAAATGCGCGACCTTGTGCGCCTCCTTCGGCAGGGTCTCGTCATGCATGGAACGTGCGGTTTCCGGATCGAGCGACAGGTTGAACTGGTCCTCCCAGCGGAATTCGAAGCGCGCGCGCGACAGTGCATCGTCCCGGATGCGGGCGGCCGGATGCCCCTTGGCGAGATCGGCCGCGTGGGCGGCGATCTTGTAGGTGATCACCCCGGTCTTGACGTCATCGCGGTCGGGCAGGCCGAGATGTTCCTTCGGCGTCACATAGCAGAGCATCGCCGTGCCGAACCAGCCGATCATCGCCGCGCCGATACCGGAGGTGATGTGATCGTAACCCGGCGCGATATCCGTGGTCAGCGGCCCGAGCGTGTAGAACGGCGCCTCACCGCAGGTGGCAAGCTGCTTGTCCATGTTCGCCTTGATCTTGTGCATCGGCACATGGCCGGGGCCCTCGATCATCACCTGGCAGTCTTTCGCCCAGGCGATCTGGGTCAGTTCGCCCAGTGTTTCCAGCTCGGCGAATTGCGCCTCGTCATTGGCATCGGCAATCGAGCCGGGGCGCAGGCCATCGCCGAGCGAGAACGACACGTCATAGGCGCGGGCGATATCGCAGATCTCGTCAAAATGCTCGTAGAGGAAGCTCTCGCGATGATGATGAAGGCACCATTTGGCCATGATCGAGCCGCCGCGCGAAACGATGCCGGTCACCCGGCCCACCGTCATCGGGATCATGTGCAGCCGTACACCTGCGTGGATAGTGAAATAGTCCACCCCCTGCTCGGCCTGCTCGATCAGCGTGTCGCGAAACACCTCCCATGACAGGTCCTCGGCAATGCCGCCGACCTTTTCCAGCGCCTGATAAAGCGGCACGGTGCCGATCGGAACCGGCGAATTGCGGATGATCCAGTCGCGGATATTGTGGATATTGCGGCCGGTGGACAGGTCCATAACCGTATCGGCGCCCCAGCGCGTGGCCCAGACCATCTTTTCCGCTTCCTCGGCCATGGATGAGGTCACCGCGGAATTGCCGATATTGGCATTGATCTTCACCAGAAAACTCCGCCCGATCGCCATCGGCTCGGCCTCGGGATGGTTGATATTGGCGGGGATGATTGCCCTGCCCTTCGCCACCTCGTCGCGGACAAATTCCGGCGTGATGAAATCGGGGATTTCGGCGCCAAAACTCTCGCCATCGCGCATCAACGCCTGTTTCGCCGCCTTTCGCCCGAGATTTTCGCGGATGGCGACAAACTCCATTTCAGGCGTCACGATGCCGGCGCGGGCATAGGCCATCTGGGTCACGGCCTTGCCATCCCTTGCCCGGCGCGGCTGATGGCGCACGGGAAATTCCGGCACCAGCCGCTTGCCCTCGGCAAAGCCGTTATCCTCCGGCTTCACATGGCGTCCATCATAGGCATGCGTGTCGCCACGCGCGGCCAACCAGCCCTCGCGCAGGCGCGGCAGGCCGCTTTCGATGGCGATATCGGCCCGCGGGTCGGTGTACGGCCCGGAACTGTCATAGACCGTGACAGGCGGTTCGCCGGCGCTCGGGTGCACATCGATCTCGCGCATGGGGATGCGGATCTCGGGATGCAGCATGCCCTTGTGCCAGACGCGGCGGGATGCCGGCAGCGGGCCTGTGGTGACGGTCGGAGAAATATCTTTCATCGGTCGGAGCCTCCATAGCTCTTGGCGTTGGAGACCCAGTTCGACGTTGAATGGAGGAGGCCGCGCATATTGCGCCTGAAAGGAACAGCGGGCCTTATCCCGCGCAGCCGATGCACCATCCCTACGCCAGTGTGAACTGGATCAGGTTCATCGGGTCACTGCGCTGCATAAGCCAACAGTATCTCAGCCCCTTGTCGGGACCCCCCGGGTGAGCGCGCCAAAATTGCGCCGGATGCGCGAGCTTGTCAACGCCTGCTGCGAAAAACGCCACATACCTGATTTTCAAATGTATGACTTTTATAAATTTCGTTTTTCGGATTGGATAATCGGCCTTACGCTTGCGCGCATGCCCAATCAGAACGCGCCCGCACCGCAAAGCAGACCGACAGGTTTCATCGGCCTCGGCACGATGGGAACGCCCATGGCGCTGAACCTCGTTCAAGCCGGCATGCCGGTTATCGTCTGGAACCGGACGCCGGAACGCTGCATGCCTCTGGAAAAGGCCGGCGCCGCCGTTGCGCCAACGGCAGACGACTTGTTCTCCCGATGCGAAACCGTGCTTCTGATGCTCGAAAACGAGCACGCCACAGATGCCGTCCTCGGGCGTGGAACGGACCGCTTCGCCGAACGGGTCGGCGGCCATTGCATCGTCTCGATGGGCACCGTCTCGGCGGAGTATTCCCGAACACTCTCTGACGAAATCGCGGCAGCAGGCGGCCGCTATGTGGAAGCACCGGTCTCCGGCTCGCGCAAACCGGCAGAAGCCGGACAGCTTGTCGGCATGCTCGCGGGCGCGCCGGAAGATCTGAAATGTCTGCACAGCCTTCTCGCACCGGTTTGCAAGCAAGTCTTCGAGTGCGGCGCGGTTCCTGCGGCGCTGCAGATGAAGCTTGCGGTCAACACCTTCCTGATCACCATGGTCACGGGGCTAGCGGAAGCCGGGCACTTCGCGGCGCGGCACGGGCTCGACATGGACCGGTTTGCCGAAATCCTGAATGCCGGACCGATGGCGAGCGACGTCTCGAAGGTCAAGATCGACAAGCTCCGCCACCGCGATTTCACCCGTCAGGCCGCAATTTCCGATGTCCTGAAAAACAGCCGGCTGGTGGCTGACGCGGCGCGTTCGGCAGGCACCGCCTTTCCGCTGATGGAGGCGTGTGTGGCGCTTTATGCGGAAACGGAAGTTTTGGGGAACCCGGAGGACGACATGATCGCCGTTATCCGGGCGTTCGAGGCACGTGCCGGCCTGCCCGGCTCTTGATCTACCTGTCGCTGCGCGCCACTCTGCGACTGCCCCATACCGTGCCCGCCGGAAAACCCTGAGGATGAAACCATGCTGATCGCCCACCTCTCCGATCCCCACCTTCGCGCCAAAGGCGAGCTTTATCAGGGACTGGTCGATTCGAACGCCATGTTCGATCTCGCGCTCGATACGCTTCTGGCACTGCGCCCGGCGCCCGATCTGGTGATTATCGGCGGCGACCTTGTCGATGGCGGCACGGAAGCCGAATACGAGACGGTGCGAACCGCCCTGCAACGCCTTGGCCAGCCCGTCTTCGTCATCCCCGGAAACCATGACGATCGCGAAACCTTCCGCCGTTGTCTTCATGACCTTGTTCGGCTTCCCGATGAAGGGCCGCTGCATTTCGACACCCATGCGCAATGGCCCGTCAGGGTGATCGGTTTCGATGTGACGGTCCCCGGGCAGCACTATGGCGAGATCACTGAGGCGTCACTCGCATGGCTGGAGCAGAGACTGGCCGAACGCCCGGATCAGCCGACAATGCTCTTGATGCACCAGCCGCCCGTGGACAGCGGCATGGGCTTCATCGATACCTACAAATGTTTCGGCGGCGACCGACTGGCGGCACTGGTCGCCCGGCATGACAATGTGGAGCGCGTGTTGTGCGGTCACATTCACCGCTTCATGCAGATCGGGTTCGGCGGTCGCCAGCTGATGACGGCGCCGAGCACCACGACAGCCATCGCTCTCAGACTGGAGGAGGATGCATCACCGGCTTCCTTCGTCGAGCCGCCGGCCTTTCTTCTGCACCACTGGCGCAAAGGCGGCGGCCTTGCAACACACTGGGTGCCGGTCGGCCGTTTTCCCGGACCACTGCCCTTCTTCTGATTGCGCGTTTGCCGTCTATCGCGTTACCGCCATGAAGGCACTGCCGCCGATCATGAACCCGCCACCGGCATAGCCTGCCCGCCTCCGCACAGCGCGGCTGCCAAGAAGCGTGCGTATCCGGGCCGCGACAAGCGCATAACACCCCAGGACCACCACCACGACAAGGCTAGAGGTCAGGGTCAGCAAGGCAAGCTGAAGCGCAAGATTGCCCTCCGGCGCGATGAACTGCGCGAGAAACGCCATGTAGAAGACAATGGATTTGGGGTTCAAAACGGCGGTGAGCGCGCCTGCACGAAAACAGCTCCAAGCGGCTGCGGTGTCCTGCTCCGGGGCCAGATCGACGACCGCCCCTTCCCCGCGCGCCGCCCTGATCTGCTCAATGCCCAGCCATGCCAGATAGAAGACACCGGCCCATTTGACGAGTTGAAACAGCAGGGCCGACGCCGCAAGAACGGCACCGACACCGGCAAATGACAGGCCGAGAAGCGCAATGGAGCCGACGACAGTGCCGAGGACTCCCATCATGGCGGCCGCCCTGCCCCTTGTCAGCGATTGCCCGATCACGAGCATGACGCTCGGGCCGGGGATGACGGTCAGCACCACGCAGGCGATCAGATAGGCAACCCAGCTTTCCAACGACATTCTAGCTCCTCTCCGCCCTTGTTTCCGTCTCTACCGGGGTGAGCGACGCCAGAAACGCTCCGCCGCCGATCAGCGCGATACCGGACAGGTCGACAAGACCCGGCCGGTCGCCAAAGAGCAGAATGCTCCACACCAGCGCAAACACAAGATATCCGTTATCGAACAGACCAATGACCGGCGCCGGCGCCAGTTGATAGGCCAGTGCGACTGCCGCGGTGATAACGGCAAGAAGAACACCGAGCCCCATCAGAATCTGCCACCCCGAGGAACCAAGCCTTGGCCAGGCGGAAAGCAGAAAGCCTGCATCGCTGCCCGCGCCGAAAAACAGCAGAACCATCACATAGGCCGCACCGGCCGCCGCAAGGACAAGGTTGAGATTCAACGCCATCGACAATGGCGGGACATCGCGACAGCGGCCATAGGTGATGACGGCGGCCAGCGCGTAAAAAAACGCTGCCAGCAGCGGCAGGACCATGACCGGAGACACTTCCGACGGGCCCGGCCTGAGGATCACCAGAACGCCGGCAAGCCCAAGGGCTATCGCCACAACCCCGCGCCGTCCAATGTGCGTCCTGAGCAGGATGGCCGACAGAACCGCCATCCACATCGGCGATGTGTAATAGCAGGCCGCCGCAAGCGAAAAGGACATGAATGGCAGAGCTGCATAGTAGCTCGCCCACATCAGCGTCAGGCTGAGGCTGCGCGCCCAGACCCACGGATTTACCGTCAGAAGCGCGCGCCCGTTCCTTGCGGTCAGCCGGAAGATTATCGCAAGAAGAATGGCCGCAACGGCCGAACGCAGGACAAGAACCTGCCCCAGCGAGACATCGTCACTGAAAAGCTTGACCAGCGCATCGGAAAGCGAAAGCAGAAGCACGGCGCCGGTGATGGCGCCAATACCGGTAAGACGCGCCTGCCGCGTATTCGTCATTATGGATACCATGCGCGCAGCCAAACACGCATGAGGCCCGATGAAAAATGATATTTCTCTCGCAATACATGATCAGAACGCATGCAAACGATACGCTTAAACCGGCGCGGCCTGATGCCGAAGGCGATCTGAAAGCCTGCTCTCCCTGCTTTCAGGCATGAACAGCCAGGCTGACACGATCGCCATCAAGGGCATCGATGGCCGGTTACGCCTTTTCGGCAGCAAAGCCGCTCAGCATCCGCCAGTCGGCAGGAAGTTTCCGGCGTTCACCGGTGACCTCGACCCGCGTCTTCAGCCTGATGTCACCGCTCGATGCGCCGACCATCAGCGTGAAGAAGCCGGGTTCGACGATGCGGCGGCCCTCATAGCCGGTAAAGTTCAGCATGTCGGTGGGCACCTCGAAGGTTACGCGGGTGCTTTCGCCGGGCTTCAGCGCTATCTTGCCGAAGGCTTTCAGCTCCTTGACCGGGCGCACCAGTGTGGCGATCTCGTCACGGACGTAAAGCTGCGGCACGGCAATGCCGTCGCGGTTGCCGGTGTTTTTCACCGTGAACGACAGCTTGACGGTGCCTGTTTCGATATCCACGGCGTCTTCTTCCAGTGCAACGTCGGTATAGTCGAACGTGGTATAGGAAAGGCCATGGCCGAAGGGATAACGGCTGCCAAAGTGGCGGGCGATCGGCGTGCCAGAGCTCTTGAAGCTGTGGTTATAGAAATAGGGCGCGGCTCCGACATTGTGCGGGATTGAGAGCGTCAGACGGCCGGACGGTTCGACAATGCCGGTCAGCACGTCGGCCAGCGCCGTTCCGCCCTCCTGACCGGAGAAGAAGGTCATCACCTGGGCGGCAATCCTGTCTTCCGCACCGCCGAGATTATAGGGACGGCCGGAGGAGATGACGACGATCACCGGCTTGCCGGTTTCGATCACGGCATCCAGCAGTTTCTGCTGTACGCCAGGCAGCTCCAGCGTGTCGGCATCGGAGCCTTCGCCGACCGTGCCGGTCTGGAAGATGCCGGAAAGATCGCCGACGCAGACGATGGCGATATCGGCATTCTTCGCCGCTTCCACGGCTTCGGGGATCATGTCGAGGCGGGATGAAAGCGAGGAGGCCTGTTCCAGCGACGTGCTGTCATCGACATCGCCGGGGAACACCGGCGCGCCGGCCTTGCGCTCGTCGAGGATGTTGCAGCCGCGGGCGTAGACGACGTTTTCCGCGCCAAGCTTCGCCTTCAGTCCGGCAAGCGGGGTGATGACGCTTTCGACCTCTTCCTGTGCCTCGTTGTGGATCAGGTGGACGGGGAAAGCGTAGTCGCCGAGAAGGGCCAACGGATCATCGGCGGTCGGGCCGATGACGGCGACTTTCTTGCCCGATGCGAGCGGCAGAATGCCGTTATTGTCGAGGATGGTGATGGATTCTTCTGCCGTCTGCCGGGCAATATCGGCAAACTCCTGACGCTGAAGCACGATGCCGCCGTCATCCGCATAGGGCTTTTCGAACAGGCCGAGGCGGAATTTCTCTTTCAGCACACGGCCGACGATCTCGTCGATCTTCGCTTCCGTGATCAGGCCGCGGTCGAGTGCTTCCTTCATATCCTTGGCGCAGTCATCGCCGGGAAGCTCGATGTCGAGGCCGGCATTGAAGGAAAGCGCTGCGGCTTCCGCCCGTGTTTCGGCAATGCCGTGGTGCTGGTAAAGCAGGCTGACGCCGACATAGTCGGCAACGATCAGGCCATCGAACCCCCAGTCATCGCGCAGCACGCGGGTCATCAGGTTGTGCGAGGCGTGAACCGGCTCGCCGTCGATATCGTGATAGGCGGGCATGACTGAGCCGGCATTGGCAAGCTTCACCGCCATTTCGAACGGCAGCATGAAGGTGTCGTTCAATTCGCGCCAGCCCATATGGACGGGGGCATGGTTGCGGCCGCCTTCGCTGGCGGAATGGCCCGCATAATGCTTCAGCGTGGCCAGCACGCCGCGATCCTCGCCCTGCAGGCCCTTGACATAAGCCGAGGCGATCACGCCGGCGAGATAGGGGTCCTCGCCGATGCTTTCCTCAGTCCGGCCCCAGCGGGCATCACGGGCGACATCGAGCACCGGCGCAAGCCCCTGATGGCAACCGATGGCGCGCGCTTCCTGGCCGATGGCCGCGCCGACCTTTTCGATCAGGTCCGGGTTGAAGGTCGCGCCGAAGGAGAGCGAGGACGGAAACAGGGTCGCGCCCTTGATCATCAGGCCGGACAGGCACTCCTCGTGTGACATGACGGGAATGCCTAGCCGGGTTTCCTCGACCATGAATTTCTGCAGCGCGTTCAACGCGCGCACGCCTTCGGCCGGATCGATGCTGCGGGTGCCGAGCGGCCGGGTGACCTGGCCCAGACCGGAGGACAGCATTGCCTTCAACGTCTCGGGATTGGTCTCGCCGGTGAACTGGTCGGAGCGCGTCTGGTGATTGCCATCTTCGGCCAGAAACAGCCAGACGGCATGCAACTGGCCGATCTTTTCCTCGATGGTCATGCGGCCGAGAAGGTCTGAAACACGGGCTTCGATCGGCTGCGAGGCGTCCTTGTAGACGGGATTTTTCTGTTCGTTGGTCATTTTGTTATTTCCGTATTTCGTGTTCAAACCGCGTCGGATTCGGAAAGCTCATGCGGGCCGGGTACGCTTGGCAGATAATCCAGCGCCTCGCCTTCGGCATCAAACAGATGGCAGGCCGCAGGCTTGACGAAGAAGGCCATCGGCTTTTCCGGCACCTTCAGCACATCTTCCGCGACCTTGGCGATCATCGGCTTTTCCGTGCTTTCGTTGAGATAGAGGTGGCTGTATTCGCCGAAGTTTTCGACGGCGCGCACCTTTCGGCGGATCACCTGCTCGGTCGTGTCGTCTTCAACCGGATGCATGTGTTCAGGCCGCACGCCGAGCGTCAGTTCGGCGCCGTTCGAAAGGCCCTCGGTCGATACCGGCACCTGCAATGTCTCAGCGGTTTCCAGCTTCACCGTGGCGCCGTCGGCATCGGCATTCTCAAGCGTCACCTTGAGAAAGTTCATCGACGGCGAGCCGAGGAAGCCCGCGGCAAAAAGGTTCGCCGGGCGGTGATAAAGCTCCAGCGGCGCGCCGACCTGGGCGATACTGCCCTTCTTCGTCACATCCGGCCCAGCGCGCAGCAGCACGATCTTGTCGGCCAGCGCCATGGCTTCCGTCTGGTCGTGGGTCACATAGATCATGCTGGCTTCGGGATAATCGCGGTGCAGATTGGCGATTTCGGAACGCATGTGAACGCGCAGCGCCGCATCGAGGTTCGACAGTGGTTCGTCGAACAGGAAGACGGCGGGCTGGCGGACGATGGCGCGGCCGATCGCGACACGCTGGCGCTGGCCACCGGAAAGCTGTTTCGGCCGGCGGTCGAGCAACGGCTCGATCTGCAGCATGCGCGCAGCCTCGTTGACGCGGCGTTCGATGTCCGCTTTCGGGGTCTTGGCCTGTTTCAGGCCGAAAGCCATGTTTTCATAAACGCTCATATGCGGATAGAGCGCGTAGTTCTGAAACACCATGGCCACGCGGCGTTCGGCCGGCGGCACATCGTTCATGACCTCGCCGCCAATCCTGATGTCGCCTTCGGTGATTTCCTCGATGCCGGCGATCATGCGCAGAAGCGTGGACTTGCCGCAGCCCGAAGGCCCGAGGAAAACGCAGAATTTGCCGTTTTCGATGTCCAGATTGATGTCGTGCAGGACGGTGAGCTTGCCGAAGCGCTTTTCGACGTTTTCGAGAAGGATCTGTGTCATTGTTGTTACTCCGGTTCCGTCAGCCCTTGAGAGAGCCGGCCATCATGCCGTTGACGATCTTTTCCTGACCGATGGCGTAGACGATGATCAAAGGCAGGGCGGAAAGCGTGACGACGGCCATGATGGCGGGGACATTCGATGCGTACTGACCCTGAAAATCCCAGACCGCCAGCGGCAGCGTGCGCCTGTCGGCAGAAGACGTCAGCACATAGGCGAACACGAACTCGTTCCACAGCATGATGCCGTTATAGATGGCGACCGTGGAAATGCCGGGCCCGGCAAGCGGCAGGAAGATCTTCCAGTAGATCTTGAACGGACCGCAGCCATCGAGCATGGCGGCTTCCTCGAGTTCCTTCGGCACCTGCCGCATGAATTCCGTCAGGATGAACACCGAGATCGGCAGGCTGATTGCCACATAAGGCCCGATCAGGCCGGCTGGCGTGTCATAGAGCCCCATCGAGCGGGTCATCAGATAGACCGGTACGAGGGTGACATGCAGCGGCACAATCATGCCGGCAACGATCAGCGCGAACAGGCTGTCGGAGAACCTGAATTTCAGCCGCGCCAGCGCATAGGCCGCCATCGATGAAAACAGCACGATGATGACCACCGAGGTCGAGATCACGAACAGGCTGTTCCTGAGATAGATCAGGAAGGAGCCTTCGAGCACCTCGATATAGTTGGAAAGATTGAAGCTTTCCGGCAGCGCCCAGACCGGGTTGACGAAAGTCTCTTGCTGCGTTTTCAGGCTCATGAAAGCCACGAAGATGAAGGGCAGCGTGGTGACCGCCAGCCAGAACGTGCCGAGCACCGGAATGGCAACGCGCGAGACCTTGAAGCCTTGTTTCTTTTTCATCGGATCAGACCTCCGTCTCGAACCGTTTGGACAGGCGGAAGGCGACTGCCGCAATCACGGTGATGATGATGAACATGGCGGCGGCGACCGTGGTGCCGTAACCGAGTTCGAAGGAGGCGAAGACCTGCTTGTACATATAGCTTGCCATCACCTGCGAGGCATTTTCCGGCCCGCCTTCGGTCATGACGTAGATCAGGTCGAAATAGCGCATCGAACCGATGGTCGCGAGCAGCACGGCGGTGCGGAACGTGCCCTGCAGATGTGGCAGTTTCAGCCGCCAGAAAATGGTCGTCTGGGTGGCGCCGTCGAGCCTTGCGGCCTCGGTGATCTCGCGCGGGAAGGAGGCGAGGCCGGCCAAAAACAGCACCATATAGAAAGGAATGTTCTGCCACAGCACGACCGCGATGACCGAGCCCAGCGCATAGCGCGGATCGCCGAGCCAGTCATGCGCCCAGCCGTAAAGCCCCATGGCATCGAGAATGGAATTGATCGGGCCGAAATTCGGGTCGTAGATGTTCTTGAACAGCACGCCCAGCGCCACCGAGGACATCAGAAGCGGGATGAAATAGAGGATCTTGAGGATCCGCGATCCCTTGCTCGCCTCATCCAGAACGACGGCGAGAACCAGCGCGATCGGCAGTTGAATGATGATCGAGAATAGCGCCAGTAGGATGTTGTTCAAGGCGGAATGCCAGAACACGCTGTCATGCATCAGCCGGACCCAGTTATCCAGTCCGACGAATTCGGCGGTATCGCCAAGCCCGTTCCAGTTTACAAAGGAAAGCCGGAAGCTGGAGATCAGGGGATAGAGCAGATAGACAGCCAGGAAGATGACCGCCGGCGCCATGAAGACGAAGGGCGCTGCCTTTTGGGCCATGACCCATTTCTTGCGCTGCCTTTGCCGGTCGGCAGCCGTCCGCGTTATCGCCGTGGACATGGTGTTTCCTTTCTCTCGCGCGTTTTCCAGAAGGTCGGGAAAAACGGCACACGCAGCATTTCGGCCGCCGCCGGGAGGGACGGCGGCCGATGCGGGGCGCGTGTTACACAAACGCCTCGGAGGTTTGGGCTAAGGAAAGGCGCAGGCCTTATTGCCGGGCCTCGGCCTGGGCAGCCTGTTCCATTTCGGCGGCGGCTTCTTCCGGCGTGATCGACATGCCGAAGAGCTGCTGGACCGTGTCCTTGTGGACTTCACCAAGGGCCGGCGGCAGTTCCTGGTCGTACCAGAGCTGAACGCTGCCCGCATCGCCGACAACACCGAGAACCTTGTTCAGGAAAGGGTCGTCCGTGGTGATGTCCTTGAGCGGCATGACGCGCTGGTCGGCAAGACGGGCGGCAGCGGCATCGTCATTGGTGAGATAGGTCAAAAGCTCGAAGGCCTTGTCCTTTTCGGGGCATGCGGCAGAGACGCTGACATAGTTGTCGCCGAGCGTGCCGATAACGTTGGACGGATCGCCCTTGCCATCGGGAACCGACGGGAAGGTGAAGAAATCGACCTTTTCGGCAAAGGCCGGGTTTTCATTGCGGATCGAGGCCATTTCCCAGCTGCCCATCAGCTCCATGGCGGCGCGGTCGGCGTAAAGCAGGCGGCGGGAACCGCCGACATCGTAATCCAGACCGTTATAGCCGCGGGCAAAGGCGTTCGCCTCGACAAGTTCCTGAAGGCGTTCGCCGGCTTCGATGAAGACCGGATCCTCGAACGAACCGCCTTCTTCGCGGGCAGCGGCCTTGCGGAAAACCTCCGGCCCGCCGATGCGGTCTGCCAGCAGGACGAAATACATCGAGCCCGGCCATTTGTTCTTGTTGGCTAGCGCAAACGGGGCGATGTTGTTTTCATTGAGCACATTGATGACGTTCATCAGCTCGTCCCAGGTTTCGGGCGGCGTCAGGTCGAGCTCATCGAAGATTTCGGTGTTGTAGAAGACCACGGCAACGGCGGTGTTTTCCGCCGGCAAGCCGTAGATCTTGCCATCGAAGGTGACCGGGCCGAAGCTGGCCGGCACGAAGCGATCCTTGAACTCCGGATTGGCATCGAGATAGGGCGTCAGATCGGCGACCTGACCGGAATCGACATATTCCTTCAACGGGCCGCCGCCCCAGGAGGCAAACACGCAAGGCGGCTCATTGGCGCCGAAAGCGATCTTCAGCTTGGTCTTGTAGGCGTCATTGGCAAAGTGCGAATCCTCGACCACATAACCGGGATTGGCTTCCTCGAAACGATCCATCGCATCACGAACAATGCCGGCTGTCGCCGTGTCCGAGCGCAAATCCCATGATGTGATCGTTGTTGTGTCCTGTGCCTGCGCGGCAAGCGGAACGAGCGCCGCAACGGCTGCGGACCCTAAAAGGCGTGCGAAAACGCCGGATGATTTGAATTGCATTGTATCCTCCCAAGCAAAACAGTGACAAATCCGTTGATACGAGTTACGTTACCGGTAACGATACATTGTGTCAATCGCCTTTCCCTTTGGAAAAAACGAGGACAATTCGAGCCAACAGAGAGCCAGCCGGACAATCGCAAACAGCAACGGAACAAGCGCCTTTGTCGCTATTGTGACAAATTTGTGCTAGCCAGAGCTTCGCTTTGCGGCTTATGGCGCATGGGCCTTTAAAGAACGAATTTAACGTTGGCCGGCTGGTGTTCTTTACCGAGGGGCCGAAATGCGATGCCGATAAGAATGCGCCGGGGAGAAACGCTGTGGCGGTGAAGAAACGGGCGGCCACACTGGCCGAAATTGCGAAGGTTGCCGGCGTCTCCCGGATGACGGCGTCACGCGCGCTGAACAATCAACCCGGCGTGTCGGCGGAAACGCGAGAGGATATCCTGCGCATTGCCGATGAGATGGGCTATTCGGTCAATCCGTTCGCCCAGAAACTGGCCAATGGCCGTTCGCGCATCATCGGCGTCATGGCCGAGCTGCATGCCCCCTTTACCAGCGATATCGTGCTGGGCATCAGTGGTGCGGCCAAAAGCGCCGGCTACGAGGCGCTGGTCTATTCGCTGCCCGACCGCGACAGCACGGCACCGAGCAGCGTTGCCAGCCTGCTTCAACAGATCGCCGGCGGCATTGTTGCGATCCTGCCTTACGAGGCGAGCTATCTGGAGCAGATTGCCAGCGAAACCCTGCCGGTGGTGACGATCGACACGCTGTATGATGATCCGCCGTTTCCGGCGGTGGATGGCGACAGCTATCAGGGGGCTAGGCTGGCCGTTCGCCATCTGGCCGATCTCGGACATCGGCGTATCGGTTTTATCACCGGCGACAACCGGCTGCGTTCAGCGCGTGAGCGGCTGGCGGGATACAGGGATTCCGTTGCCCAGTTCGGTCTGGACAGGGATCCCGAACTGATTGTCACCGGTGATTTCCTGCAGAAAAGCGGATTTGACGCCGCCAAACAGCTTTTGGCCCTCAAGGATCGCCCGACCGCGATTTTTGCCGCCAACGACATCAGTGCGCTTGGCGCCAGCCAGGCCTTGCGCGAAAAGGGTCTCCGTATCCCGGAGGACATGTCACTGGTCGGTTTTGATGACATCGCCATCTGTCAGCAGATGCATCCGCCGCTGACCACGATCCGTCAGCCGCTGCGCCAGATCGGTCGCTCGGCCACGAACACCCTGCTGGCCCGCATCGGTGGCCTGGATGCCCCGAGCAACCGGATCACCCTGCCGACCGAACTGGTCGTCAGACAGTCGACGGCGCCCCCGCCAAAAGCCCTTTAACGCTCGACTTCGACGTCCATGCCGGCCACTGCCCCGGCAGGAAACGTTGAACTGGTGCGGCCGGAGCGCATCGTCACGAGGCTGCAAGGTTATTCTTCTACGCGGCCGAATGTCTCGAAGAACGCCTTCGATGTGCCGTCGGGGGCCTTGCCGACGCCCCAGCGCATCAGGGTCGAGGCGTCCTCGGAGAAGCACCAGTACTGGCCGATGATCACATCGCCGTCGAGCTGTTCCAGCACCTGGAATTCGCGGGCGCTCAACTGGCGGATACGCACCTCGTTGTAGCGGGCGTTGCCGGCAATCGGTGCAGGCTTGTCATCCAGCGTCGCATCGAACTTGTTGACATAAAGCTTTTCGGGATTGGTGTCGTTGAGGCCTTCGTAAGCCAGAAAATTCTCCTCAAACCGCATGGTCAGCGTCAGGCGGAAACCGGCCGGGAACATGCCGTTGCTCCAGTAGCTCTGCGGATGCAGCGAACGGTAAACACCGCTCAGGCTTGTATTGTCCCACGATTGCGGTTCGATGGCGGGCAGGCTCCGGCCCGTGGCAAGAGCTTCGATCAGCATGGTTTGGTCTTTCATTCGGTCTATCTTGTTGTCGAAAAGGGAAAGAGCGGCGCCGACAGGTCAGGTTCCCTGCCGGCCCGCATTGCGAAGCGTCGGATCGAGCTGGTCGCGCAGCCAGTCGCCGACGATGGAAACCGACAGGGCGAGGAAAAAGATGATGGCGCCGGGAAACATGGTGAGCCACCACGAGGTCATCAGCCGGTCGCGCCCGTCGCTCATGATCTGGCCGAGGCTCGTCATCGGCGGCTGCACGCCAAGACCGAGAAAGCTCAACGCGGTTTCAAGAAGCACCGTCAGCGGCAGGTTGATGGTGAACTGCACCAGGATGACGTTGAAGATATTGGGCAGGATATAGCGCAAGTAAATCCGGGTGGCCGACGCGCCGAGAACCCGCTCGGCCGTGACATAGCCGCGTTCGCGCACCGAAAGCGTGGAGGCGCGCACCAGTCGCGCATAGTTTTCCCAGCCGCTGAAGCCGACCATGATCACGATCAGCAGCAGGCTGCTCTTGAACAGCGCCAGCACGAACAGCGCAACAATGATGATCGGCACAGAGGCCTGCACATCGACGGCCATCATGATCAGCGTATCGGTCTTGCCGCGCCTGCCGCCGGCAATCAGCCCGAGCAGCGAGCCGAACACGGCACCGATCAGCGTACCGAAGACAGCGACCAGCAGCGTCACCTTCGCGCCCATGGCAAGGCGTGTCAGAAGATCGCGGCCGCGCCCGTCCGTGCCCAGCACATGATCCCACGATCCGCCGAGAAAGACGGGAGGTTCGTACCGGTCGAGCAGCGACGTCTGACGGAAATCATAGGGTGTGAGAAAACCGCCGAACAGGGCAAACAGCACGAACAGGATGACGAAGCCGATGGAGATGCGCACGGCGAGCGGCATTTCGCGGAAAAACGAAAACCTCATGACGCGGCCCTCCGGATGCGCGGGTCGAGAAACGCGTAGAGAATATCGACCGCAAGGTTGGCGAAGGTCATCGAGAAGGTAACGGCCAGCACCAGAAACTGCACCACGGCAATATCCCGGGTGGCAACCGAGCGCACCAGCAACTGCCCGACACCCGGCCATGCGAAGACCTGTTCGGTCACCACCGCGCCGGCCACGAGACTGCCGAGACTGAGGCCCAGCATGGTGACGATCGGGATGGCCGCATTGGGCGCCGCATGTCGCCACAGACGCCGCGCTGCCGGCACGCCGCGCGCCTCAAGCGCCATCATGAAGGGTTGGTTGATCGTTTCCAGCAGCGATGACCGCGTGAAGCGCGCGAAGGCGCCCATCGAGGCAAGCCCCAGCGTTGCCGCCGGCGGCAACAGCAGAAAGAGCGAAATCTGGCCGTTTGCCGCCGCGCCGAAGAAAACGCCGAAGACCAGCGCGCCCGTCAGGATCACGACGAGACCGAAAAAGAAGTTCGGCATGGCGAAGGCAAAGACGGAAAAGCCCATCACCAGCCGGTCGATAAAGCTGTTGCGGTTAAGCGCCGCGACAGCGCCGATCAGGATGCCGAAGACGACAGCAATCGCAAGCGCCGTTCCGCCAAGCATCAGTGTCGCCGGGAGCCGCTCGAGAAACAGCGTCAGCGATGATTTGCCGGTGTGGATCGAATACCCGAAATCGCCCTGAAACAAGCCGAGAACGTAATTGGCGTATTGAACCGGCAGCGGCTTGTCGAGCCCCAGCTTGACACGGTAGGCCTCCACCACCTCGGGCGGCGCGTCCGGTGGCGCCAGCGCCTGGGCCGGGTCTCCCGAAAGGCGAATGAAGAAGAACACGATGGTCACCGCGATCAGCAATGTCGCCAGCGAACGGAGAATGCGAAACAGGATGATCCGGCTCATATGCTGTCGCCTCCCGTGGCTGCGATCTGACCGGCCCGCGAAAGCGACGAGGTCGCCCGCCCTGCCCTGTCGGGAACCGCATTGAGCAGCGTTCGGGTATAATCATGGGCCGGCGTGACCAGCACTTTTGAAGCCGGGCCCTGCTCGACCGCCTCGCCGCGATACATCACCGTCACCTCATCGCAGATCGAAGCGGCGACGCGCAGGTCGTGGGTCACGAACAGCATGGCGAAGCCGAGCTTTTCCTGAAGCGCTGCAAACAGCGCCAGGATCTGTGCCTGGATCGAGACATCGAGCGCCGAGATCGCCTCGTCGGCAACCAGAATTTCCGGCTCGACCACCAGCGCGCGGGCAATGCAGAGCCGCTGTCGCTGCCCGCCGGAAAATTCATGCGGGAAGCGATCGAAGGCCTGTTCCGGCAGTCCGACGAGCGAGAGCATCTGACGGGCGCGATCCGCGGCCTGCCGTTTTGTTGCACCGTGAATGAGGGCGCCTTCGGCAACGCTCCACCCGGCCTTCTGGCGCGGGTTGAGCGCGCTGAACGGGTCCTGCTGCACAAGCTGGATGCGCTTGCGCATGGCGCGCGGCATGCCGGTCACGAACTGGCCTATATCCGTGCCGTCGAGGATCACGGTACCGCCGGTCAGCGGTTCGAGCTGCAGAATACCGCGCACCAGCGACGATTTGCCCGATCCGCTCTGACCGACCAGACCATGGGTCTCACCGCGCTTCAGAGAAAGCGAAACACCGCGCACCGCCTCGATGGCGCGGTCTGCGAAAAGACCGTCACGCTGATGATAGGTGATGGCGATATCGCGCGCTTCCAGCACCACCGACGTTTCATGTTCCGCGCTGCTTTGGGCGCCCGGCTTCGGCAGGCTCTCGAGCAGACGGATGGTATAGGGATGGCGCGGCGCCTCGAAAATCGCGTCGCGGCTGCCGGTTTCGACGATCTCGCCCTCACGCATGACCATCACGCGGTCGGCAATATCGGCCACGACCGAAAGATCGTGGGTAATGAACAGCAGTCCGGCCTGGAATTCTTCCTGCAAGTCGCGAATAAGCGCCAGGATTTCCGCCTGTGTCGTGACATCGAGCGCGGTCGTCGGCTCGTCTGCAATCAGCAGTGCCGGCTTGAGCGCCAGCGCCATGGCAATCGCGATCCGCTGGGCCTGACCGCCGGAAAGCTGATGCGGGTAGGATTTGTGGATCCGTTCGGGATCGGCCAGCCTAACGGCCGTGATCATGTCGAGAGCGCGGGCCCGGCGCGCACGCGCCGAACGCATGCCGTGAACCAGAAGCATCTCCTCGATCTGTCTTCCGACCGTCATCACCGGGTCAAGCGTGGCCGCCGGTTCCTGAAAGATCAGGCCGATCCGGTCTCCCCTCAGCCTGCGCATGGCTGCGGGATCACCGGCCGGCAGCGGTGCGCCCTCGAAGATGATCTCGCCGGCGGCCTTTTTGAGGCCGCGCGGCAACATGTCCAGCAAGGCCTGTGCGGTGATCGACTTGCCCGAGCCGCTTTCGCCGACGAGACACACGCATTCGCCCGGCCGGATCGAAAGGTCGAGGTTGCGGACAGCATGGTCGCGGTCCGCCCCCTCCGGCAGGGTGATCGTCAGGCCCCGGATATCGAGCAGTTCCGACGGGTTGTCAGACACCGGCTTTTCCTAGGGCTCGATCGTCAGGAAGTCGTTGTTGAAGATGGTCAGCTGCGAACTCCCCGGATCCCATTCATATTTGTCGCTCATGGCGAATGTCTGAACGTTTCTCCAGAGGTACATGCCGGGCGTGACATCCTCCCAGTCTTTCACCAGATCGAGATAGGCGGCATTCTTGTCGTCGAAGGTCTGCGCCCGCTCGAAGCGTTCGCCATCGGCGAGGAAGGCCTCGCTCGGCGTCCATGTGCGGTGGGCGGCGGTGACGCGGCTCGACGATGGGCCCCAGTCCAGCCAGAGCGGTCGGTAGGGGTCTCCGGTGAACTCCGACGACATCGACATGTTGAGCATGTGGAACGGGCGCTGATAGGCGAGCGAGAAATTGTCGACGATATTGAGCTCGACATTGATCCCCATGTCGCGCCACATCTCGACCATATATTCGGCCGCCACCTCGTAATTCGGATAGAACCCGCGCACGATGTTCCAGGTCAGCGGCTGGCCGTCATAATCGCTTTCTGCGAGAAACTCGGCCGCCCGTTCCGGGTCGTAACCATAGGTCGCCTTACGGTCAGGATCGAAATAGGGGCCGTATTCCGGGAAATTGAATGGCGTCGGCGTGAACGTCATGCCGTTCCAGAGCGCCTCGGTAATGGCATCGCGGTCGATCGCCATCACCATCGCCTTGCGCAGATTGGCATCGACCAGCGGATTGTCGTCCATACCTTCAATGGTGAGCGTATTGAAAGCAAACATCGGGTAATTGCCGATCTGATCGGTGATCAGGTGGATCCCGTCAGTGGCTTCGACGGATTCCAGCTGATCCACGGGAACGCTCATGATCAGGTCATAATCGCCCGACACCAGACCGGCATAGCGCGTCGAAAATTCGGGAACGATCTTCCAGATGACGCTCTTCAGCGGCGGCGTGCCGCCCCAGTAGTCGTCATAGGCTTCGGCAATGGCGTGGTCGGACGGATCGAAATCCGTGATCCTGTAAGGTCCGGTTCCGATCGTCATCTGACCGAAAGCCTCGGTGCCGACGCTTTCGTAATAGTCCTTCGGAAGCACGTAACCAATGGGCGTGGTCAGGCGGTTGACGAAGGTCGCGTCGGGATAGGCGGTTTCCAAGTCGACGGTATAGTCATCGACGACAGTGACGCCGACAAGCCCGCGCGCATAATTCTTGCCACGCGGCGCCAGCGGCTCGTCGCCCCACAGACGCTCCTCGGAAAGCGAGAAGGCGACGTCTTCGGCGGTCATCGGATCGCCGTTCTGGAACGTCACCCCTTCGCGCAGATGCAGCCGCCAGGTGGTCGGGGTCACCTGTTCCCAGCTCGTGGCGAGCCCGGGGATGATGGTGTTGCCTTCCGGGTCCTCGAAATAGTTCCGCTTCACCAGCGTATCGAAGACATTGCCGTAAACCCGGCCGCCGGTGGTCGAAAGGCCGATCACGGGGTCGAGCGTCGACCAGAGATTGTCGACGGCAAAGGCAAAGTCCGGTCTTGTGTCTTCCTGCGCAAAAGCCGGCGCCGTGGCCAGAGGCGATACGCCTGCCCCCAGGAAAAGCATGGCGGACGTCAGAAGCGTTCTTCGTTTCAACATGGTATGCGATCCCTCTGAAAGTCGTTTCTTGCGACGGGCGGCAGGCCCGCCGGTTTTGGCATGACGATGTTGTTGCAACGCTTCAGGCGGTTTGCCGCCTCCGGTGCGTTGCCCCCGGTTCAAAGCTGTAATCACGCTCGTTGAGGAGCGAGGGAATGGAGCGGCGTGTGTTTTCGACGCGCGCAAGATCGAGATCGGCGACCGCAAGCCCGATGCGCTTGCCCATGTCCTCGACCACCGTGCCCCACGGGTCGACGATCATCGACTGCCCCCAGGTGTCCCGCCCGTCATCGTGATGGCCGCACTGGGCTGCCGCCACGACATAGCAACCGTTTTCGATGGCGCGCGCTCGCAGAAGCGTCGGCCAGTGCGCCTCTCCCGTCGACATGGCGAAAGCTGACGGGATGAACAGGATCCTGGCGCCGGCATGGGCATAGTCGCGGTACAGATGGGGGAACCGCACATCGTAGCAGACCGACATGCCGAACGGGCCCCAGGGCGTTTCGGCCAGCACGGCTTCGCCGCCCGGCGCGTAACGGTCGGACTCACGCCGCGATATCTCGCCCGGCAGATCGACGTCGAACAGATGGATCTTGTCGTAGCGCGCGACGAACGCGCCGCTGGCGTCGATCAGGTGGCTGGTATTGGAGAAGCGGGCACCGTCCGCGCCGGCAAGCGGTGTCGAACCGGTATGGATCCAGAGCCCGTATTTTGCCGCAAGCGCCCGGCAGGCGGCGAGAAACGGATCCCGCGCCTCGTCGGTGACGGAGAGACGTGCAGACGCAACATCCTTGTTGACCATGCCGGACGCCTCCGGAAGCGCCAGAAGCTGGGCGCCCGCCGCATGAGCCTCGGCGGCAAGACCTGTCACGATCTCGATATTGCGCGCATGGGTGTTCGACGAGCACATCTGTGCCATCGCGAGCCGGATGACCGCCCGTCCATCATCATCAGTCGCAACTGTCGTTGATGTCATCTTCAATCCCTCCGGCCAATCGGCACTGCCTTAGAAACAGGCAAAGCTTAAATTTCGATCAACCACAGGCTAGAATGAGAAACTCGACAAAAAAAGTACAAAATTTCCCCTTCTCGTCTATAAAAGTAACATATTTTATCTCGGCAGGAACGGACCGATATGGCACAGGATCGCTTGCCCCCGCTGAGGGCGTTGAAGACTCTGGAGGCTTTTCATCAAAGTGGATCGGTGACGGCAACGGCACGATTGCTGAGTGTCTCCCATTCCGCCGTCAGCCATCAGCTGAAGCAGATCGAGGACTGGGCAGGCATCCGCCTGATGCGGCGCGACGGCCGTCAGACGGCGCTGACAGAGGCCGGAGAAAGCCTGGCACTGGTGATCAACGAGAGTTTCGGCGCAATCCGCCACGAGATCGACCGACTGACCATGCGCGAAAGATTGCCGGTCTCGATCGCCTCGCTTCGGTTTGTGATACCGAACTGGCTGCTGCCCGAGATCGAAACGTTCATGGCGGAAAATCCGGCGGTATCCGTCTATGTTCAGGAACATGTTTCCGACCAGCCGGTGAGCCCGGAACCTGATATTCTGATAGGTTTTTCGCTCGATGGCCATATTCCCGAGGGAGCCGACCCGATCATTCCCGGCGCGGCGGTCCCGGTCTGCGCGCCAAGCTATCAGGCCCGCCACACGATCAGGAGTTCGGCCGATATCGCGCGCGCCACGCTGCTGCACGATGAAGACATGCGCATGTGGAAAACATGGCTTTCAGCCGCCGGCATTGCAGCGCCAGACGAGCGAAACGAAAGACGGCTTTTCTTCTCGGGTTCGGCGCTGATCTGCGATGCGGCCCTGCGCGGGCTCGGTGTCGCGCTGTGCCGGGAGGCGCTGATTGAACCCTATCTCGAACGCGGCGAGCTGATCCGTCTGTCCGATATCCGGATTGACAGAACCGCCGTCTATTACCTGCAGATTTCACAACACGGCATGAACCGCCACGCCGCAATCGCGATCACCGACTGGTTAATCAAGCGCAGCCGAGGACGGTGGCAAGACATGCTGCACCGGCAATAAGGCCTGTCGAGATCAAGCCTTCCTCTCTGGGAAGGTCATCCGGTTTATATTTTCTTTTGCGCACAGATACAGGCTCCCCCTCCGCTGGCAGCCGCCAGACAGAACAGCACCCTTTTATGCAGGAACGGCTCTGTTTGCTATGCGGCACCACGCTTTTCTCACCGGTGTAGAACTTGCGCTCTCCATCGAGAAGATGGCCCTCAACATGGTGCACCGATTGCAACCGACGCTCTCGATATTGCGCCAGACGCGGTCAATACGACCACCGATCGGACACACAGGCCTGCGCATGACAGCTTATTTTCCTCGGGCCGTAATATGCACGTCACATGGGTCCCCTAAGGAGTGATTGCACGCGCGTGCAATCGGACCATTATTCTCACTTCCGGGGATCATCATGACCATCTTGAAGAAGACGAAGACCATTGTGCTGGGAGCGACCCTCCTGTGCGGAACGGCGCTCAGCGCAATGGCGGAAGATTACACGATCACCGTCTGGGCGGGCGGTACAGGCGAAACGTCACATTACCGCGTCGATGCCATAACCATGGCTGCCGACCTCCTTGAGCGCGAAGCTGCCGTACACGGCGAGGATCTCAACATCGAAGTCGAAAGCCAGGTCTGGAGCAGCTGGGACGACTTCAAGCAGGCTGTAACACTGGCGGCCGAATCGGACACGTTGCCGAACATCATCGTTACCGGGCACGAAGACATCGGCCCCTGGTCGCAGGCGGGCGCGATCCGGCCGATCGAAGACTATGTCGATTTCGACGCATGGCCCCTGAACCAGCTTTATGACAACCTCATCGACGTTGCGAGCTACAACGGCCAGATCTGGGGCATTCCGCAGGACGCCGAGGCGCGCGTGTTCTTCTTCTCGCGCGAAAAGCTTGCGGGCATCGGTTACAGCGAGGACGAAATCGACGGGCTGACGGACCGCGTGCTTTCGGGCGACTATACGCTCTACGATATGCTGGACGACGCCCGGAAAATGCAGGACGAGGGCCTTGTCGAGGAAGGCATGGCATTCGCGCCGCGCGTATCCAACGGCCCCGACTACTGGCAGTTCTACCAGAGCTTCGGCGGCGAGATGGTCGACGAGGAGACCGGCAAGCTGGTCTTCGACAAGCAGGCCATGACGGACATGTACCAGTTCTTCGTCGACGCCGTCGACATGGGCGTTGTGCCGCGGTCCTATCTCGGCATGGAGTGGGACGACTGGCATCGCAACGTCGCTGCAGGCAATTACGGCATGTGGCACGGCGGCACCTGGCACTATTCCCAGTGGACCGGCTCCTTCGAAATGACGGACTTTTTTGACAAGGTCGCCTATTCGCTGGTCCCCTCCGGCAACGACAACGGCCGCGCCAATTCCATCACCCATCCGCTTGTCTACCTGATCTCGACGGCAGGCTCCGATGATGACGCGGCGGTTTCCGCCGAGCTTATCTCGATCGCCTCCGAACCGCGGATCAATTCGCTGCATGCGGTTGCCTCCGGCCATCTGGCCATCGGCGAGGACCAGGCGACGGTTCCGCTCTATGCCAATGACCGCTGGACCACGGAAGCCACCGAAAACCTGCTGCCCCATGCCAATGCAATTCCCAACAATGCCGATTTCGGCATCTACTGGGACGCCATGTATCAGGGCCTCGAAGCAGCCTGGACGGGTGCCTCCTCCGTCGAGGACGCGGTCAATGCCGCCGAAGCCGATGTGACGTCGGCGCTCGGCAACGGCATTGTCGTCCGCTAGGGGAACCGGACCATTGGCCGATAACGCCTCTCGCAAGCGAGACAACCGGCCGGGCGCGTTGACGCGCTCGGCCGGCACCGCCGCCCCTAGCGATCAGCGCGAACGGCGAAGCCGGGTCAGCCCGCTGGGCACCCTGATGCTGACACCCACGCTGATTTTCGTCGGAATCTTCTTCCTTGCACCCATTGTGCTGACCGCGATCTTTTCCTTCACCAACATGACCAGTTCGACCGGCATCAGTGGCGGCGCCTACGTGATCACGCCGAACGGTCTGCGCGAACTTGCAGCCGACGGCATCGATCCCGCCGTCGTTGCAGAACTCGCACGCAGCACGGTTGTCGTCGACAAGGAAAGCCTTGCTGCCGCCCGGGCAGCCGGTGTTGACGCAGGCTTTCTCGATGAAATTGAGGAACAACTTTCCGGGCAGCAATTTGTCGACGAGCGCGCTTTCGAACGCGAACTCAAGACCCTGCCAGGCAGGCCGCGCCGGATCCGGGAGCTGAAGCTTGCCGCCGAGCCCTTCAGCCGTTCGATCCTCAACACGCGCTTCCAGACACGGGATGAAGCCAGCCGGGCCATCACGACGCTGGCGCCGGAGATTGATCCGGCCGACCTCGACCGTATCGTCAACGCCAGCTACACCGGATGGGTCTGGACGACGGCAAATTTCGAGAAGCTCAAGAACGAGCGCGAAACCGTCCGCGTCCTTCTCAACACGGCGTTTTACGTTTCCGTGACGCTGGCATTCAGTGTCTTCTTCGCTCTCTATCTCGCTTTCGCGATCTTCTACATGCCCCCGCGCATGGGCCTTTTCTTTTCCGCCCTGTGGCTGCTGCCGAAGATTACGCCCGTGGTTCTCTACACGCTGATGTGGAAAGCCTTCACCTGGGATAACGGCCTCGTCGCAACGCTTGCCGAGCAGTTCGGCCTGCCGTCCTTCAACTACATGAAAGGATCAGTGCCGAGCGCCTGGACCATCGTGATCCTGGTCAACGGCTTCATCGGCGTTTCGCTGGGCATGATCCTGTTTTCCAGCGCATTGCGCGCCATTCCCATGCAGCAGCTCTGGGCAAGCGAGGTGGACGGCGCCAGCCGCTGGCAACAGGTGCGCTATATCCTCCTGCCGCAAATGCGATGGCCGATCATGTTTTACACCTGCTACCAGACGCTGTCGCTGATCGGCTCCTACGAGCAGATCTGGCTGACCACGAATGGCGGCCCCGGCAACACGACGACGGTCTGGTCGCTGGAGGCCTTCCGTACCGCGCTCTTCAATTACAGCGGCAACCTGCAATATGGCCTCGGCGCGGCAATGGCGCTGGTGCTCGTGACCGGCGGACTGGTGCTGTCGATCACCTTCCTGCGCATCTTCCGGTTCAGGGAACTTGTCCAGAAACCGAAGATCGAAGCCTAGGAGACCCGGATGACACGCAATTTCTCGATCCTGCCGGTTCTTCTCGTACTGGCCATTGTCAGCCTTCCGCTGTGCCTGATGTATTTGTCACTTGTCATCGACAGCTTCACCAACGCGCCGGGCGGTTCGCTCATTCCAAACGAGGTGACGCTGGAACACTGGCGTTTTCTGATCGACCCGACGCTGGTCGGCAATGTCTGGGTCTCGACCTTCTACACGGTCGTCTATGCTGTCGCCCTCGTTGCGGTCGTCGTCTCGCTGGCGGCCACCGGCGGCTATGCCCTGTCGCGCCTCAACCTGCCGTTTCGTCGCATGTTTCTGGGCGGCGTGCTGATCATGCACGGGTTTCCGGCAGTTACCCTCATCATCGGCATGTTTCTCGTCCTGCAGTTCATCGGCCTTTACGACACGCTCGCCGGCATCGTGCTGGTGCGCGCGGCCCTGACCCTGCCGCTCGCGATCTGGGTGATGAAAGGTTTTTACGACAGCGTGCCATGGGAAATCGAGATGGCCGGCATACAGGACGGCGCCAGCCGCTTCACGGTATGGCGGCGGCTCATCCTGCCGCAGGTCAAACCCGGCCTCATCGCCATCACCGTGCTCGCTTTCATCGATGCCTGGGGGGAATTCGTCATTCCCCGGGTTCTCGCGCCGACCACGGATTTCGAAGTGCTTTCGGTTTTCCTCGAAGGCATCTCGATACCGGACTCGGTCGAATACAACTTCGATATCTACAAGGCCGTGGGGCTCTACTATACGCTCCCCGTCCTGATCCTCTTCCTCATTTTCCAGAACAGGCTCATGAACATTTTCGGCGGAGGCACCAAAGGCTGATGCGTATTGCCCTGAAGGACTTTACCAAAAAATTCGACGGCGTCCCCGTCATCGACAGGATGAACCTCGAAATCCGCGACGGCGAGATGCTCGCGCTGCTCGGCCCATCCGGCTGCGGCAAGTCAACGACGCTTCTGGCCATCAGCGGCATCCACCGTATTGACGGCGGACAGATCCTGTTCGGCGACGACGACATAAGCGGCCTGCCGAGCCAGAAGCGCAATGTCGGCGTCGTGTTCCAGAACTACGCGCTCTATCCGCATATGACGGCTTTCGAGAACATCGCGTTTCCCCTGCAGGTCCGCCGAACAGAAAAGAAGGAGATCGAAGCGCGCGTCCAGGAGATCGCGGAGCTGACGCATATCGCGCCCTATCTGAAACGAAAACCCGGCCAGCTTTCGGGTGGGCAGCAGCAGCGCGTCGCGCTCGCACGCGCCCTCGTGCGCAAACCGGGCGTCCTGCTTCTCGACGAACCGCTGGCCAACCTCGATGCGGCGCTGCGGCTTGAAATGCGCTCGGAAATCCGGCGCATCCAGCTTGAAACCGGCATCACCGCCATCCTCGTGACACACGATCAGGTGGAAGCGATGTCGATGGCGGACCGGATCGCCATTATGGACAAGGGCGAAATTTTACAGGTAAGCCCGCCGGACGAGATGTACCGCCGGCCGACAAACCGTTTCGTCGCCTCTTTCATGGGCAACCCGCCGATTGTGATGATCGACGGCGAGATGCGGAATGGCCGGTTTTCCGGTCCTGACGGTTTCGATCTGCCCCTGCCCTCACACCTGTCGGCGGACAACAACCGGCCTATTTCGATCGGCGTCCGGCCGGAGCACTTCGGTTCAACCGGCAGCCATTCCGTGCGCGGCAGGATCAGTTTCATCGAACCGCAGGGCAGAGAAACCCATTTCGACCTGAAGGTGGCCGAGGGCATCGTCCTGCGGTCCATCCAGCACGCACGCAACGACATCGCAATCGGACAGGACGTCGAGTGGCCGCTTGACGTCGAAAGCACGCTGGTTTTCGACGAGAAAGGAAACCGGCTCTGATGCGTCGTCACGGTCTTCGCTTCCCCTGCCCTTCGCGCGCCGACGGCCGCCCGCTGTCGATTGCCCATCGCGGCGCGTCGGCGCATGCTGCCGAAAACACGCTGGAGGCCTTTCGCGTTGCAGCCGGGCTCGGCGCCGACATGTGGGAGATTGATGTCCATCTGACGCGCGACGGTGTGGCCGTCATCAGCCACGACCCCGCGCTCGGGCACACGGTCGGCGTCGATGCCCGGATTGAGGCGCTTGATCTGGCCGACTTGCGTGCGCTGGCGCCGGACATGCCAACCCTCGACGAGACAATTGCTCTGGCATCAAAACTGGGTCAGGCCCTCTACGTGGAAGTGAAGGCACGTGGCGCCGGTGCTGTCACAATCCGCCGCCTTATGGCGGCCGGCTTCCAGTCGGCCGTCCTCGGAAGCTTCATGATCGACGAAGTCCGCGATCTGGTCGACGCGGTGTGTCCGTTTCCGGTCTCAGTCCTCGTGCCGCTCGGCATGGACCCGTTCGCTCTGGCCGCGCAGACGGGCGCCGACATCATCCACCTGTGTTGGGAACGCGGCGGAGAGCGACCGCAAGACCTGGTGACGCAGGTTCTCCTGCAGCAGGCCCGCGAACTGGACCTCGGGATCGTGCTCTGGCACGAGGCGCGGCGCGCGGTTCTCGATGAGCTGATTGACATGCCCGTTCTCGGCATTTGCACCAACAATCCCGAGATGATGGCGCGGCTCGACCCGCTCAGGGCACTCGGCATTCAGACCGTCTTTCATCGCGGGGCGAACCGTTTCGCTCCTGAAAACACGGTTTCAGCGGGGCGGCTGGCCTTTGAACTGGGCGCCGATTACCTCGAACTCGATGTGCGCCAGAGCGCTGACGGCGCGCTTGTCGTCATCCATGACGCGACGGTTGACCGGACGACGAACGGCACCGGCCGGGTGGCCGATATGACCCTGAGCGAGTTGCGCGCGCTTGACGCCGGATCGTGGTTTTCACGCTTCCATTCCGGCGAGAAGCTGCCGACGCTGCGCGAGATGATCGCACTGTGCCAGTCCTATGGCCGGCAGATGTATATCGAGATCAAGGCCGCCGATCCGGTAAACGTCATCGCGCTTGTCGAGGAGATGGGTTTTCTGGCCGACTGCTTCTTCTGGTCGCATGACACGGAAATTCTGCGCAATGTGCGGGCGGTCTCACACAATGCCCGGATAAGATCGACGGCGACCGACTACCCGACGCTCGATATTCTGAAGGCCCATCTCGGTCCGGCGATCGTGGAATTTCACCCCGACGATTTTTGCCAACGGGCGGCGGAATGCCGCGCCCTCGGAATGACGCCGATGTTGCAGTATTTTGGCGAAGACCCCGAGATTTTTCGGCAAATACTGTTGCTGCGGCCGCCGATGCTCAATCTCGACCGCGCCGATCTCTTGCTTGCTGCCTGTGCCGGCGGCAAGCTTGCCGGGGACAGTCACGGTAATGCGATTCGCGATGCAGGATGACGAAGAAAGGCCGGGGCGGCCAGTTACATCAACCGATGTTGCAAGACGGGCGGGAGTTTCCCGTTCTGCGGTTTCGCGAACCTTCACGGCCGGCGCCAGCGTTGCGCCCGAGACCCGCGAACGCGTGATGAAAGCCGCCCGCGACCTCGGCTACCGCGTCAACATGCTGGCGCGCGGGCTCACGCAGAAACGCACCCATCTCGTGGGTCTGGTTGTCTCCGACATCGACAATTCGTTCCGCTCGCGGCTGGTCGACAAGCTTTCCAGAGGTCTGGTCGCGCTCGACTATCACCCTTTCATATTGCCGACGGATCCGGGCCAGAATGTCAGCCACCTCATCGACATGATGCTGCACTACAATGTGTCCGGCGCCATCGTTACCTCGGACACCCCGCCCGTCGAAATCGCCGAGGAGTGTGCCGCCTTCGGCGTGCCCCTCGTGCTGGTCAACAAGCCGCGCATGAGCGGCAACGTGGCAAGCATCATCGTCGATTGCGAAAAGACCGGCCGGCTGGCGGCAGAGGCACTGCACGAAACGGGATGCCGTCGTGTCGCCATAGCCGGACAGCGGCGGCCTTCCCACACGATATCGCTGCGCAAGGAAGCCTTTCGGCGTCACTGCACCAGGCTTGGGATGGAATGCGTCGCAGCGTTTTCAGGCGCCATCCAGAACTATGCCGGCGGCGTCGAGGCCGCGGCGGCCTTCATCGACAGCGGTGAAACCGTCGATGGCGTGTTCTGCGTCAACGACTATCTCGCCCTCGGTTTCCTCGACGAAATACGCCGGGCAACGTCCATTGCAATTCCCGAGGCGCTTTCCGTGGTCGCTTGCGACGACATCGACGAGGCCGCCTGGCTGTCCTACGATCTGACGACGATCCGGCAGGACACCGGGCTGCTTGCCGATGCCGCGCTTTCCGCCCTCATTGCCCGCATCGACACGCCATCCGAACCACCGCTGCACGCCGAAATCGATGTCACGCTCGTGCGTCGCGGCTCCACGGCGTTTATTCGTTCCCACCCCTCCTGAGACAGATCAAGACACCAGAATGCCAGACCAGAACACCAAGACCGCAGCGTGCGCCGAACGCTTCGACGCCGCCTGCAAGATCATCGTCGATGCCGGAAAGCTCGCTCTCGATTATTTCGAACGACGCGGCTCGCTCGCCATCGAGATGAAGACGAGCGGACAGGACCTCGTGAGCGCTGCCGACCGGGATGTCGAAGACTTCCTGCGGCAGGCGATCAGCGCACGGTTTCCGGAAGACGGGCTCTACGGAGAGGAAAACGGGCAGAAACCCGGCACCTCGCACTACCGTTGGCTCATGGACCCGATCGACGGCACGAGCTGCTTCCTGCACGGATTGCAGTCATGGGGCGTGGTCATTGCCCTTTTCCATCAAGACACACCCGTCGCAGGCCTGATCTACGAGCCCTGCACCGGCCAGCTCTATACGGCAAAGCTCGGTGAAGGCGCCCATCGCAATGGCACAAAAATCCACGTCAACGACACGACGCCGTTTTCCGGCGGCTTCATCGCCGTTGGGGCGACCCGGCGTGAACACGGGCCACACATCGGCGGCCTTATCGCGGCCGTCATGGCCAATGGCGGCGTCTATATGCGCAATGGCTCGGCCGCGCTCTCGCTCGCCCATGTCGCCGCCGGGCATTATCTGGCCTATTACGAGCCGGTGCTGAATGCGTGGGATTGCGTCGCCGGATTGCTGATCGTCTCGGAAGCCGGTGGCGATGTCGATGACTTCCCGCTTTCCAGCGACTTCTCGAAAAAAGGCCCCTGCCTGGCCGGGTCGGCTGCCGCCGCTGAAAAGCTTCGCGACATTCTTGGTACGCTGGAGATGGCGGCAGGCGGCTGATAATCCGAGGGCTGATGGTCGGGTTCAGTTGCAACGCTGACAGCCGCGATCATACGACACGGCTTTCGAAGAAAACCGGCCGCCGCAGCGCCGCGGCAGCCGGTTCCATTTGTCTTCCGCTTAGTCGAACAGCGGGATTTCAACGTCAGCCGTTTCGAACAGATAGTCGCGCGATGCGGTGATCTGTTCGCGCAGCGCCGGGATATTCTGCCCGACAAGCGCGCCCTTCCACTTCTTGATCTGGCCCGCGACCAGAACGGTTTCGACGTTGGAGCGCTCCATCAGGGTGACGACGCCGCCGGGCGCGTTGTTGAGCGGCGCGACATTCAGCGCGGTTGCATCCAGAAGGATGACATCGGCTTCCTTGCCGGGCGTCAGCGATCCCGTCTTGTGGTCCAGCTTCAGGGCCTTTGCGCCGTTGACGGTCGCAAATTCGAGCACATCGCGGGCATGCAGCAGTGCCGGCGCGTTTTCCTGCCCGTCTTCCAGAGCGACCTGATTGGCAAGCGCGCGCTGCAATGTCATGGCGCCGCGCATCTGGGTGAAGAAATCGGCCGTCATGGTGCATTCCACATCGACCGACAGCGCCGGCGCCATATTCATGTCAATCGCCTTCTGGATCGGCGGCATGCCGTGGCGCATCTGCATTTCGATTGGAACGGAGAGCGAAATATGCGCGCCGACCTCCTGTGCCCGGTCCCAGGCGGCATCGGACATGCCGGTCATGTGGATGAACAGATGCTTGTCGGTATAATGCGGGATCAACTTGTCCATCGTCTCACGCATGCCCAGCGAACCGACGACATGCAGGCCAACCATGAGGTCGAGGTCCCGGCCGATGTTCCACAACTCCATGGGGTCGACGCCCGGCAGATAGACTTCGCCGCCCATCAGCATGGACAGCAGCTGATCGTCGCTGGCGAAATATTCGTCGCGGATTCGGCGGGCATCCTGCGGATAGCGCAAGTCCGGGCCGTAGCCTTCGAAATAGCCGAAAACGCCACGGCGGCCGACGGCCTGCATGCCCTCGATAACGGCGTTGGAATGTTCCGGCGAGTGGTGGATCTGCGAAACATCCAGCACAGTGGTAACGCCGGCATCAAGCTGGCTCAGCCCGCCGAACAGCTGCGCGATATAGACGTCTTCCGGCCGATAAACCTTCGAGAATTTGCCGAGAATATCGTCAAGATAGGTCGGTTCACCCGGTCGGGTCGGGTCCGCGAACATGATGCCGTTGGGCAGGTAGGAGCGCAGAGCCGTTTCGAACTGGTGATGGTGGGTGTCAATGAAGCCGGGCATGACGACGCGGCCGGCAGCATCGATGACCTCGGCATCTCCCGCATCGATCGAAGGGGCAACTTCGAGGATCCGCGCGCCTTCCAGCAGGACGTCGCCGGTGAAATCGCCGATGGCCGGATCCTGGCTGAGAACATGGCCGCCCTTGATGAGGGTACGGCGACCGGTCTCTCCCACGCCTGTCGGCATTTCCTGGGCCGCAGCCGGCCGCGACAGGAAAGCCGGCAGGAATGCCGCCGTCGCTGCGCTGGCAAACGCGCCGCGCAGAAAATTGCGACGCGAAGTCGACGGGCCATGCAGGTTCATCCCGGCCTTGCAAAGTTCACACATTACGATATCTCCTATAAGGAACTTTTGGTGCGTTGCTTCCTAATGGGAAGCTGAAATCGGCTCAAGGAGGCACTTTTTTGAAGCTAGGGAACATGAGTGTACCCGGGGATTGCGAGAAAATTTCCCCGACAATATCGAAGGTTGGCAATAAATGGACGGTGCTGACCATCCTGATCCTGTCTGAAGGCCCCAAACGCTACAATCAGATGCGCCGGGAGATCGAATCTATCTCGCAACGCATGCTGACGGTGACGCTGCGCGGGCTTGAAAGGGACGGACTGGTCAGCCGCCGCGTGATTACCGACCGTAATCCAGTGGCCGTCGAATACAGCCTGACCGAACTGGGACGAACGCTCATTCCGACGCTGTTTGCGCTCTGTCACTGGTCGGCCAGCAACACCGACCTGATCGAACAGAACCAGCGCCGCTTCGATGGCATCGAGGGTGATGGAGATGGCGACACGAGCAGCAGCCCGCAACTGGAAACCGACGCGTAAGGTCAGTTTTCAAGGTCTATGGATACAGCATGCGGTTGCTGTCGCCGTTGACGCTTTTGCGCGCCGCATTGTTGGCCGGGCTGTGCGTGACAGCCTGCACCGCCGACTGGCGCTGCAGGCTTTTCAAATGCCTCTCCGCCTTTTTGAAACAAGTCCAATCCGGCGGCGAGGCCTTTTCAATTCACGTCACCCCGTGGGCGTCGGGCACCTCAGAACCGGGCGGAAAGACGCAGGTTCAGTGACTGCTCGCGGGTGTCTTCGCCAAACTGCCCTTCATATCCGAAAGACAGCTTCGCATTGTCCGTCAACGAAAACGAAGCTCCTGCCTCCAGAAGTGCGGCACTGCGCGCGATCGGCGCGCCCGCGACCGTGAACGGCGCGCCACCGGCAAAGCTTGCAGTAGTCAGCGGGGTCACGTCGCCAAAGGCATGACGCCAGCCAAGCGCCCCGGAGAGTTCAAGCGGCATTGTGCCGAGTTCGACATTCGTCGAGCCGCGTGCGCCCAGCGTCGAAAACAGCGTCGACATATCCTGCGACTGGCCGGTCAGTGCCGCAGCACTGCCGTTCTCGGTAAAGCCGTCGGTATCGAGCCCCACCCAGGCAAGGCCCGCAAAGGGCTCCATCACGCCTGATCCGACGTCAAAGCCCCAACCCGCCTCACCGAAGACCTGGGCCGTTCCGGCACTGTAGCTCGCCGTCGGCGTGCCGGTGAGCGAACCGACGGCAACCGTGCGGTCGCTTTCGATATCGTTCCAGCTGTAGGAGGCGCCGCCGCGCAGCGACAACAGACCGGCGCCTGCGTCAAACGCGCTGACGCCATAGGCGCCGAGGTGATAGCTGTCTGCCGTTGCACTCGAACCGCGACCGGGCACGTCGACATCCGTGCGGCCATAGCCTGCGAACACGCCGACGCGCGTGGCTTCGAGCGCCGCCACGTCTGCACCGATCAGGAAGCCGCCCGTATTGGCGTCGACCGATGCCACATTGCCATTGCCGTCCGTGCGGTTCCAGAAGCCGAAACCCTCGCCCCAGACCGCCCAACGATCGGCCAATGCGGGCACATTGCCGGCAAGAACCGCGTCTGCGGGCGCATCCGCCGTGGCCGCATAGCCAAGCACGGGAACCTCCGGAGTGGCTCCGCCCGTTTCAGCCGAGCGCATGCGGTTGTTGACCGCGCTGCGCAACACGCCGGCACCTTCCACGAGGCTGGACTGCAGGCTGGCGTGGACCTCGCCGGAAAGGCTGTCGAACGCCGCGCCGAGCACTGCGGCATTGTCCGGCAGAACGGCAGCCGCATCGAACACCGGATTGCCGAGCCCCGCCGCCTCGGTCGCGGTCGCAGTGGCGCGCTGGTTGGCGGTGCTGACCTTGTCGGCGAAACTGATGTCGTTGCGCGAAAGCGTGAGGTCAACCGTGTAATTGTCGCGGTCATAGGCGAGCGATGCGTCCAGGAACGCATAGTCGGATATCACACTGTCGAAGGAACCGGTCAGGCCCGTGCCGCCTTCCAGGATGCGATAGGTCGCCGTCGGGCTGTAGCTGCCGGCAAGGCCGATCTGCTGCACCGTGCCGCCATTGATGACGACCGCTCCTGACGCAATGGTCCTGTCGCTTGCCGTTCCCGCCGGATCGACCTCGACCTCATAGACCGAACCGGCGTTGAAGGTCACGTCGCCCGTGATATTGAGCGTGCCGATGGAATTGCCCGGGCTGAGAATGCCGCCGGCATTCACGGTGGTCGCGCCGACCGTGCCTGTGCCGCCAAGCCGCGCGCCGCCGGCAAGCGTCATCGCCGCCGGCGTCGAGAAGCGGCCGTTGACCAAGAGCTTTGCCGCGTTGGCGATGTCGATGCTGCCAAAGGAAATATCCGCGCCGTTCAGCGTCAGAACACCGGACGTCAGATCGAGCGTGTCGGCCTGCACGCCGCCGGACAGCGTCCACTCACTTCCCGCCATGGTGAGCGCACCGAAACCCTTCAGGTCCTCGTCCTCGCTGCCCGTGCCCTTGAGCGTCAGCGTGTCGCCGCTGTCGGCCATGACTTTGCCAATGAGGTTCGAACCGGTGTCGAGCGTCAGGTCGTAGCTGACGCCGCTGGTCTTCGCGAGGGCATATGAGTCGGTTCCCTCGATCGTGCCCGAATTGGTGATGCTCACATGGCCGGTCGGCGCAAGACTGTCATGCGCCAGATAAAGCCCGTAGCTTCCCCGAATGGTGCCGGCATTGGTAACGTCGCCATTTTTCACGCCGAGAAAATACGCTCCGACAGATGCACCTTCCAGTGTTCCCGTCGCCGTATTGGTCAGGCTCGCCTCGTCGAGATCCCAGAACACGACGCCGTGGCCTGCCGCACCGGTGATCGCGCCGCTGTTTGTCAGGGTGGCCTTGTCGCTCACCATCGCCGAGCCGTTGCCAAGCCATACGCCGTAGTCGGCAGAGATACGCCCCGTCTGTGCATTGGTGACCGTACCTGACTGAAAGAATCTGACGCCGGCGGTCGCGTAGTTGACAGCGTTGGTCGACGTGATCGCGCCAGCATTTTCCAGAGTTCCGAAACCGGAATAGACATCGACCACAGTGCTGTCCGAGGCCATTGTCGCCCCCTGACGATTGTAAATGGTCGCATCGCCCAGAAGATAGAGGGCGCTCCTCTGCTTCAGGCCCTGCATGCTGCCCGAATTGTCGATGGTGCTGGTTGCCGCCGTTCCCATCTGTACGGTGCCCTCGATTGAGGCTCCGGCTTTATTGGTGACCGAAAGATCGCCGCTGGGAAGGAAAATGCTGAATTCGCTCCCTGCTATGCGCCCGGCATTTTCGACGGTAACGCCCCCGACGGAGTAAATTGGCGAACCGCCAACGAGAGATTCGATAACGCCCTTCGTCCCGACAAGGATCGTGTCATCCGCATGGGAAGCGATACCACCGGCTCTCCCGTCCGCGCGAATGGTGCCATCGATCTGGAACGTCCAGGGATTGCCTGCACCCGTACTGACCGCATTCTCCGTGTTACTGGTAACAGAGATGGCACCGTTCTTCTCCACCAGCATGGTTCCCCCGCCAGAATGATAGGTGTCCATATCGAACGGTGTCGTGACAACGCTATCGATCACGACATCATACGTCGCAGGCTGAGCCAGGGCAGAACCGGCCACTCCGGTTACGCCAAGTATTCCGCTCAGCGCCGTGCCCGCAATAAAGCGGCCTCGCGCCAAACACCGCCACATCGGGCGTCCCCCACCCCTCGTCGCTTCGCTCATGTCCTGCCCTGCTCCTAATCTTCCTGTAAAAAAATGCCCTGCCAGAAGGCCGCCACATTTGAAACACTTTGTTGCTAATTAAGCAAGCCGGTATCTTGATACCAATCACATTTGGTTGTGACTTATATTCAGGCCCTCCCGGTTCCGGGCAGCCATGTTTGATCATGGCAAACAAGACGTTTGCCATGGGGCGGCTATTCCGCTTCATAATGGTCTTGATTGTCGCACGCTGCGCGGACCGACCAAACAGTCGGATATGACATTGCTCTCTTACCGGTTCCGCACCAGCAAAGCCGCAGCCCCCTCTATCAGCAGGCTGAGCTTGCGCTGCCACCATTCTTCGGGATCGCCGCTCATGAGCTCTTTCATCAGTGCACCATAGCGCGCGTTTTCCCCGTCGCCGCCGGTGTCCATGGAATTGAGCATACGGTCTGCAGCAGTGCCGTCATTTTCCAGCAACTGCTCCCAGCGGGACGCACTGTCCACGGTCATATCCATGATGCTGTCGACGACAAGGATGGCGTCTTCCCTTGCAAAACCATGTTCCTCCAGCCGATGGCAGATGCGGGCATAGCCGGCCACGACGGCGGGCGGGATTGTCTCCATGGCCTGCAGAGCGGCGGCAAGGCCGGGATTTGCACGGCACAGCGCCCAGACAGCCTCGGCCCTGAATTTCAGATATTCACGCCAGTCCGGAGAATCGCGTTCCCAGTCAAGCCGGACAACCGCCCGGTCTATCGCAGCAAAGATGATATCGCCGCGCCCCCTGACGTGGCGGTAGAGCGAGGAGTGATCAACACCAAGCCGCTCCCCCACCGTTTTCATCTTGACGTCATTGAGGCCGATGATGAGCGCCGCCTCCGCGATATCATCGCGGGAAATCCGTGCGGGCCTGCCAACCGCGCGGCTTTTTCCTTTTGCGGTTGCCCCCTTGGCCATACCTAAGATCCTGTCTGCCCGACCCGCCACTTGGGCCTGCGTCCGATGCGTCCAAAGTTTGGCACAAACACCATGTTTTTCAAGCAGCACTTCGTGATCGCCGGTTTCCGCGATCCGCGCGATGTCCCATCAAAACAATTAAAAACAACAATATTGTTAGTTCTCTCGCAAAGTTTGTCGGTGTCTTTCGTCGCAAACGACAAAGGCCTCGCGGTTGTTCAGCGCGGCCATCGATATGATTGATAAAACGAATTCGGTTGCGGGGCAGAATTTGGACACTGTTTCTCTGGATCGTCCAGGCAAGGAACCTGACTGGGCATCCAGCGATTTCGGCTTCGAAGCAACGACAACCATCTCGGAGATGCGGGTTGGGCGCCTGTCATGCCAGCACCGCAGCCACACAGGCTAGGATCAAACACCTAGGGGCAGCCGTCGTCGGGGCTGGTGAAGCTTTCTGTCTGCCTTTCCGATGGCGGCGGCGTTCAGTATTGCCGGCATGGTAAACCATTGCTCACATTCTCCTCCTTGCTTTTATGGCGCCGGATCGGGCAGTCTGGCCGTTCGCAAAGGGGCGACCACTATCAGGGGGAGATCGACATGCAGGCCGCACCATCCGGCACACAGGCAAGTTATACCGGCGGCATTGTGCTGATGTGCGCCGGGGTTGCCTGCCTGAGCGCGAATGACGCCGTGGCCAAGGCACTGACCGCGCATTATTCTCCGCTTCAGATCCTGTTTCTGCGCAACCTGATCGCCCTACCCTTTACCGTGGCCATTGCTCTGATCATGGGCGGACGGCCGGCGCTGAAGACATACCGGCCTGCGGCACACCTGCTGCGCGGAGCGCTCTGGGTCGTTGCTGCGATGATGTTTTTTACAAGCTTCATCTATCTCGGCCTTGCAGAGGCCACCGCTTTGATCTTCGTGGCGCCCTTCTTCATCACCGTTATTTCAGCGCTGTTTTTGGGTGAGAAAGTCCATATACGGCGCTGGCTGGCCGTTCTTTTCGGTTTCATCGGCGTTCTCGTCGTCATCCGCCCGGGCGGCGCGACCTTTCAGGCCGCATCACTGCTGCCCGTCGCCACGGCACTCGTCTATGCATTGCTGATGCTGAGTGCCCGCTGGGTCGATGCGCGCGAAAGCGTGTGGACGCTGCTGGTCTATCTGACGGGCACCGCAGCGCTGATCAGCGCCTTCATCGTGCCCTTCGTCTGGGTGCCGGTGCGCTTCGAAGACCTCTGGCTTTTTGCGGCCATCGCCCTGTTCGGAACGGCAGGCATGACGATGATGACGCAGGCCTTTCGGCTGGCGCCTGCCGTTATCGTCGCACCGCTGGACTATACCGGCCTCATCTGGGCGACGCTGTTCGGATGGCTGTTCTGGCGGGAAAGTCCGGATGGCATGACCTTCTTCGGCGCCGCAATCATTATCGCCAGCGGCGTGTTCACGATCTTCCGGCAAAAGGGAAAAACCGCATGAACGCGTCGAGATGCAGCGCCACAGCGGTGAAAGAGGGGATGGATCCAGATCGACGGGCACTCGGCAATCCCGCGCCGGTTTCACCGAGGTCGCCCGGATGATTTCGACCAACCCGGTCGTGGTGCGGCGCATGATGGCGGGGCTGCGTGAAAAAGAGATTCTGATCTCCGAAAAGGGCCATGGCGGCGGCTGGCATCTGGCGCGGCCCTTGAGCGCAATATCGCTGCGGGATGTCTACGAGGCGATCGGCAGCCCGCCGCTGTTCAACATCGGCCCCGGCGCGGACCCCGCCGACTGTCTGGTGGAAAAGGCCGTCGACGCGCGGCTTGAGCTTGCGATGCAGGAGGCTGAACGCCGACTGTTGCAACAGTTCTCCGAGATCGCGGTGGAAGACCTGGCGCAGGATTTCGAGCAGCGATTTGCCGCCCTTCAGGCCGACGCGGATGATAATCCGGCAGCCGCCTTTTCGCATATCAAAAGCTGACTTGAAGGCTACGCCGCTTGAAGTGATCGGGCCTTGCTACAGGTCGCCGGTCATAGCGCCCCCCACACAACGCTGCGTTCAAGCGGTGACGTTGAAACGATTTTCAGGAGCCGGAAGAAAAGTGGTTGCCTTTGAAATCGCTTCTTTATAAATGTAACGTTATTACATACCATAATCTCTTCCTGATTATGCGTGAGCATATTCTTCATGGCCGAGGCCAGCCGGTCCCTCAGTGATCGGCCGCATGGCAGGAAGTGGATCAGGACCAACCCCAGGAAAACGGCTGACATCAAAAACGGACAAGGAAAAACCGGCCTAAAAATGTAACGTTATACCATATAAGGAGAAGCAAATATGAAACGATGGATACTGGGTGTATCCGCGCTCGCGGTTTCGATCGGCGCGCCGGCGGCCTTCGCCGAAGATCATGAGGACAGCGTCACTCTTTATCGCGTTTTCGTCGGCGACCACGCGGATGCGAAGGTCACGGCGTTCGACCTTGATACGCCGGACAACCACTGGTCCTTCGAAACGACGGGCCAGAACAAACTCTTTGCCGTCAACGATGGCGCGGCCATCGTCGCCGTCCAGTCGGACAGCGATGCGGTTCACTTCATCGACAGCGGCATTTCGCTGCATTCCCATGGCGGCCATTCCGATATCGATATCGACGACCCGGTTGCCATCGAGGGCGCGCTTGCCGGCCCGCGCCCGTTCCGCATCATCGATCATGACGGCAAGGTGGCCATCAATTTCGACAAGGGCGGCTATGCCGCAATCGTCGATGCGCACGCGCTTTCCCATGGCACGCTTGAAACCAGCCAGTTGAAGCAGGACCGCGCCCATCACGGTTTCGCAGCCCCCGTCGGCGATTTCTGGGTCACGAGCGTTGCAACCGACACGCCGGTCGATGGCACGCGCATCGGCCTGCGCGCCGTTGAGGCCGATGGCACGCCGACCGGCGATGTTGCGACCTGCACCGGCATTCACGGCGAAGCCTTTTCCGGCGCCTACCTTGCGGCCGGTTGCCAGGAAGGCGTGCTGACCGTGACGCCCGGCGAGGACGGCCCCGTCTTCGAAATGCTGACCTATCCGGATGACCTGCCGGAGGGCCAGACCACGGGAACCCTGCTCGGCGTCAAAAGCATGCAGGCGTTTCTCGGCAATTACGGTTCCGATGGCCTTGTTGTCATCGACCCGGCCGGTGAACCGCATTTCAGCTATATCGAACTGCCCTTCCGCCGCGTCGACTTCGCGCTTGATCCGGCCGATGCCCGCTTCGGCTATGTGCTGACCGAAGACGGCAGCCTGCACCAGGTCGACATTCTGGGCGGCAGCCTGACGACCAGCGCCAAAGTCACCGAGCCCTATTCGATGGACGGCCACTGGAACGACCCGCGACCGCGCATCGCCATGGCCGGTGACGAGATCGTCATGAGCGATCCGAAGGCCGGCGTCGTCCGCCGTATCGCCAAGGACGGCCTCAGGCAGGTCGGCGTCATCGACGTCGGCGGCATGCCCTACAACATCGCCGTTGCCGGCGGCAGCGGCATGGTTCACGAAGGCGAGCATGACCACGCGCACGACCACGGCGACGCGCAAATCGCCAAGGGCTATTTCGAAGACAGCCAGGTTGCCGGGCGCGCGCTTTCCGACTGGGCCGGCGACTGGCAGTCGGTCTATCCCTATCTTCAGGACAGAACGCTCGATCCAGTGATGGCGCACAAGGCCGAAACCGGCAGCATGACCGCTGCGGAATACAAATCCTATTACGAAACCGGCTACAAGACCGATGTCGAGCGGATCACCATTAACGGCGATACCGTCACCTTCTACGAAAACGGCCAGCCCGTTGCCGCCGAATATGCAAGCGATGGCTACGAAATCCTGACCTACCCCAAGGGCAACAGGGGCGTCCGGTTCATCTTCGAAAAGAGCGAAGGCGACGAAGCCGCGCCGGAATTCATCCAGTTCTCCGACCACATCATCGCACCGGCCAAGGCCTATCACTTCCACCTCTACTGGGGTGATGACCGCACGGCGCTGCTGGAAGAACTCGAAAACTGGCCGACATACTACCCGTCATCGCTCAACGCCGACGAAGTCGTCGACGAGATGCTGGCGCACTGAACCCGACGCGGCATGCAGAAAACGAGCGCCCGGCTTTTGAAAGCCGGGCGTCATCGAGACGTCCCGCAAGAGCAAGGGTTGAACGCCGCCCTCAATTCGCTTGCGTCAAATTGACAACTTGCAATAACGTGCGATTTCCATGCTTGTCTTGCCGAAATGGCGCGGGTTCGCGCTTTGGCGAAACAACGGAATGCAGGGGAGGTTCGAGGCTTGAGGGGATTGAAGGCGGCAATGCGGGAGCTGGCGGCGGCACTGGCGGTGATCGCCGTCCTTGCGCTGGCCTTTGTCTACCAGCCCTTTATGCCGGCTTTGACACACCATGATGCCGGTTCGCTCCTGGCATCATCGCAGAGCGTTCTCTGCGGTGGCGGCCCTGCCGATGACGCGACTGCAAGTCACGGTCCCTGCCATGCCTGCCGTCAGAACGCCGCCATTCTACCGCCGCCGCCGGATGAGGCCGTGCCGGCCTATACCTGCCTTGTGGCGCATGATCTTGCGTTTGAGGACGAGACGCCGTCCCGCGTCTTCTACACGCAGCATTACAATCCGCGCGCACCGCCGTTTGCTGTCTGATTCCGCAATGAGGACCGTTCAGGTCCGTGAAATCACGACAATTGCAAACGGAGTATTTTCCATGACCATGTTCATGAGCCGTCTCGCCTGGGCCGGCGCGATCAGCCTTGCCAGCCTTTCCGCCGCCAATGCCCATGTGACGCTTGAAACCGCCGAAGCGGCAGCCGGCAGCAGCTACAAGGCCGTTATCCGCGTGCCCCATGGCTGCAACGGCGCGGCAACCACCGAAATCCAGGTCAAGGTGCCGGAGGGTTTTTATAGCGCAAAACCAATGCCGCATGCCGGCTGGCAGCTCGAAACCGTCACCGGCACCTATGCCGATACCTATATGCACCACGGCGCGCCGGTCAGCGAAGGCGTGACCGCGGTGATCTGGAAAGGCGGCGAACTGCCGGACGCCCATTATGATGAATTCGTGATCCGCGGTTCGCTTTCCTCCGACATTGCCCCCGGAACGGAACTCTACTTCCCCGTCGAGCAACTCTGCGCCGATGGCAGCGCCAGTCACTGGACCGGCATGGGCGAAACCGGTGAAGGCGAGCCCGCGCCGAAACTGACCGTCACCGCCGCCGGGACAGCACACGGCGATCATCAGGACGCTCCCGAAGCCATGACGCCGGGGCCCGTCACGCTTGGCGATCTGGAAATCGACGGCGCCTTTGCCCGCGCCACCCTGGCCGGCGCGCCGGTTGGCGGCGGATTTCTGTCGATCACCAATAATGGCGATGCCGACGACCGCCTTGTTGGCGCATCCTCCGACGTTGCCGGCGAGCTGCAGCTTCACAACATGCGCATGGATGGCGACGTGATGAAGATGCATCAGATGCCCGACGGTATTCCCGTTCCCGCGCATGAAACCGTGACGCTGAAGCCCGGCGGCATGCACATCATGTTCATGGATCTTAACGGCCCGCTCGTCGAGGATACGGTCATTAATGTCGAACTGACCTTCGAGGAGGCCGGCACGGTCGTGGTGCCGTTTCCGGTGGGAAGCATCGCCGCAAAAGAAGCCGGCCACGACATGCCCGGAATGGACCATGGCGACATGAACGCGCACTGAGCCTTCGCGCCTGTTTCTGCTGCATCAGAATGACTGCATAGCGCTCCAGGCTATCCCAAATACCACCTCGCACCGGCGTCCTCTCCGGTGCGAGGTGGCGGTTTACAGAAGCCGCTTTGCGCCATGACAGACGGTAGTAAACGCAGGGCCCATACGTTTTCGGCAAAAATGTAAAGGTCGCTTGACACGCCGCCGATCCCTCCCCTATTTGTAAAGGAGACTTTACTTTACAGGGTAACCACCATGCGCCAACTGTTTTACATGATCGCCGGGCTGGCCGCTTATGCGGCGCTGCTGATCTGCTCCCAGTACCTCCTCGGCAATGGCTTGGAAGGCAACACGTTGCGCCTGTCGATCGCGCTCCTTCCAATGCTTCCCGCCCTGTTCATCTGCGTTGTCGTGGTCCGCTGCATTCGTCAGCTGGATGAACTGCAGCGCAGGGTGCAGCTGGAAGCGCTTGCGGTCGCCTCTGCCGGAACCGCCCTGATTACCTTCAGCTATGGATTCCTCGAAGGCATCGGCTTCCCCAGGCTCTCGATGTTCATGGTGTGGCCGCTCATGGCGGCAATCTGGTTCCTCGGCGTCATCGTCGGAAAGTTTCGTTTCAGATGAACAACCGGATCCAGGAATTGCGCCGGCAAAGGCAGTGGTCGCAGGCCGATCTTGCCACGCGCCTGAAGGTCTCGCGGCAAACGGTCAACGCACTTGAACGCGGACGCTATGACCCGAGCCTTCCGCTGGCCTTTACGATTGCACGGCTCTTCGAGCTGCCGATCGAACAGGTCTTCCTGCCGGATTCCGGCCAGCCGTAAACCGTCGGAAGCAGGCTCGGGGCAAACGCATTCCGAAAGGAACAAGCCTTAGTCGCCACTACCCACCGAGCAGATTTGCATTTGCCTGTCACGCGGTCCGTTGCTGGCGCATCCGAAAACCGGCCGCAAGGATGAGGATCGCGCCAAGCAGGGCCGCCGCGCAGGTGAAGACCAGCACGCCCACCGGCCCGTAAGCCGAAACGGCGATGCCGCCCAGCCCCGCCCCGAGTGCGATGGCGACCTGGAAGCTGGTCGCCTGAAGCGCGCCGACGGCTTCGGCATGATCGGATGCCGCCTCGGCATTCCAGGTCGCGATTGCCACCGAAAACACGCCGAAGGCAAAGCCCCAGATCGCGGTTGCGGCGCTGGCGGCAACAGGCGTCGGGTCCACAAACATGAGGGAGCCCGCGGCAAGCATGAGCCCGACAGCCGAGCCGCTGGCCGTCAGAGCAGCGCTGCGCGATGCCCAGATGCCGCCGATCATGCTGCCGATAACGCCGCCGGCACCGAACAGGAGCAGCGCAAACGAGATCGCGTTGATCTCGAGCGCCGCGACCTGTTCGAAGAAGGGGCGAATATAGGTGAAGCCGGCATAGTGGCCGGACAGGACGAGGAAAACCGTCGCCAGCCCCGCCAGCACCGCGCCGCGGGTCAGCGTGATCCGGAACGATGCCAGCCCGGGCGCTGCTGCGGGCGGCAGCTTCGGCAGCGTCGCGAGGAGGCCCGCAACCGCGATCACACCGAGCACGGCGGCAACGATGAACGTGCCGCGCCAGTTCCAGACCTCTCCGAGATAAGCGCCCACAGGCGGTGCAACAACGCTTGCGGCGGAAACGCCCGTGAGAATGATCGACATGGCGCGCGCGACCTTTTGCGGCGGCACCAGCCGCAGCGCCAGCGCGGTGACCATGGCCCAGGTGCCGCCAAGCGCAACACCCAGCAAAAAGCGCGCGACAAGCAGCGCCCAGAGGCTGCTCGCGACAGCCGAAAGCAGGCCCGAAACGGCAAGAATGACGGCAAGGCCGAGAACCAGCGGACGCCGGTCGAAACGGCCGACGCCGAGAACGAAGAGCGGGCTTGAAATGGCGGCGGTGATCGCCGTCAGCGTCACGGCCTGCCCGGCGGCCCCGACCGCAACATCAAGATCGGCGGCGACAGGCGAAAGCAGGCTGATGGGCAGAAGCTCCGCCGACACGAGTGCGAACATCGCAAAGGACACGGCAAACACCGCCGGCCAGTTTGCCTCGAACTTTTCGGAAGCGTCGGTTGCATCCATGGGGGATATCCTTCTCTGAAGACGCAGCCTGGCGCCGATCATTAATATTCCAAATCGATTCTTGGAATATTATTCAGAGATACGCATCGCAGCGCATGTGTCAAGCAACGGCTCCGATTTCGACCTGCTCACCCCTCATGCCCGGCACGCGTTTTTCCCGGAAACGCCGACATGGCACGGCCCTTCCGGAGTGCCGCGCACACCGGATAGTCAGCGAATCCAGCTGAAGCGGTCGCGGACGGTCACCGGCAAGATCGTCAACCGGCGCGCGCGCCCTTGAGCATGGCGCGATAGCGGCCGAGACTGCCCTCGAGGTGGTCCTTCATTGCCTCTTCTGCAGCTTCGGGATCGCCGTCGATGATCGCATCGACGATACGTTCGTGCTCTTCCACCATTTTCGGGTTCGGCACATAGGTCCGCGGCGTGCCGTCATGGGCTTCAAGTTCGACACGCGGGACGATGCCGGGGCGGATCAGCGACAGGAATTCAGGAAAGCGCTTGTTCTGCGAGGCCTGCGCGATCGCGTAGTGAAAGGCGAAGTCCGCCGCTCTGGTCGATTCCCCCGTGGTAAAACAGTTGGCGATGTCGTCATTTGCCTTCACGATTGCATCGATCTGCGCCGCGGAACGGCGACCGGCGGCAAGCGCGGCAGCGCGGATTTCAAACGCGCTGCGCAGCTCGAACAATTCTATCACGCCGGAAAGCCGCTCGGTATCGAGATCGGAAAACGGATGCCGCCTCCGGGCGCTGACCGGGTCCAGGGCATAAACCCCGGAGCCCTTGCGCGCTTCGGCCAGCCCCTCGGAGCGCAGCAGGCTGATGGCCTCGCGGACCACCGTGCGGCTGACACCGTGCAGGCGGGTCAGTTCCGACTCGCTCGGCAGCCGGTCTCCGGGCTTGAAACGGCCGCTCTCGATATCACTGCGCAGACCTTCCGCGATCAGGCTGACGCGTGTGCGCGGGGCTTCCGGCGCGTTTCTCGTCTCGATGATATCCGTCATTCTCTCCGCTCCGGCCCCTCTCTGCGCTGTGCCTGTGTAATAACCTATCTATTACACCGCCTTCCCCCAAAACGAAAATGACCGCCACGGACCGTTCCTTCAAGTGGCTTTCGGCTGAATAACATCGGTTTTGCGGTTGACGTGTCGAAAATATATGTCATACAAAGCTGTAATACAAATTAATAATGCGCAGCACCGCCACCAGCCAGGGACCGTGAGCGCTGCATTCAGGGAGGAAGAACGACCTTGCTTATTTCGGATGTCTCGGCCTGCACGTTCAGGCACAAGACGCGGCGGCACAGCGACAGCGCCGGACACGGCCATCCCGGTCCGGAGCACGACGTCCAGCAGGCCATGCTCACCATCACCACGGAAGACGGCGACAAGGGATACACCTTCTGCCCGCCCGAAGTGGTGCGCCCGCACGTCCTCGACAAATTCGTTCGCAAAGTCCTGATTGGTCAGGACTATCGCGACCGCGAACGCCTCTGGCAGGAACTGGCACACTGGCAGCGCGGCTCGGCGGCACAGCTGACGGACCGGACGCTGGCAGCCGTCGACTGCGCGCTGTGGGATCTCGCCGGCCGGGCATCGGGCCAACCTGTCTACAAGTTGATCGGCGGCTATCGCGACAAGGTTCTGGCCTATGGTTCGATCATGTGCGGCGATGAGCTGGAAGGCGGCCTCTCCACGCCAGAGGATTACGGCCGTTTTGCCGAAAAACTGGTGGCGCGCGGCTACAAGGGCATCAAGCTGCACACATGGATGCCGCCCGTCAGCTGGGCGCCCGATGTGAAGATGGACCTGAAGGCGTGTGCTGCCGTCAGGGAGGCCGTCGGGCCGGATATCGCGCTGATGATCGATGCCTTTCACTGGTATTCGCGGGTCGAGGCGCTGGAACTCGGGCGCGGGCTGGAAAAGCTCGGCTTCGCGTGGATCGAGGAACCGATGGATGAACAGTCGATGTCATCCTATCGCTGGCTTGCGGAAAATCTCGACATACCCGTCGTCGGCCCGGAAAGCGCTGCCGGCAAGCACTGGCACCGCGCCGAATGGATCACGTCCGGGGCCTGCGACATACTACGCACGGGCGTCAACGATGTCGGCGGCATCACGCCGGCGCTCAAGACCATGCATCTGGCCGAAAGTTTCGGCATGACCTGCGAAGTGCACGGTAATACCGCGATGAACCTGCATGTGGTTGCCGCAACCAAGGCCTGCAAATGGTATGAGCGCGGCCTGCTGCATCCCTTCCTCGAATATGATGATGGCTTCGATTACCTCAATTCGCTTTCCGACCCGATGGATGCGGACGGCTACGTTCATGTGCCGGATCGCCCGGGCCTGGGCGAGGATATCAATTTCGAACTGATCGAAAACAACCGCGTGTCGTAGACGGCACGCCTTTGCCCCGGCCTGAATGACAGGCCGGACACCAGCAACGATGTCAAAGAACCTTTGGGAGGAGACATGAGACATCTTCTGACAGGCACTGCACTGGCAGTGCTTCTTGCAACATCCGCTCCGGCATTTGCCGAAACGCCGGACAATCAGCTGATCGCGGCCTTCAACATGACCAATGTGTTGACCATGGACCCGGCGGCGATCACCGGCGGCGAGGCCGTGCAGATCCTCAACAATTTTTATGATGCGCTGGTCGAGCTCGACCCCAAGACCAAGGCGCTGGAACCGCGTCTCGCAGAAAGCTGGGACATTGCCGACGACAACATGTCGGTCACCTTCCATCTGAAGCCGGACGTTGTCTTCGCCTCGGGCAATCCGCTGACGGCCCATGACGTCAAATTCAGCTTTGACCGCAATCTCAAGCTCAATCTGGCGCAATCTTCGGGCCTGAAGAGCCGCGGGTTCACCGCAGAAAACGTGGACGAGGAGTTTGTCGTTGAAGACGATATGACGTTTACGCTCAATCTGCCGCAAAAGGACGACCCGAAGCTGATCCTCATGTATCTGGCGCAGGCCGGGGTCGGCTCGATCCTGGACTCCAAGCTGGTGCAGGAAAACGAAAAAGACGGTGACATGGGCCGTGCCTGGCTGACCAACAATTCGGCAGGCTCGGGCGCCTTCACGCTCGGCCAGTGGCGGGCCAATGAGTATGTGATCCTGACCCGCAACGACGAATTCTGGGGCGACGCACCGCAAATGGCGCGTGTGCTGATGCGTCATCTGCCTGAATCGCAGACCCAGCGTCTGGGCCTCGAACAGGGCGATTTCGATGTCGGGTTTTCCCTGTCGGCCTCCGACCTCAAGGCGCTTTCGGAAGAAGAGAGCCTGACCGTCGAGACCGAACCCAGCGCCGGTTTCTATTATCTGGCCGTATCGATGAAGGACGAGCATTTCGGCAATCAGAAAGTGCGTGAAGCGCTTCGTTACCTGATCGACTACAAGGGCATCAATGGCGCGATCATGCCGTATTTCGGTGTCGAACGGCAACGCCCGGTCAACACCTCGGCGTTCGGCGCCCTGGACGATCCGGGCTATGAACTGAACATCGAAAAGGCCAAGGAGCTGCTGGCAGAGGCCGGTTATCCGGACGGTTTCGACACCTCGATCCGGGTGATCTCGGCCCAGCAGTTTCTCGACAGCGCAACGGCCATTCAGGGCACGCTCGCACAGGCCGGCATCAACGCCGAAATCATTACCGGTGACGGCGGCCAGATCTACGGCGCAATGCGGGAACGGGAGTTTGCCCTCCTGGTCGGACGCGGTGGCGGCGGCCAGCAGCCCCACCCCGACTCCAATCTGCGCGCTCTGATCTACAACCCTGACAACAGCCAGGAAGCCGGGCTGACGAACTATCAGGGCTGGCGCACCAGCTATCAGGACGATGAGCTGAATGCGATGATCGAGGCCGCGCTGGTTGAACGCGACCAGGAAAAGCAGGTCGCCATGTATGAGGATATCCAGCGCCTGATCGACGAAAAGGTAACGTCCATCCAGCCGTTCTCCGAACGCGTGGTCACGGCGGCTTACCAGAATGACGTCGATGGCCTCATCATCGATCCCTGGGTGTCCAGGTTTGAGGATGTGGTGAAAAACCGCTGAGCCTCGAAACGCTTTCAGAAAGCAGGCGCGGACATTTGATTTCCGCGCCTGCAGATGCCGGTTCAGGCAATGACGGGCATGGAATCTGTTATTGGCACGGGTATTCTGTATAACAGATTAGCCAACATGTGACACAGAACCGCCCAAACGGGCGTTCTTTCAAAACTCTGGGAGGAGTTGACATGCAAAATGAGTCAGGTCGCGCCGGCGGCCTGGTGGAACGGGTCGGGTCTATCCTTGTCACGCTCTTCGGTTTGCTGGTTCTGACTTTCGTGATCGGCCGCGTCATGCCGGTCGACCCGGTTCGCGCCATTGTCGGCGAGGATGCGACAAAGGAAGTCTATGAAAACGTCTACCATCAGCTTGGTCTGGACAGGCCGATGTGGCAGCAGTTCTTCTTCTATATCCGCGATGTGTTCACCGGCGATTTCGGGACCTCCATTCGCACCGGTCAGCCCGTTATCCAGGATATCCTGCACGTTCTTCCCGCCACGATAGAACTGGCGACCTTCGCCATCCTCGTCGGCGCCGGGCTCGGCATTCCGCTGGGTGTTCTGGCGGCTGTCCAGAAGGATCGCTGGCCCGATCACGCAATCCGCGTTTTCAGCCTGCTCGGGCATTCCATGCCAATCTTCTGGACCGGCATGATCGGCCTGCTGATCTTCTACGCCAATCTCGGCTGGGTCGGCGGCTCCGGCAGGATGAGCCAGTTCTATATCGGCATGGTGCCGGAACGCACGAACTTCCTCCTCATCGACAGCGCGCTTGCCGGCGACTGGGAGGTTTTCAGAAGCGCGATCCACCACATCATCCTCCCGGCCTCGCTGCTCGGCTATTCTTCCGCCGCCTACATCACCCGCATGACCCGTTCCTTCATGCTCGACCAGATCAATCAGGAATATGTGACCACGGCGCGGGTGAAGGGATTGAGCCAGCGACAGACGATCTGGCTGCACGTCTTCATCAATATCCGTGTTCAGCTCGTCACCATCGTGGCACTGGCCTATGGCGCGCTGCTCGAGGGCGCCGTTCTGATCGAAACCGTTTTCGCCTGGCCGGGTTTTGGCCAGTACCTCACATCAAACCTGCGTATCGGAGACATGAACGCGGTGATGACATGCGTTCTCCTCGTCGGGCTGATCTTCATCTGCCTCAACATCCTGTCCGATGTTCTCTATCGCGTATTTGACCCAAGGACACGCTGACCATGTCCGATATCACCAAGCCACTTGCCGCAAAGAAAAGCGCCGTGCCGCTGCAATCGCTGGGAACGCTGAAGAACATTCTCGTGTTCCTGGTGAAGTCTCCGACCTCCGCATTCGGCCTTCTCGTGCTGGCCATACTGCTCTTGTGCGCATTGTTTGCGCCGCTTCTGGCAACCAGCGATCCTTATGTCCAGAACCTGCAGGCAACGCTTCAGCCGCCGAGCGCCGAACATTTTTTCGGCACGGATGAGCTGGGACGCGACATCTACAGCCGTCTTCTCTATGGCTCGCGGATCACGCTCAGGATCATCTTTCTGGTGTCCATCGTCGTCGGGCCGATCGGCCTGTTCATCGGCACCGTTGCCGGATATTTCGGCGGGCGGATCGACAATGCCCTGATGCGGCTGACGGATATCTTCCTGTCCTTTCCGTCCCTGATCCTTTCGCTGGCCTTTGTCGCCGCCCTGGGCCCGAGCCTCAACAACGCCATCATCGCGATTTCGCTGACGGCCTGGCCGCCGATTGCCCGTCTTGCACGCGCGGAAACGCTGACCTTCCGCCGCGCCGACTATATCTCGGCGGCGCGGTTGCAGGGCGCATCCTCGGCGCGCATCATCTGGCGCTCGATCGTGCCCATGTGCCTGCCGTCCGTCGTCATCCGCCTGACGCTGAACATGGCCACCGTCATTCTGACAGCCGCCGGTCTCGGCTTCCTCGGTCTTGGCGCACAGCCGCCATTGCCGGAATGGGGCGCGATGATCGCCACCGGACGCCGCTATATGATCGACAGCTGGTGGCTGGTGACATTCCCGGGCATCGCCATTCTCTGCGTCAGCCTCGCCTTCAACCTTCTAGGCGACGGGTTGCGTGACGCGCTCGATCCCAAACAGATGAACAGGAGGTAAGGACATGTCCGAACACCCCATTCTTGATGTCCGGGATCTGTCGATCCACTATCGCGGCACGCCGGCACCTGCCGTGCGCAATGTCAGCTTCACCCTCGGGCGCGAGCGGCTCGGCATTGTCGGCGAAAGCGGATCGGGAAAATCAACCGTCGGCAGGGCCCTGCTGAAACTGCTGCCAACCGCCGATATCACGGCGCAGTCCATGCGCTTTGCGGATATCGACCTGATGAAGGCCAGCGAGCGGGATATGCTCAAGATCCGCGGCGCACGCATGTCGATGATCCTTCAGGATCCGAAGTTCTCGCTGAACCCGATCCAGCGCTGCGGCGCGCAGGTTGCCGAAGCCTACCAGACACATCTCAAATGCTCCCGCGCAGAGGCCAGAAAGCGCGCCATAGACATGCTGGAAGCCGTGCAGATCCGCGACCCGGAACGGGTTTACGATCTCTATCCGCACGAGGTATCCGGCGGCATGGGCCAGCGCATCATGATCGCCATGATGCTGCTCACCAATCCCGATCTGGTGATCGCCGACGAACCCACCTCCGCGCTCGATGTCACGGTGAGACTGCAGGTGCTGAAAATCCTCGACGATCTCGTGCGCGAAAAAGGCATCGGCCTGATCATGATCTCGCACGACCTCAACCTCGTCCGCAATTTCTGCGACCGGGTGCTGATCATGTATGCGGGCCGGGTTGTTGAAGCGCGCGCGGCCAGCGAGCTCGACCATGCCGAACATCCCTATACGCGCGGCCTCCTTGCCGCCCAGCCGCATATCGGCGGCCCGCGCACGCCATTGCCTGTTCTTCAGCGCCAGCAATCCTGGGAAAATCCCGAAGGAGCGATATGATGAAATCGGTCAGTGTGGAAAAGCTGTCCATCAGCTTCGGCGCCATAAAAGTGCTCAACGACGTCGACTTCTCGGTCGAGAAAGGCGAATGCTTCGGTCTGGTGGGCGAAAGCGGATCGGGAAAATCCACGGTTTTGCGCTGCGCCTCGCTGCTCTTCGACAACTGGAAGGGCGAGATCAAATTCGGCGACCGGTCCGTCAACGAGATGACGCTGGAAGAACGCTGCCGCACCATGCAGATGGTGTTTCAGGACCCCTATGGCTCGCTACACCCGCGCCATTCCATCCGCACCGTTCTCAGCGAACCTCTGAAAATCCACGGCATCGCCGACCGCGAGGAACGCATGGAGCGCGCGCTTGTCGAAGTCGGCCTGCCGGCAGGCTTTCTGGATCGTTACCCGCATCAGCTTTCCGGCGGACAGCGCCAGCGTGTCGCTATTGCCCGGGCGCTGATCCTGGAACCGGACGTCCTGCTGCTGGATGAACCCACATCCGCGCTCGATGTTTCGGTACAGGCGGAAATCATCAACCTGCTGGTGCGTCTGCGCGAGGAAAAAGGCTTCACCTATCTGATGGTCAGTCACGACCTCGCCGTCATCGACCATATGTGTGACCGCTTTGCCGTGATGCAGGCCGGCCGCATCACGGAGGTTCTGCCGCGCGAAGCCATATTGGGCAATCAGGCGACAGACCCCTATGCCCGCGAACTGATCGGCGCAAGCCTGGCCTATGAGCATGCGATGTAGAACAGAGGACAGACCGGGCGGCGCGACAATGCCGCCGCCGCCACACATCATCACAGCGGCAGCGGCGACACCTTGCTGCCTGCCGACACATTGGAAGGAAAAGGACCAGCCATGTCGGACGTCACACCCTATCGGGGCATTCCGAACCAGTTCCGCCAAAACATACTGAAGCGTAAGGTACAGATCGGCTGTTGGTCGGCGCTTGCAAGCCCGATTACAGCGGAGGTCCTGGGGTGCGCCGGTTTTGACTGGCTGCTTCTCGACAGCGAGCACGCGCCAAATGATGTGCTGAGCCTGATACCGCAGCTCATGGCGCTGAAAGACAGTGCCTCGGCGCCTGTCGTGCGCCCGCAATGGAACGACACAGTCATTATCAAACGACTGCTCGACAGTGGTTTTTATAATTTCCTCATCCCGTTCGTGCAGTCGGCGGCGGAAGCAAAAGCGGCGGTCGCCGCCACCCGCTATCCGCCTGAGGGCGTGCGCGGCGTTTCGGTGTCGCAACGCTCGAACCATTACGGGACGGTTCCCGACTACATGAAGCTGGTCAACGAGAACATCACGGTTCTCGTGCAGATCGAAAGCCCTCAGGCCGTTGAAGCGGCAGACGAAATCGCCGCAGTCCATGGCGTTGACGGGTTGTTCGTCGGCCCCTCCGATCTCGCCGCGGGCTTTGGCCATCTCGGCAATCCTTCGCAGCCCGATGTCCAGAAAGCCATCCGCCATGTGTTCTCGGTCGCCGAAAGCCACGGCAAGACTGCTGGCATTCTGGCGCCTGTAGAGGCTGATGCGCGCCGCTATCTGGAGATGGGCGCCAATCTTGTCGCCGTTGGTTCCGACCTCGGCGTCTTCCGCAACGCCACCCAGGCGCTCTGCGACAAATTCATATCTGCGCAGGCGTAAGGCCTGCCGACATCCACACGACACTTAAAAGGGAGATAAGCGATGACGAAAATCGGTTTTGTCGGTCTCGGAATCATGGGAGCCCAGATGGCCGGACGGCTTGCAGACGCAGGGCATGAACTTTTCGCCTATGATCGCAAACAGCTTGCAGACAGCCTCGCCGCAAAAGGCATCACCGCCTGCGCCTCGTCAAAAGAAGTCGCGGAGAAATGCGAAGTCTTCATTTCCATCGTTCCCGACACGCCCGATGTCGGCGCGGTGCTCTTCGGCGAAAACGGCGCGGCAGAAGGCCTGAGCGCCGGCAAGATCGTCATCGACATGAGCTCGATTTCGCCCGTCGAAACCAAGGAATATGCTGCAAAGATCGAGGCGCTTGGCTGCGAATATGTTGACGCACCGGTTTCCGGCGGCGAGGTCGGCGCGCGCGACGGCACGCTGTCCATCATGGTCGGTGCCAAGGATGCGGTCTTCGAAAAGGTCAAACCGCTTTTCGAGATCATGGGCAAGAACGTCACGCTGGTGGGCGCGGTCGGCGCCGGACAGACCGCCAAGGTGGCCAATCAGATGATTGTTGCCATGAATATCGAGGCGGTTGGCGAAGCACTGCTGTTTGCCGCACGCGCAGGTGTTGACCCGGAACGCGTCCGTCAGGCGATTTCCGGCGGCTTCGCTTCATCGAAAATTCTGGAACTGCACGGCGAACGGATGATCAAGCGGACATTCGATCCCGGCTTCCGCATCAACCTGCACCAGAAAGACCTTAACCTTGCGCTCACCGCGGGCCGCCAGATGGGGCTTTCGCTGCCGAACACGGCCACCTGCCAGGAACTGTTCAACGCCTGCGCAGCACACGGCGGCAGCGCCTGGGATCATTCCGGCATGGTCAAGGCACTCGAGCTTCTGGCCGATTTCGAAATCGGTCAGGCCTAAGCAAAAACATCCAGACGGGGCCGGCCTCCGGCCTCGTCACTGAGGACTGAGCTGGTGGCCGAGACCTTTTCAGTTTTCAGAGCCAAAGCATTCTTTGGCGGCAACGGTTCAATCACCAACCATTGCTCAACCAGAGCCCGTTTTTCATAATCAAAGCCTCCGTTCGCGAACTTGAAGCAACAATACCGTAATACTGTAATGGGCTGATTAGGTTTCGATCCCAATGATGCCGTGATTGAGAAGTTTGCTGAAATGTTCGGAAATATTGTCAGCCGGGAACGGATGGGTGGGCATGCGTGTCGTGAACGGCCGGCAGGCTGATCTCGGCGACGAGACCATGCGGCGTGCGGTCCAGAAGTTTCAGCGTGCCGCCATGCCCCTTGCGGATCAGTTCGTCGACAATGGAAAGGCCGAGGCCGAAATTCACGCGTGAGAACTGGCTCTCAAACCGGGTCTTTAAGTCCTGTGAGAACGGCGGTGCAAAAGTCGGCCACGGAAGCGGCGGAATAGACCGTCCGCGGGCGGAGTAAAATCCGTCCACCTATCTTCCTTCTGCAATGA